>NZ_RAVZ01000262.1 GCF_003611635.1 Corallococcus terminator | reverse complement strand
CTTCTACCACCGCCGCGCTCGCTGTCAACTCCGCGTTGACTGCCCTATTTTCTTGTCGGTGCTGCTCTCTCCCAGAAGTACCTTCCGCGCCAGTGCGCGGGCTTCCGGGTGAGGGGCGCGGCTTCTATCTCTTCGCCGCGTTCAGGGTCAACAACGATCCTGCTTCTTCCGATTCCCGACCGCCACCGCATCAGCTCCGCCTCCCATGAGGCAGCAACCCGCTCCAACCCCTTCGACGCCCGCTGATCAACAACCTGCGGCAACCATCTAAGAACCGGCTTGGAGAATGTCAATTTCCCGTCACCGATAGAACCGGGCGTTTTCAGTGCCCTGTTCGGATCGGAAGGCCCGGGAGGACCGCCTTCTCCACTCCTACTTCGCTGCGCCGTTCAAGTGCCACCGGAGTGACGCCTGCGTGTCGCCGCGAGGTGTGCGGCTTATCCAACAGGCGACCAGGCAGCGCAAGAAGTTTGATGCAGTTCGCCAGCGCAGCGCGACGTGGTGGAGGGTAAACCCGGATCCCGCTCCACCGATTCCCCGGAGGCGATCAGCCCCCGAACTTGAGCTTGGTGAGGTCCACCCTTCCCCGCCGGCACTGCTCCGCGACCACCACCGAGCGCAGTTCCTGATAGGCGCGCTCGAAGTCGTCGTTCACGACGATGTAGTCGTAGGACGCGATTCCCCGCTCGATCTCCGAGCGGGCACCCAGCATGCGGCGACGGATGGTCTCGTCCGAGTCCGTCTGACGGTCCCGAAGACGGCGCTCCAGCTCATCCATGGAGGGGGGCAGCACGAAGATGAGGACCGCGTCAGGGTGCTTGCGCTTGATGGACTGCCCGCCCTGCACGTCGATGTCGAAGACAGCGGTTCCCCGGCGGCTTCGCGCTTCATCCACCACCGACTGGGGGCTTCCGTAGAAGTGGCCGTGCACTTCGGCCCACTCCACGAACTCTCCCTGTTCGATCTTCTGCTGGAAGGTGGCCACCCCGACGAAGTGGTAGTCCACCCCTTCCTGCTCCTTGCCTCGGGGCCGGCGGGTGGTGACGCTCGTGGAGAAGATGCCGTCCGGCATCTCCTTCAGGAGTCGGTGCGCGAGCGTGGTCTTTCCCGCGCCGGAAGGAGCGGAGAGGACGAGCAACAAGCCAGGCGGGAGTCCAGAGGGTTCGTTCATTCGACGTTCTGCACCTGTTCGCGGATGCGCTCGACCTCGGCCTTCATCGAGACCACGCGCGCGGAGATCTCCGCGTGCTGGCTCTTGGAGCCCGTCGTGTTCACCTCGCGGTGCATCTCCTGCACGAGGAAATCCATGCGCCGGCCGACCGGCTCGGGGCTCGCCATGAGGAGCCGGAACTGCTCGAGGTGGGTCGCCAGCCGGGTCACTTCTTCGGCGATGTCCGTGCGCTCGGCGAACAGGGCCACTTCCTGCGCCAGTCGCTGCGGATCCACCGCGACGCCGCGCGCGAGCTCCGCCACACGCTCGGTGAGCCGCTGCTGATAGTCGTTCACCGCTCGCGGCGCGAGCCGGGCCACTTCCTGGCTCCAGCCCTCGATGAGCTTCATCCGGGTGTCGAGGTCCGTGTGGATGGACTCGCCCTCCGTGTTGCGCATCATCTCCAGCGCCGCGAGGGCCTGCTGGAGCGCGGCCTGGGTGGCCTGGGTGGCGGACTCCACGTCCACGCCCTTCTCCTCCAGGCGGATGACGCCCGGCTGGTTGGACACCTGCGACCAGGCCACCTCGGCTGTCACTCCCAGGGCTTCAGCGACCTCGCGGAAGGCTCGCGCGTACTCGCGGGCGAGGGCGACATCCACCGTGGGGACGTTGCCCGAGACGGTGGCGGCCTGACGGCGCACCAGGATTTCCACCGAGCCTCGCGCGAGCCGGTCCTTCACCAGCTTCACGAGCGCGGGCTCCAGCGCAGACAGCTCGCGCGGCAGCCGGACCTTCACTTCGCAGAATTTGTGGTTGAGCGAACGCGCCTCCACGGAGACCTCTTCGTCTCCCACGCGGGCGCGGCCCGAACCAAATCCGGTCATGCTTTTGAGCATCGGGCGGGGTGCTAGGGGCTTTCCGCCCCGAGGTCAAGCCAGCGTCTTGTGTCCATTCCAATTCTGGTAGGGTCCGCCGCGATGGCGTGGCACAAGCGGCTCGAAACGTGGGCGAAGCTGGCGCTGACGCTCCTGGCCTCAGTCCTGTTCTGGCGGCCCGGACGTCGTCGTTCGCTCGGAGCGCCCCTCTCCCCTCCTCGCAAGGTCCTGCTGGTCCGGCCCGACAACCGTGTGGGCGAAGCCCTGCTCACCACACCGTTGCTGCGGACCCTCAAGGCACTCGTCCACCCGCCCCCGGAAGTGCACATCCTGGTGCACACCAAGGTGGTCCGTGTTCTCCAGGGACATCCCGATGCGGATGCCGTCCTGGGCTTCGACCGGCGGCTGCTATGGCTGGGCCCCCTGGCGCCCGGCATCCGCGCGCTCCGTCGTGCGGGCTACGACACCGTGGTGGACTGCGCCAATTGGAGCGCCCCTTCGGTGACGAGTGCGCTCGTGGCCCGGATGGTCGGGCCCAAAGCGGTCGTCATCGGGCCGGGCATCTGGCCCGTGACCCTTCTGCAGTCGGTTTCGGTGCCTGCCCGCTCCGACACCCGGCACGAAGCCGTCCAACGCACGCACCTTCTCACCCCCCTGACGCAGGGTGCTGTCACCCAGGGGCTTTCCTTCCGGGAGCCGGTGCTCGGAGCCTTGTTCCGGACCTATCTGGAAGGCTTCGCTGGGAAGGGGCCTCGACGCGCGGTCATCAATCCCGGGGGGCGACTGGGCGAGCGTCGCATTCCCGCCGAGGCGTTTTCGGCGGCGGCCCGGGAGCTGATTTCGCTGGGCCATGTGCCCATCGTCACGTGGGGGCCGGGTGAGGAGGCGTTGGCGCAGGCCGTGCTCTCCGGGGCTCCGGGGGCGGAACTTGCTCCGGCCACCAGCATCGACGAGCTCGCCGCGCTCATGCGGGCCGCGGGTCTGACCGTTTGCAACAACACCGGGCCCATGCACCTGTCCGTCGCCGTGGGCGCACCCACGTTGGCGTTCTTCCTGCGCATGGACATGGAACGCTGGGGCCATGCGGTCGGGCCCCATCGCATGGTGGACCTGACTCCCCTGGTGGATGGGGCCTCTGGCGCAGGCATGGAACAACGCGTGGCCGAAGAGGTCCGGTCGTTCGTCGCGGAGCGGAGTTCGCTCACGGGGTGAGCGGTCGCTCCCGTTCAGACACCATCTGCGGGATGCCCTGCTCCACGGGCCAGGCTCGCAGACACCGGAGGCAGTGGACTTCGGGCGGGGGTCCCTCTTGCGGTTCAAGCGGCCCCTTGCAGTGGGGGCAGCCCAGGATGGGCCTCAGCACTGGATCCAGGACCATGGGCTACTTCGTGCCTTCGCGGCCGAGTCTTCGCGCCAGTTCCGTGGTGCTGTGGTCCTTCGGATCTCCCGCCACCGCGGTCCTCCCTCCGTAGGCCCGGACCTCGTCGCCCTCGGGAATGGAGTCCGGCGTGTAGTCCGTCCCCTTCACATGCACGTCGGGCTTGAGGGCCCGGATGATGATTCGCACGTTCGGTTCGTTGAAGACGACAACCCGGTCGGTGCAGGACAGGGCCGCCACCAGCTCCGCGCGCTCGGCTTCAGGGATGTGGGGGCGGCCCGGCCCCTTGTACGCCCTCGTGGAGGCGTCCGAGTTCACCGCCACCACCAGCACGTCCGCCAGGGCCTTCGCGCCCTCCAGATACCGGACGTGCCCGACGTGCAACAGGTCGAAGACCCCGTTCGCCAGGGCCACCGTGCGCCCCTGTTCCCGCCAGCGTTCCCGTTCCTCCGCGATGGCCGCGAGGGGGCGAAGCTTGTCCAGGGTGTTCATCGCGGGCTCCGCAGCGCTCCGAGGAGTTCTTCCCGGGACACCGTCGCCGTGCCGGGTTTCTGCACCACCAGGGCTCCGGCCACGTTCGCGAGCCTCGCTGCCTCTCCAAACGAAGCTCCGGCCGCGAGCGACAACGCGAGGCTGGCGATGACCGTGTCCCCTGCTCCCGTCACGTCCACCGCCGACTTCGCTCCGTGCACGGGGATCAGGTCCACGCCACCCTTCGTGTCGAAGAGCGCCATGCCGTGCCGGCCCCGGGTCACCAGCAGCGCCTGACACCCCAGCTTGCGCACCGCCGCGTGTCCGGCCTCCAGCAGATCTTCCTTCGTGCGCACTGGACGCCCCGTGAGCGCCTCCAGCTCCGGCTCGTTGGGCTTGCACACCGTCAGGCCCGTGAACGACGCGAGGGCGTAGCGGCTGTCCACGCAGACGGGGAGTCCCTTCGCCGCGAGCGTCCTCAGCACCTCGCGGACCTCGTCGCCCACCACTCCGGCGCCGTAGTCCGACACCACCACCGCGTCCGCGTCCTTCGCGGAGGCTTCCACCTGCCGGGCAATCGCCTTGCGCATGCGGGGTGGGAGTTCTCCTCGCTGCCCCTGGTCCACGCGGAGCATCTGCTGCCTCGTGGTGCTCACGCCTCCCGCGAGGATTCGCGTCTTCGTCTCCGTCTGGATGCTCCGGCTGCTGACCGCGTGCAGTTGGATGTCCGCGGTTTCGAAGAGCTTGCGCAGCGACCGGCCCATTGGATCCACGCCCAATGCGCCCACCGCTGTCACCTGACCGGACAGCGTCCGGACGTTGGCCGCCACGTTGGCGCCACCGCCCAGTTTCACTTCCGAGGACTCGTAGCGGACGATGAGCACCGGGGCCTCGCGGCTCACCCGATCCGTCTGCCCGTAGAGGTAGTGGTCGGCGACCAGATCCCCCACCAGCAACACCCGGCGGCGCGCGAAGGCGAGTGGCAACCGCGAGGACGAAGCTGTCGGACGTGAGGACGGGGCCGCGGCCATGGGCGCGCTTTGTCCCACAGCACCCTGGCCCTCACAAGTCGCGCGTCGCGGCTGGGAGCCCGAGTGCTCGCCGCAGATGAGGCTCGCCCTCCAGGACTTCCACTCCCAGCCGCACCACCCAGGCTTCGAAACCCGGCGGCAGCCGGACCGAGTCCTTCTCCGTCGTCACCACGAGCGCGCCCTCCCGGCGGGCCCGAGCTTCGACGTCGCGCAGCTCGGCTGCCGTGAAGGGGTGGTGATCCGGGAAGAGGGCCGCGTCTCGCACCTCCGCTCCGAGCCCGGTGACGGTTCGCAGGAAGCCTCCGGGCCTCGCCAGTCCCGCGAGCACGAGGACCGGCCTTCCTTCGAGCGCGCTCGTCGCGTGCTCCGTGCCCGAGGAATCCCACCAGCCCGTGGGCCCGTAGCGCGTCCGGACCCTGGGGGCCGTGATGGCTTCGAGCCAGGGCATGGAGACCGTGGGTGCTGACGACGGGGGCGCTGCTCTCAGCCAGAGGAGCGTGGCGCGGCGCAGGGCCGAGGGTGGCTCTCGCAGCGGTCCCCTGGGGAGCAGGTGGCCGTTGCCCAGGCCCACGGATTCGTCCACGACCACCAGGTCTTCGTCCCTGTGGAGGCGGCGGTGCTGGAAGCCGTCGTCCAGCAGGACCGTGTCCAGGCCGAACTCATCCCTGGCCCGGCGCGCCGCAGCGACCCTGTTGGCGCCCACGAAGAGTCGGGCCCGTGGACATCTGCGCGCCAGCAACAGGGGTTCGTCTCCGGCTTCCGTCACCTTGGGCGCGGGTTCGACGCCCGTGAAGGTCAGGGGCTCCGGTGACTCGCGGCCGTAGCCTCTCGTGAGGATGCCAACCTTGCGCCCTTCGCGGCTCAGCATTTCGGCCAGGTGCAGCACCGCTGGCGTCTTTCCCGTTCCTCCCACGTTGACGTTGCCGACCGAGATGACCCGCAGCCCTTCGACTTGTTCGGCTCGCAGCAGGCCCGAGTCGTAGAGCGCTCCTCTCAGGCGGACCGCTCCGCTGTAGGTCCAGGACAGCAGGGACAGGGGGGACAGGAGGGCCTTGCGGGTCCAGGGCTCCGGCGTTGGCGGATAGAAGACCCGCTCCAGGGCCGTGGGAGCGCTGGCCTCCGAGGGCTGATGGCGGCTTCGCGTGCTGAGTCCGGTGCCCGGACTGGCGCTCATCGACGGACCTCCGCTGCCTGCCTGTAGAGGTCCAAGATGTCGCTGGCGATGCGCTCGTTCGTCGGGTGTTCGCTCTTCGCGCTCGCTCCAGACAGGGCGGCGGCGAGCACGGCGTCCACCGTGGGGGCTTCCACCTGCGTGTCCGCGAGGTCCGGGAGCGCTCCCTCCTTCACCGCCACCACCCGGACTCCGCAGGCTCGCGCCTGGGCCGCGGCCCTCGCGCTCCAATCGTTCCCCAAGCCGAGGATCCAGACCTCGTCCAGCGCCTGCAACCACTTCGCGAAGGCGGAGCCTTGCTGGTAGCCCGCGAAAGTCACCTGATCCTTGAGGCCCCTCTGCGAGACCTGGGCCCGGGTCGCTTCGAGCAGGGCGCCGTCGCCTACCAGCACGAGGTGGGCTTGCGGACGCTGGCGCGCGAATGCACCGAAGGCTTCGACTCCCAACGCGTGACGCCGACTCTCCTGGAACGTGGAGATCATTCCCACGAGGTGCGTGTCACCAAGGCCCAGGGCTCGACGCAGGGCCTTGCGGTCCTTCGCTGGCTCGAACATCGGATCCACCAGGGCGGGCAGTACCTGGACGGGGCGGTGTCGTCCTTCGAGCTTTGCTTGCAGGTGGCTTGCCGGCACCGTGTAGGCGCCTGCTTCGGGCAGGGAGGAGCGCAACGAGCGGGGCGCGTGGATGGAGCGGATCCGCACCGCGCCTTTCGGCGTTCCCCAGCGGGCCAGCAGGTGATCGTGGGTGAAGTGGGCGTGCAGCACGTCCACCTGCCTTCGGCGGAGGGCTCGCAGGTCACTCCACATTTCCCACGGTGGCGACTTCACGGACAGCGCGAGGCCTCCCTCGTCCAGGAGGCTTAGTGCCTGGAAGCGCGGGACGGCGGGCTCTTCCGCGGCGATGTCCTTGCGCTTCCGGTCCACTGCGACCGTGACTTCGTGGCCCAGGGCTCGCTGCGCCTGAGCCAGCAACGCGACGTTCTCCGCCGGGCCGCTCCAGAACGGGCTCGCCAGCAGGTGCAGGATGCGCATCAGCGCTCCACCAGCGAACGGTAGAGGTCGCTCAGCGCACTGGCTTCGTGTTCGACGCCGCAGCGACTCCGCGCTTCCTCTTCGGCGTTGCGTCCCACCTGACGTGCTCGCTCGGGTTCACGGGTCAGTTGATCCAACAGGTCGCGCAGCCCCTTCACGTCCCCGGGTTCGAAGAAGAAGCCCGTGCGGCCGTGCTCGATGAGCGTGTCCAGGTAGGGCAGCTTCGATGCCACCACGCAACAGCCGGACGCCATCGCCTCCACGTGCACCAGCGAGTAGCCCTCCGCGTAGGACGGATGCACGAGGATGCTCAGGCCCTGGTACCAGGGCTCGATGGTGGACTGCTCTCCCGCGAGCTTCACCCGCTCCTCGATGCCCTGGCGCAAGCCATTCACCCAGTCGAGGTCCGGCCCCTTCGCGAGCCCCACCAGCACCGCCTGCCACTCCGGCCGCTCCGGCAACAAGGGCCGCAGGGCTTCGATGAAGTCGCCCTGCCCCTTCTCCTTGCGGATCCGCCCGATGACGCCGATGCCGTAGCGCCCTCCCTGCCCCAGTCGCTTCCAGGCGGCGTCCCGGTCTTCCGGCGGACGGAAGCGCGTCAGGTCGATGCCGTGGGAGATCACCGTGGACGGGAGCGCGATGACTTCCGAAATCTGATGCGTGAGCGACACCAGCGCGTCCGCGCCCCTCGCGAGCCAGCGGGTGAAGCGTGTCGGGGCCACCGACGTGTGCCTCGTGAAGACGAGGCGGACGTCTTCCCCGAGGACCTTCAGGAGCATTCCCGCGAGCAGTTCGTTGTTCCGGTGCGCATGCCAGACGATGGGCTCCTGCTGGGCGCGGTGGACCAACTCACTCCAGGAGATTCTTGGCAGGTCCGCCGTCAGGCCCGTGCCGATGACCCGCGTCTCTTCGCCCTTCGCGAGCGCGGGCACCACCGACTCCACGTGTCGGGTCACTCCCGTGTACCGCTTGTGGAAGTGGGGATGGACGATGAGCGTCATGGGCTCGCGTTCCCGGCCTTGCGGCGTGGCAGCGCGGCCATGGCTTCGGCGTTGCGTTCGCTGGCCCCGGAGATCTGGCGCACCGTGGCTTCGGCCTTGGCTCCCAGAGCGCTCAGACGGTCAGGGTTCGCGAGCAGGTCCTCCAACGCGGCGTGCAGGGCTTCTCCATCCGCCACCAGGATGCCTCCGTTTCCTTCGAGCACCGCGACGCTGTCCTTGAAGTTGTCCATGTTCGGGCCGAACAACACCGGCTTGCCCTGCCCCGCCGGCTCCAGGATGTTCTGCCCACCCCGCTTCGTGAACGAGCCTCCCACGAACACCACCGTCGCCAGACGGTAGGCACGCGACAACTCGCCCATCGAGTCCATCACCACCACCGCGGCCCGGTCCGGATTGCCCTGGGAACGCAGGCCCGCGTTCAGGCCCTGCTCCTTCGCCAGGGACAGGATGCGCTCGGCCCGGTTCACGTAGCGCGGCGCGATGACCAGGACCAGCGTGGGCCAGCGACTTTGGAGACGCTGATACACCTGCAACAGGATTTCTTCCTCGCCCTCGTGCGTGCTTCCGGCGATCCACACGGGTTGGCCCGGCGACAGGCCCAGCGCGGTTCGCAGCGCTTCGTCCTCTGGAGCGGGGCCCGCGGCCAGGGCGTCGAACTTGGTGTTTCCGGTGGTGAGGACCCGTTCGGGCGGCGCTCCCAGGGTCCTTGCCCGGTCGGATTCTTCGTCCTGTCTCATCAGGAGCAGGTCCATGTCCTCCAGCGGATTTCCGATGAGCCCGAAGAGCGTCCGGTACTTCCCCACGTTCGCTGGGGAGAAACGCCCGTTGGTCATCACCACGCGGGCTCCAGAGCGCTTCGCGGCCCGGATGAGGTTGGGCCAGACCTCGGTGTACTCCAGCACCAGCACGTCCGGGCGCAGGGCCCTTACGGCCCTTCTTGTCGCTCCCCACAGGTCGTAGGGCGCGTAGATGACTCCGTCGATCTGCTTCGCCAGGCGGTCTCTTGCCATCGCATGACCGCTGTCCGTCATCGTCGAGAGCACGATGCGGCACCCGGGAAAGCGCTTTCGCAGGGGACCGAACATGGGCGCCAGGGCCAGCAGGTCTCCCGCGCTGGCTCCGTGCAGCCACAACAGCGGGCCTTCTCCCCGGGGCAGGTCTCCTGGTGCGTAGAAGCCCAGCCGCTGCATCAGCCCGTGACGCGTCTTCCGGTGCATGCAGAGCACCGGGAACAGCAGCGCGAAGAGGACGTAGGTGGCGACAATGTAGAGCAGGCGCATGGGCGACGTCCCGCGCTCTATCAGATGCCCGGTGCTCTCGGCACCACCCGCACGGGGCTGGGGACGAGCCAGGGTCGCCACTCGTGGCCGAAGAAGCGGCCGGGCGCGTGCGCCCAGACCTCCACCTGCACCACTCCAGGCCCCGTCAGTTCGATGTGCTGCCCGTCGGGGGCCAGGCGGCCATCTCCCCACACCCGGACCTCGACCGTTCCCGGGAGGTGTTCCGGGAGGCGCACCGTGAGCACCGTGCCCACGGGGGCTTCACGGGTTTGTGCGTCGTACCCCTCCAGGGCGAAGCCTTCCGGGGCGCCCAGGGCTCGGAAGACGCAGAGGGCCTGGGTGCTCGCCAGGGCCTTCGTGACCTGTGCGGCGGCTTCGCGGGCGTCCTGGGACAGCCGGCCTGACAGAAGCTCCGGTGGGAACTCCATGTCGAGCGCGCTGAAGACCGCTTCGTACGCGGGCAGGCCGTGCGCATCGTGCGCGCACAGGGCGAGTCTCGGGCGCTCTCGCGCCAGTTCCAGGAAGCGCGCGGTGGGTTCCGGCTCGGGGGCCACGAGCAGCATCACGCCATGCACCGGATTGATCAGGGAGGCTCCCAACGCGGGCAGGAGCCGGCTCACCGGACTTCGCAGCGCCTGCCGGAAGAAGGTGTCCGCGGAGTACAGCTCGAAGCCGGGCACCTGGTGTGCGGTGGCTTCGTCGGTCCAGGGGTTCTTCTTCTGGACCGGATGGGCGAGGACCGCCGTGCCTCCGGCGGCTTCGACCGCCGCCACGGCTTGTTCGGAGGGCCCCCAGGGCTTCACGTCCTGCAACGGCCGCTGCATTCCGAAGGCGGCCAGATGGCCCGCGCTCGTGGAGAGCTCCACTCCGGGAATGAGCAACACGCCGTCCATCCACGTCGCGGTCGGGGGCTTGAGGTCGTTGTGGTCGGTGAGCACCACGAAGTCCAGGCCCGCGGCCTTCGCCGCCGCCGCGACCTTCGCGGGCGTCCCGTTCCCATCCGAACGGGTGGTGTGCACGTGGTACGCGCCCCGGATCCAGGCCTTTTCCTTCGGCGAAGGAGGGACCACCGGGTAGTCCGCGAAGCCCGCCGCGAAGGCGAAGAAGCCCGCGATGCCCAGGAGGAGCAGCAGCACTCCGAGCACAGCCCGGAACCCCAGGGAGATGAACTGCTTCGCTGCCTTCACGCGCGGTTCCACACTGAGGCCGCGGGGTGGGTCCGGGGGCCTGCGCCGCAGGCACGGCGCGCGAGCAACCGTGGGCGTGAAGAGCCTGTTGTCTCTACGCCCCGCTTCGCCTGACGGGCCTCAAAGTCCGCAGGCGCCACCTGGACGCATCGCGGCTCGCAGGCGCCTCGCCTTGAAGAGCAGGTGGCCCTCATGCCGCGCCACGCTCCACGGCCCCCGTCGTCTGCAGGCGCCACATGGCGGCGTAGCGGCCCTCCTTCTGGAGCAGCTCCTCGTGGCTTCCGCTCTCCACGATGCGTCCCGCTTCCACCACGTGGATCACATCCGCGCTCGTCACCGTCGACAGGCGGTGCGCGATCACCAGGGCGGTGCGCCCCGGGAGGACCTTGGCCAGCGCGGCCTGGACCTCGCGCTCGTTCTCCGGATCCAGGCTGCTGGTCGCCTCGTCCAGCACCAGCACCGGCGCCTTCGACAGCACCGCCCGGGCGATGCACAGGCGCTGGCGCTGGCCTCCGCTCAGCGTCACGCCCCGCTCTCCGATGCGCGTGTCGTAACCCTGCGGCAGCGCCTGGATGAAGCTGTCCGCGTTCGCCACCCTCGCCGCGGCCTCCACTTCTTCCCGCGTGGCGCCCGGTCTCGCGTGGCGCAGGTTGTCCAACACCGTGCCGTGAAAGAGCAGCGGCTCCTGCGTCACCAGCGCGAACTGGCTCCGCACACTCGCCGCCGTGTACGTGTCCGCGTCCACTCCATCCAGCAGGATGCGGCCTTCCTGCGGACGCTCGAAGCGCAGCAACATCGACGTCACCGTGCTCTTGCCGCCTCCGCTGCCGCCTACCAGCGCCGCCACCTGGCCCACCTTCAGGTCCAGCGTCAGGGATTCGAGCGCGCGCCGCTCCCCGTAGAAGAAGCGCACGCCCTCCATCCGCAGCGACTCCCGCATCGCGGGCGCGGGGATGGCTCCGGGCGCGTCCTCCACCGGGTGCTTCAGGTCGAGCAACGCGAAGAGCCGCTCTCCCGCCGCCCCCGCCTGCACCGCGAACTGCGTCACCCGGCCCAGGTCCTTCACCGGCTGGTACACGAGGATGACCGCCGTCAGCAGCGACAGGAGCGCCTCCGGCTCCATCGCCCGCGTCGCCGCCGCGTACCCCAGGGCTCCCGCCAGCGCCGCCGCCGCCAGCACTTCCATCAACCCCGGCACCCCGCCTCGCGCCCAGGCCGCGCCCACCACCGCTTCCTCGTGCGCCTTCGCGTAGGATTCGAAGCGCGTGAGCTCCGCCTTCTGGCCGTTGAAGGCCTGGATGGTTCGCAGTCCTCCCAGGCCCTCGTGCAGTTGGCCCGCGAGCTGGCCCAGGTGGGCCTGCCCCTCCCGCGTCCCCTTCAACACCTTGCGCGTCAGCTTCGAGGCGGGCAGCGCCGCCAGCGGAATCACCGCCAGCATCAGCCCTCCCAACATCGGACTCATCGACAGCGCCACGACCGCCAGCACCAGCACCTGGATCGTGTCGCGCAGGTACGAGCCGACCGTGTACATGGCGGCCAGCTCCACCGCCATCACGTCCGAGGAGAAGCGGCTGAGCAGGTCTCCCGTCCGCTGCTTCGACATCTGCGACGGTGACAGCGCCGTGAGCCGCAGGAACAGGTCGCGCCTCACGTCCTTCACCACGCGCTGCGCGAACAGGCCCATGAAGTAGAACTGCCCCAGGTACCCCACGCCCTTCACCGCGCCCACGGCCAACACGAACACCGGGAAGCCCCAGAGCGCCGCCTCGCGCGGCAGGTCCGCGAGCCACGGCACCTTGTGCGCGCTCGCGAAGCCTTCTTCTCCTCCCGACAGGAGGAAGCGCAGGGCCGGGCCCAGCAGGTACGCGTACGCGCCCGTGGCGAGCCCCAGCACCGCCATGCACACGAACGCCAGCACGATGACGCCCACGTGCGGCCGCGCGTAGCGCAACAGTCGCCACAGCACTCGATGCATTGCTACTTCACCACCTTCTGCAACGCCGCCCTCGCGAGCACCGAATACGGGTTCAGCTCCAGCACCTTCATCAGCTTCTTTCGCGCGAGCGGTGCGTCGTCCAGATCGATTTCGATGATGGCCGCGATGATCTGCGCCCGCTCCAGGTACGGATCCAGGGTCAGCGCCTTCTTGAGCACCTTGCGGGCCGCGAGCGCCCGCTGCATCAGCGAGCCCACCGAACCCCGGTACAGCGCCCAGGCGAGGTACGAGTAGTACTCGGGCTCGTGTTCGTTGAGCGCCACCGCTTCCTGGAAGCCCTGGATGGCCGTGCGGTAGTCGCCCCGCTTCAGCGCGGACTCTCCCCGGCGCAGTGAAATCTCCGCGTCCACGTTGATGGCGGTCGCCCGGCCCACCACCTCCTGCCGGCTGAAGAAGTACTGGAGGTAGGCGCGGCGCTTCTCGTCCACGCTCAGCACCCGGTACGACGCGGACAGCTTCTCCTGCACCTGGTCCAACAGGTCCTTCAGGTCGGAGATGTCGAACTCCGCGTAGGTGTCCGGATGAAAGCGCATCGCCGTCTCGTGGTACGCGCGCTCCACCGCTTCCTTGTCCGCCGCGATGTGCAAGCCCAGCCCGCCGAAGTAGCTGCGCGTGATGATCCGCACCGCTTCCTCACGCAGCGCCGCCGCCGTCTCCGCGGGCAGCGTCTTGCGCTTGCGCGGCGCGATGACATCCGGCGCCGCCGCGCTCAACACGTCCGTGCCCGACGCCACCGGCACCGGCGAGAACGTCACCCCGCCCGTCAGCCGCAGGAACCACAGGAGCGTGTACGCCGCCCGCAGCTCCGCGCGCCCGTGCGCCAGCAGGTCCTTCAGGACGATGCGGCCATTCACCTGCATGGCCAGCTTGATGTCCTCCGTGTCCAGCGCCATCGCCTGGAGGTCCCGGCCGAAGTCCGCCGAACGCACCGGGTACTCGTTCAGGTGCGCCCGCAGCGCCGCCGCCACCACGCGCAACGGCATCCGCTGGCGCGCCGCCTCCAACAGGGGCGCCAGGGCGGGCTGATCCACCGCCGCCACTTCGGAGGAGAACTCATCCCCGGCATAGAAGGCGAAGCGGCCCTCCCGCATGGCCAGCACCCGGCCGAGCCGGTCCCTGGTGAAGTCGCGCAGGAGGGACAGCAGCTCCTCGCCCACCGCCTCCACGCCCACGTCCGCCAGCGCCGCGCCGATGCGCAGCCCCGAGGCCAGCGACTCCACCACCGCCGGCTCCTGGGCCTCCGTGAGGACCTTTCGCTCGCGCAGGAAGCGGGGCAGCGCGTCCTGCTTCGCGGAGGCGTCGAAGTTCACCGGCCCGCCGCGCAGGAAGTACACCCGCCGGCACAAATCGCGGTGGGCCACCACCAGCACGCCGTCGCGGCGCAGCCGGTAGAGCGAGTGCAACAGCGCCGGCAACGGCCAGGCCTTCAGGTCCCCCGCCGCCACGGCGGGGCGCGACAGCGTGGCGGACAGGCCCGTCAGCACCTGGGCCTGCGCGGCCTTCACCAGCGACTCCAGCCGGGGCACCAGTTCGCCCGGCTTGAGCGGATCCGGGATGTAGGCGTTGACCTTGAGGTCCAACACCGAGCCCACGCCACGCGCCCGGCCCAGGTGCCCCTTGTCGATGGCCACGATGGGAACACGCCCGCCCTGGCTGTGCCCCCGGATGAGGTGCACGACGTGCTGCCCCTCCACGCGCGGCAGGTCCACCCCCAGCACCACCACGTCCGGGTTGTCCGCCGAGAAGTGCTCCAACGCCATCACGGCGTCAT
>NZ_RAVZ01000261.1 GCF_003611635.1 Corallococcus terminator | reverse complement strand
AGCTTCCCCCTCCACCTGTCACCACACCCCATGTCGGCTCCCCCTCATGTCGGTCCGCGCGGGCCTCGTCCCCGCTCGGCATCGCGGCTGCATGGACGTTGGGGAGCGTGGGAACTCACGCCAACCCTGATGGGACCTGGGGGCCGGCACGCGTCGGTTTGTGGATGGGATGAAGGAGGTGCGGGCGCCCGGCGCGGGAACTTGCGCGGACGGTGTGGGGGAGCACGATGGCGGCGCTTTCCCGCACCGTGAGGCCCCTTCGTGAGCAGCAGCGACATTCAGGACCGGACCGACCGTTGGCGGCGGTTCCTGTCGGACACCCGCGTGGGGTCGGAGCCTCGCACCGCGCCTCGCGAGGAGCGCGCGGTGGATCCGCAGTCGGACGAGCGCACCGACTACAACCGGGACTACGACCGCATCGTCTTCTCCAGCGAGTTCCGCTGCCTGCATGACAAGACGCAGGTGTTCCCGCTGTCGACGAGCGACTACACGCGCACGCGCCTCACGCACAGCATCGAGGCGTCGTGTGTCGGGCGCTCGCTGGGGCATCAGGCGGGACTGAAGCTGCGGGCCCAGGGCGTGGACCTGGTGCCCTCGGACCTGGGCACCATCGTGGCGGCGGCGTGCCTGGCGCACGACATCGGCAATCCGCCCTTTGGCCATTCGGGGGAGGATGCCATCCAGCACTGGGTGGAGCAGCGGCTGTCTCCGCCGGGTGAAGGCAAGAAGAGCCCCTTCGCGACGGAGGCGGAATGGAAGGACCTGCGCGACTTCGAAGGCAACGCGCAGGGCTTCCGCATCCTCAACCGGCTCCAGTCGCGCGAGCGTCGGGGCGGGCTGCGGTACACGGCTGCCACGCTGGGAGCGATGAGCAAGTACCCGCGCCCGTCGGTGCTGCCGGGCTCGCGCCCGAAGGTGAAGGGCCGCGTGTCGGAGAAGAAGTTCGGTTACTTCCAGGACGACGTCGACCTGGCGCTGGAGGCCTACCGCGCCACGGGCTTGCAGGAGCGTGAGACGGGCGTCTTCTCCCGCCATCCGCTGGCCTTCCTCGTCGAGGCGGCGGACGACATCTGCTACGCGGTCATTGACCTGGAGGACTCCGCGAAGCTGGGGCTGGTCCCCATGCTGCGCGCCTGTGAGTTGCTGGAGGCGGTGCTGCCGGAGCCCGGACGTCGCAAGCCGCCCCGCCACCTGGAGACGCGCATGGCGCAGGCGCGCGCGGTGGCCATCGGCAAGCTCATCCCGCAGTGTGTCGGGGCCTTCATGGACCAGGTGCACGCGCTGGAGGAGGGGACGGGGGAGACGTCGCTCACGTCCCTGCGCCCCGACGTGGAGTCGGCGCTGGACGCCATCACCGACTTCACCAGCGAGTTCGGCTACCGCAGCGAGCGCGTGCTCCAGATTGAGAGCGCGGGCTTCAAGACGCTGGGCGGCCTGCTGGACATGTTCGCCACGGCGGTGGTGACGGACGCGCCCAACCGCGAGGAGAAGAAGCTGCGGCAGTTGATGCCGATGGAGTGCTTCCAGCGTCCGGAGTTCGCGGCCGTGGACGAGGAGAAGCCCCCCAAGCGCGACGAGGCCATCCTGCGCCTCACCCCGTACCAGCGGCTGCTGTGCGTGACGGACTACATCTCCGGCCTGTCGGACAGCCGCGCGGTGGAGCTGTTCCAGCGCCTGTCCGGCATCAAGCTGCCCACGTAGTCCCGGCCGGTTGCCCCTCGGGCAGTCGCCGGGAACGTGCGAGCCCGGGCTCCGGGCGCTACGCTTGGCGCCATGTGTGGCCGAGTCACCGTCCGGACCTCTCCCGCCCAGCTCGTCGCCGAGCTGGAGCTCGCGGGCGCGCGCGCGACATTGGAGCGCGAGCGTTTCAACCTGTGTCCCACGCAGCTCCTGCCCGTGGTGCCCAATGACGGCGCGCGGCTGTTGGACGTGTTCCGCTGGGGGCTCATCCCCTCGTGGGCGAAGGATGCGTCCATCGGGAACAAGCTCATCAACGCGCGCGGTGAGACGGTGGCGGAGAAGCCCAGCTTCCGCTCGGCGCTGAAGCGACGCCGGTGCCTGGTGGTGGTGGACGGCTGGTACGAATGGAAGCAGACCACGAAGCCCAAGACGCCGTACCTCTTCCACCGCCGCGACGGGAAGCCGCTGGCGCTGGCGGGCCTCTGGGAGGAGTGGACGGCGCCGGACACGGGCGAGGTGCTGCGCACGTGCACCATCATCACCACCGGGCCCAACGCGCTGATGGCGCCCATCCACGACCGGATGCCCGTCATCCTGTCGCAGGAGGCGCAGGCCGTGTGGCTGCGCCCGGAGCCGCAGGAGGCCGCAGTCCTTCTGCCGCTCCTCGTCCCGGCGCAGGACGCGCCCCTGGAGGCCTATGAAGTGGCGCGCGTGGTGAACTCGCCCGCCAACGATGGGCCGGAGTGCGTGGAGCGCGTGGCGGCCTGAGACGGATGTCTCTAGTGCTTTGAGGCAGAAGCCCCTGGAAGCGTGAACGCGAAGGTGCTGCCCTGGCCGGGCTGACTTTCGGCCCAGATGCGTCCACCGTGGGCTTCCACGATGCCCCGGGAAATGTAGAGCCCGAGCCCCGACCCCCTCCGGTCTTCGCCGCGGGCCTGCCAGAACCGCTCGAACACCTGCTCCAGTTGGTGGCTCGGGATTCCGGCGCCGGTGTCCTTCACCGAGAAGCGGAGGTCCTGGCCCACCGGCTCCACCTGAAGCGAAACCCTGCCGCCTGCCGTGGTGAACTTGAGGGCATTGGACAGCAGGTTGGCGAGCACCTGGAGGATGCGCTCCGGGTCGAACTTCGCCATCAGCGTGTCCCCGCGAATCTCCACGTCGAGCATGATGTCCTGCGCGGAGGCCTGGGCCTGGAACGCGTCGACGGATTCCCTCAAGAGCGGGGTCGCGTCTTGCAACTCCGGGGTGATCCGGAGCCTGCCCGCTTCGATGCTGGCCACATCCACCAGGTCCCCAATCAGCCGGTTCATCCTCGCGGTGAAGCGCTGGATCTTCTCAGCGGCCTGGGCCGTCCTCTGGCCTGCCTCGTCGTCGGAGGCATGCCGCTTGAGCAGGGTCGACTGCAAGGCGATGCCCCCGAGGAGCGTGCGCAGGTCATGGCTGACCATTCCCAGGAACTCATCGCGCGTCGCCAACCCCGTGTCGGCGTGAACCCGCTCGCCCAGCAGCCGCGTGTCGGTTTCGAGCCGCTCCAGGTGGAGGAGCGCGGACAAGGCGCGCATCCGCTCCTCGCGTTCATCTCTCAGCTCGGCATCCGCGGTCGCACGCTCTCCGCGTAAGGTCGCGTCCTCGTCCTTCCGCTCCTGGAGGACCGTGGCGTTCGCCGCGGCCGCCTCATGCCGCGCCAGGCGTGCATCCGCGCTGTCCCGGGCCGTGCGCAGGGCCTCGTCCGCCTGGCCCCGGGCTTTATCGATGGCGGCATCCGAACCCTCCTCGAGCGCGGTCTGCCTCCTGGCGTATTCGCGATCAGACTTCTCCCGCTCCACGCGCAGGCCATCGTCCGTGTGCTTGCGCTCGGGTTGCGGTTTCAGGTTCTTGGTTGTCATGCATCCGTCCTCATGAGGCGCCATCTACAAGGGTACGTAGCGCTTCAGGAACGGCCTGCCTGGATGCCTGCTTCATCCCGTGGGGACGGCCTGACTCAGGCCTTCTTGCGGCGCAGCAGCGCGTCCAGGCTGAACGGACCGCCGCCGATGAGGAGCGTTGCCACCATCACCGTCAGGAAGAGGATGGACAGCTCCATCCTCCCGAACGGATCCGCGCGGTGCCGGAAGAGGGCCACCAGCATGGTGAACCCGGCGAACAGCGCCGCGGGCCGGGTCAACAACCCCAGCGCCACGGCGAGGCCCCCCAGGAACTCCGCGAGCGCCGCGCACCAGGCGAAGAACATCGGTGCGGGGAAGCCCAGCTTCGCCACCCCTTCGGCGAAGCCAGACATGTCCCCCGTCACCTTGCCCAGGCCATGTCCCAAGGCCAGCGTCAGCCCGAACACCACCCGCACCAACGTCCAACCCACCGCGCCGCGCCCCGTCATGATCCGTGTCCTCTCAGGAAGGCTGCTTGATGACGCATCCTGTCACGGGCCCTGCCTGGGGACGTCCTATTGCGGTGCCCCCGCGTAGAACTTGATGCCCTCGTCCGTCCAGCCGCTGGCCACGAGCGACGCCCGCTCCGTCTGCGAGGTCGTGAAGGTGTGGCGGGACGCGGCCTCGTGCACCAGCCGGTACACCGGCACCAGGCAGGGCCCGGACGCGGTGGCCGCGTGGAACCCGATGCCCTCGTCCTGCGTGTAGCCGTAGCTGGACTGGGCGCTCTGCTTCTCCGCCGCGTCGATGGTCCAGAAGTGCTCCAGCACCGTCGGGCTGTAGAGCCGGTACACCGGCGACAGCCCCGTCGCGGCGGTGGTGGACGCCAGGAACGTCACGCCCAGGTTCTCCGTGTAGCCCCAGTCGCGTCCCGCGTCCTCGGCCTCCGACAGCATCGTGGTGAAGAGGTGGTCCCCGGACGTGGGGTTGCGGCGGTGGTGGACCGGCGCGTTCACGACGCAGGGCGCGGCCACGGTCTTGTCGCGCCACTCGATGGCGCCAATGCGGAGCGACGGCTGCGCGGGAGCCGTCTGCGGCCAGTACACCGCCTTGAGCACCTCCGACGGCAGCGCCTGCCCGCGCCCCCAGACGTCCGTGCTCGCCGGGTCCTGGGTGAAGTTCTTCGTCGCGGCGTTGACGAAGAAGGGGTTGCGGGTGCCCCCGCTGCGCTCCACGGATTGGGGTTCACGGCCGGGGTTCGCGGCACGGAACGCGGTGAGGCTGGCGTAGGACGCGGCGGACGTGTTCGCCGCGCGCTGGAAGCGGATCAACGTCGTGGGCGCGCTGGTGCTGGCGCGGTAGTAGGCCTGGTAGTCGTGGGACTGGAGGATGGCCGGGGCGCCGTACGCCGTCGCATTCGGATCATCCACGTTGAGCAGGGGCCGGGCCGACAGCGAGCCGGAGAGGATGTTGTTCATCAGCACCACGGCTTCCGCGTTGCAGGTGTTCGCCAGGGGCCCCACCGATGAGGGCTCGCAGTGGTCGTAGTTGCCGGCCACCTGCGGGTCGCACCCGTTGGCGGTGGTGCACGCCTTGCCGCCCGGCACCGTGTCGCCGGTGAAACACCGCTTGTCGTCCACGATGCTGATGTTGGCGGAGTAGCTGTCGCTGGACGCGTCGTTGTCCACCGCGGTGTTGTTCCAAAGCTGCACGTTGCGTGAGCCGAACACGGCGATGCCCGTCCTGCCGTTGTCGTGCACGACGTTGGAGGCGAGGACGCCGTGATGGGACACCTCGTAGAACAGGCCCTTGTCGTCGTTGTAGCGGGCCACGTTGCGCGCCATCACGAACCAGCGGTTGCCCGGGTCCGTGGCGCCGCAGCCCTGGTCGCACCAGAAGCCATTCGCGGCGTTGTGTTCGAAGAGGTTGTTGAACACCACGCCGTCGCGGATGAACGTCACCTTCATGCCCGCTTCCACCGTGTTCGCCCACCGGCGCACGTTGTTGTAGGACATGACGTTGTTCTCAACGATGAGCCGCTGCGCGTTGCTCGCCTGCGCGCCCGTCCACCCGTTGTTGACGAGCACGTTGCCCGACAGGCGGATGTCCCGGCCGTGCGCCACGGCCACGCCGTTCGCGGCGTTGTTGGCCACGGTGGAGTTCTCCAGCACCGCGCCGGAGTCCGACTCGCTGTCCCGGTACAGCATCACCGCGCCCTTGTAGTAGGCGAGCCCGTTGACGGTCCGGCTCCAGTTCACCGTGCACGTCGCGTAGTTCTGCACGTCCAGGCCGGCGAACTTCACCCCGGGCGCGTTCGTCTTCAGCGCCCAGCGCTTGAGCGCCACCTCCACCTCGGTGGGGCTGTCCGCCAGGGTCAGCACATTCGTCGCGGCGTCGTAGCGGTACTGCCCGCTGGACAGCGGCGCGCCCGGCGCCACCCGTCGCAGCGGAATGCCCGCGCGCGTGACGGCGAACGGCGTCTCCGAACCGTAATCTCGCACGGCCTGTCCCAGGAGCACCGTGTCCGCGCAGTCCGCCTCCACCGGCGTGGGATCAAACCCGGTGAGCGTCTTCGTGTAGGGCCCGCTGCCGCTGAACCCCGTCACCGCCACGCTGCCCCGCAGCGACACGACGTCGCTCTTGTAGCGCTGCACCGTGACGCGGGCCCGGCTCACCGTGAGCTCGCCCTCGCGGTAGGTGCCCGCCTTGAGCACCACCGTCCACGTCGTCGCGTCCGCGGGCTTCGCGTTGACCACCTGGAGCGCCCGGCCCAGGGACTGATACGGCTGCGCCTCCGTGCCCGTGCCCGTGGAGTCGTTGCCACCCGGCGCCACGAAGACGGCGTTGGCGGCTGGCGGCTCGTAGAAGGCCGTGGGTACCGGGGGCCGTGAATACACGTGCGCCACCAGGGGCTGATCCGCCGTGGCGAGGTCCGTCCCGGCTGTCTCATCCTCCAACCCAGGAGGTGTGAAACACGCGGGGAGCAACGGGAGGAGGCCGAGCAGCGCCAGTGTCCTAGTTTGGCTTGGAATCCTTATCTTCATGTGGAGGCGGACAATACGGGGCTACAGCTTCCAGCAGTACCTCCATGTGCAGGGGCTTCTGCAGCAGGCCCACCGCGCCCGCCATCAGCTCCGTGGTGAAGCTGGCGGTGAGCACGAAGACGGGCAGTCCGCAGAGGGTCGCATCATCGTGCACCCGTCTGAGGAATCCGTAGCCGTCCATCACCGGCATCATCAGGTCCAGCAGGACGATGCAGGGCTTGCGACAGGAGGCGAGGGCCACCAACCCCTCCTCGCCGTTGGTGGCCGTCAGGACGGAATAGCCTTCGAGTTCGAGGTAGCGGGCCATCACTTCCAGCTCCGGCTCGTCGTCGATGATGAGAATGAGGGGCGTGGCGTTCTCGTAGGGCACGACGCTCTCTTCCGTGGGGTCAATGGAAAGCTAGGTCGCCCGACCGCCGCACCGCCCAGTGACGGCTGCTCATTCCGGGCCGCCTGCGAGGACGGAGGACGGCAGGGGAGGGGGTTGTCTGGCCGGCTGCCCTGAAAGGATGGCGCTTCGCGGCGGGCGACTTGCTGGGTGCTCCTGGGGAAGGCCCCTAGACTTCCGGGAATGACGTCCTCAGGCAGGGCCCCCCGGTTTCGCGCGCTGCGCATCGCGGGGGTGTGTTTCGCGGTGTTCCTCGGGCTGGCGGGGCTGGCCTTCGTGGCGGCGGACTCCTGGTTCCGCGGCAAGTACGAGCCCGCGTTGGAACTGCAGCAGGCGGAGCTCACCGCGAACGTGGATGACTACTGCGCGCAGGAGGCGGCGCTGGGGGCGGACCCCTGGTTCCACGAAGCGCGCACGGAGGGCAACGCGGGCCCCCTGCTCAACGCGTGGCTGCCCTGGCCGCCCGGGCACGAGGACGTGCCTCCGGGCTCGCCGCTTGTCCTGCCCGAAGCCCTGCGGGAGGACGCCGTGGACCTGAAGCAGGGCAAGTGGCTCACCGCGAACATCGACGTGTCCGGGCTGGACTACGGGTGGATGGCGCGGCTGCTGGCCTATGACCGCTGGGACCTGCTTCAGGACAGTCCGCTGGGTGCGAAGCCGCGCATCAACTGGGCCTCGGGCGACATGCCCGACTACATCCTCCTCACCCGCTGGGCGAAGCTCCGGCTGCGGCACGGCCTGGTGACGGGCCATCCGGTGGAGGCCGCCCAGCAGGTGCGCCACCTCGCGTGGTTGAGCCTGAGCACGGAGACGGCCCTGGGCGGCGTCATCGCCGCCAACCTGCTCGAGTTCGAGCGCATGGCCCACGACTCCCTGGCCTCCCCGCCCGTGGACTGGACCCCCATGTCCGCCGAGCAGACGGACCGCTTGTCCGCGCTGGCGGTGACGGGGCTGGTCTTCTCCTCGCTGGCCTCGCCCCCGGACGTGGCCCGCAAGGCGCGCCACTGCGCGACCGCGACCAGCCGCTGCCTCGCGCTGACGGAGGCGGCCTTCTTCGCCAGCATGCTGGAACCCTTCGCGAAGCAGCCCTTCCAGGCCGCCTACGCCGCGCTCGACCAGGACCTCGCGGACCTCGCCTGTCCTACCGCGACCGCACGTGGGGTGAGGGCAAGGGGGCTCAACCTGCTGGATGCGGACTCCGGGATGATGACCGCCGAGCAGGCCCTGTGGATCCAACGCGCCCCCGGGCACTGGCTGACCTCCCGCATCGCCAGCGTCGTCGTCGCCATGCCGGTGGGGAATCTCCAGCCGCTGCGCGACTTCCACACGAAATACCCGTCCACCCCGCAGGCAGAGCAAGCACCCTAACCCCCTGAACCCCCGTGCTCGCGGGACAACGGAAGCATCCCGGCGCCTGCCCACCTCCACGGTTTTCATGGTTGGCGTGGAACTGGCGCCTCGACTGACCTACAGTTCTTGAACGGAGGGGGAAGGTTGCCCGAACTGCCACCCAGCGCGTATCCGGCCTTGTTCGAGCACATGCGCGACGGTGCGCTCGTGCTCGACCCGACCCTGCGGGTCGTGGCCGTGAACCGCGCCGCGGAGGGCCTCCTGGGTCCCCGCGACGTGCTGGTGGGCATGCCCGTGGACCGCGTGCTGCCGGGCTGGACGCCGCCGGAAATCCCGGAAGGCGGAGGCCCTCCACTGGAGAGGGATTGGCAGGCGGGCCCGGCGCACACCGTGCGGGTGTTGGCCCTGCCGCAGCCGGGTGACGGCGGCTGGGTGCTGATGTTGAGGGGCCCGGACGGCACGCAGGCGGCGGAGTCCATCCTCCGGCAGCAGAAGGAGTTCTTCGAGGCGGTGGTGGACCACAGTCCGGTGGCCATCGTGACCATCAGCCGCGCCTTCGAGGTGCTCACCTGGAACCCCGCGGCGGAGCGGCTGTTCGGCTACACGCACGAGGAGGCGCTGGGCCGCAACATCCTCAAGCTGGTGGCCAACGTGGACGACATCCGTCCGGAGGCCGAGGAGACGTCACGCGAGGTGCTGCGCATGGACCGCGTGCACGTCGTGACGAAGCGCGTGCGCAAGGACGGCACGGTGGTGGACGTGGAGCTGCGCGCCCTGCCGGTGATGGTGGCCGGCCAGTCGCTGGGCTTCATCGCCATCTACCACGACGTCACCGACCTCCAGCGGGCGCGCCAGGCCGCCGAGGACGCCAACCAGGCCAAGAGCCTGTTCCTGGCCACGGTGAGCCACGAAATCCGCACGCCGATGAACGCCATCATCGGCATGGCGGGGCTCTTGATGGACACGGCGCTGACGCCCGAGCAGCGCGACTTCGCGTCCACCATCCGCCAGAGCGGCGACGCGCTGTTGGGGCTGCTCAACGACATGCTGGACTTCTCCAAGATCGAAGCAGGTCGGGTCGAACTGGAGGAGAAGCCCTTCAACCTGCGCCAGTGCGTGGAGTCCGTGATGGACCTGCTGGCGGTGCGCGCCAGCGAGAAGTCGCTGGACCTGGGCTACCACGTCAGCAACGAGACGCCGGTCAACGTGGTGGGTGACTCCGCGCGGCTCCGGCAGGTGCTGCTCAACCTCGTGGGCAACGCGGTGAAGTTCACCGAGCGCGGCGGTGTGTCCATCTCCGTGGACGCGCCCCGGCCGCCCCTGGCCCCGGGCGCTTCGTTCGAACTGCACTTCGCGGTGCAGGACACCGGCCTGGGCATCGCCGAGTCCGCGCGCGGGGGGCTGTTCCAGCCCTTCAACCAGCTCAACGAGTCGGTGTCCCGGCGCTTCGGCGGCACGGGCCTGGGGCTCGCCATCTGCAAGCGGCTGGTGGAGGCGATGGGCGGGCGGCTGTGGATGGAGAGCGAGGGCGTGCCCGGCAAGGGCGCCACGTTCCACTTCACCTTCCAGGCGCGCGAGGCCCCGCGCAGCGGCAACGCCCTGCGCCCGGATCCGCTGAAGCTCCAGGGCCGGCGCGTGCTGGTGGTGGACGACAACGCCATCAACCGCAAGCTCTTGGGCCGTCAGCTCTCCGCGTGGGGGATGGACATCGTGGAGGTGGGCTCCGGGGCGGAAGCGCTCACGCGGCTGGAGTCGGGGGCCCGCTTCGACCTGGCCATCCTGGATCACCGCATGCCGCTGATGGACGGCCCGACCCTGGCGGGGCTCATCCGTCAGCAGCGCGACGCGCGCGAGTTGCCGCTGCTCTTGCTCACGTCGTTCGACCAGCGCGACGCGCAGCCTCCGGGCATGTTCACCGCCGTGCTGCCCCGGCCGGTGAAGGCGTCGCAGTTGCACGACGCGCTGATGACGTGTCTGGCGCAGGACCTCATCTCCGCGAAGCTGGTGCCGCCGGTGCCCGCGCTCGCCACCCGCGAGCGCTCGGTGTTCAACGCGCGCCCCGGGGACCAGATGCCGTTGCGCATCCTGCTGGTGGAGGACAACCCCACCAACCAGAAGCTGGCGCTGCTGGTGCTGGACCGGCTGGGCTACCCGGCGGACACGGCGTCCAACGGCCGCGAGGGCCTGCAGGCCCTGGCGCGCGTGAAATACGACGTCGTGCTGATGGACGTGCAGATGCCGGAGATGGACGGCCTGGAGACCACGCGCCATCTGCGCACGGAGGTGCCGGCCAGCGAGCAGCCCTGGGTCATCGCGATGACGGCCAACGCGATGACGGCGGACCGGCGGGAATGCCTGGACGCGGGCATGGACGACTTCCTCAGCAAGCCCATCCGCGTGGAGGAGCTCATCTCCGCGCTGCGTCGCGCCTGGGAGCGCCTGCCGCCCGATCCCGGCCCTGGGCCCGCCGCGCCCGCGCGTGCCATGGAGGTGCCCCGCGTGGGCACCCCGCGCATCCGGGGGCTGGAGGCCTCCGCGCTGGAGCGGCTGTGGCAGTCGTTGGATGGGCAGGTGGAGCGGATGCTCCCGGAGCTCATCGACACGGCGCTGGAGAGCATGCCCCGGCTGATGGATGACGCGCGCACGGCGCTGGCCGAAGGCGAGTTGGAGAACCTGGCCCGCGCGGCCCACACGCTCAAGTCCAACGCGGCCTACTTCGGGGCGGCCACCCTGGAGTCGCTGTGCTGGGACATCGAGCAGCGCGCGGACGCCCGGGTGGTGGAAGGCCTGGAGCCGCTGGTGGCCCATTGCCAGGACGCGCTGGAGGAGTGCCGTCGGCTCCTGGAGCAGCTCCGGGGCTCGGTGACGTCCCGGGCCACCGGCTGACCTGCCGGCCGCGTCAGCGCCGCTGGGGAGCGTTCGGGTCGGTGATGGTCAGCGGCTGACGCTGGCCATCCGGCGCGACGAGGCTGGCGGCGAGGGAGAAGTCCGGCGCCATGCGCAGCTCCAGCGTGGTGGGCCCGGGGTGGGCCACGCGCCAGTCCGGTTCGATGCGCACGGTGCCCAGCAGCTCGCGCTCCACGGTGGTGCGGTCCAGCGCCTCGAAGAGGGCCACCGGCACGGGGCCGGCCCACTGCGGCAGCTCCAGCACCACGGAGCGCGTGCCGGGCACGGGCGTGTTGGCGGGGAGCACCTCGTGCTGGGCGCCGCCGGGCACCATGGCGCCAATGGGCATGGGCACCACGTCCGACAGGCCGCTGATGCCGCGCGCCAGGTTGCGTCCCAGGATGGCCGCGCCCACGGCCACGCCCAGCTCCGGGTGGACCTCCTTGTCGGACGACAGCTTGCGGAAGTGGCCCAGGCGCTTGCGGATGGCGGGCATGCGCGTCTGGCCGCCCACCATCACCAATTCGTCGATGGCGTCCGCCTTCATGCCCGCCTTCTCCAGCACGTCGTCGCACGCGGCGGCGGTGCGTTCGATGAGCTGGAAGACGATGGACTCCACCTGTTCGCGCGTGAGCGTGTAGTTGAAGTCCACGAAGGCGCCGTCCTTCTGGGTGATGCACGGCACGCGCAGGGGGACGGACGTGGCGTTGCTGAGCGCCATCTTCGCGGACTCGGCGGCGAAGACGAGCCGCTGCATGACGACCTTGTTGTCGCGCAGGTCGATGCCGTGCTTCTTCCGGAAGTCATCCACCAGCGCTTCGACAATGGCCTCATCGAAGTTGGCGCCACCCAGGAACGCGTCGCCGCCGGTGGCCAGCACCTTCACCACGCGGTTGTGCACCGCCATCAGGGTGACGTCGAAGGTGCCGCCGCCCAGGTCGAACACCATCACCGTCTGCTCGGGGTTGCGCAGGTTGGCGTAGTAGAGCGCCGCGGCGGTGGGCTCGTTGACGATGGCGCGCACGCGCAGGCCGGCCTTCTCCGCGGCGTGGCGGATGGCCTCGCGCTGGCGGATGTTGGCGTGCGCCGGGACGGTGAGCACGCACTCCTCGAAGCGAGCGCCGGCCGCGTGCGTGGCGAGCGTGTTGATGTGCTTGAGGATGAAGTGCGCCACGTCGATGAGCGGCGTCACCTTGCCGTACACCTCCACGGCGGTGTAGCCGTCCGGGCCCTCCACCAGCTCGAAGGCGAAGCGGCCCCGGTGGCGCGCCACGTATTCGGACTGGAAGCGGCGGCCCAGGAAGCGCTTGGCGCCGAAGATGGTGTGGCGTGGGTCGTCGATGATCTGCCGCCGGGCCGCGGGGCCGACGATGGCCTTGTCGCCCGCGTGGAACCACGCGATGGAGGGCAGCGTGAGGCTCTTCTCCGCGATGGGCACCACCCGCAGCTTTCCTGCCTTGTCGAAGAAGGCCGCCGCGGTGTTGGTGGTCCCGAAGTCGATGCCGAGGATGGGGGCGGCGCTCGTGCTCATGAGGTCCGCCCATCCTCGCACGTCTCGGAGCGTCGAGGCACCCGTCCCATCCCGGAGGGTGGGGGCGTGCGCTCAGGAGTGCTCCAGCACCACCCCCACCGCGATGTAGGCCCGGCCCCGCGGCGCTCAGGGCCTGGGCGGCGTGTTGTAGCCGGCGTCGCCGTAGGGCTTCAGGCGCTCCAACCACATCTCTTCCAGCACCTTCAATTCCTCCACGGGCGGGGTGGGGCCGGGTTCGTCCAGGGGCTTGAGCGGGTCCAACACCTCGAAGGAGAAGGCCGCTTCGCCAAGCCGTTCCCAATCCGCCTGGAGTTCGGGGACGCGGTGCATGCGCTGGGCGAACTCGAAGCGGATGCGATTGAACATCGCGGGCAGGTTGAGGCTGTGGCCCACGAACACCTTGCCATTGACGAGGTTTCGGATGGCGTAGATGCCCATGGGGGCCACGGCTTCCTTGTAGGCGCGCTTGCGTTCGGCGCGGGACGCGCGCGAGTCATCCGCCGGCGACATGCTGGCCTCCGTAGCCGAGCGCCACGAGCTTCGCTTCCAGCCGGGCCTTCGCGGCGGAGTCGCGGGGGCGCACCCAGTCGTGGCCCATCCGTTCCCAGTCCGGATCCTTCGCGTCGATGCCCAACGCGCGCAGGAAGCCGGCCTCGCAGACGAAGTACTGGCGGCGGAAGGGGAAGAGGAAGCCGCCCTGTGCCGCGAGGGACGCCGCCGCTTCCTCGTACGTGGCGCACCAGCGATTGAGGAAGACGCTCTGGCCCTTCTGGAAGAACACGCGCGTGTCCAGGCCCGGCGGGGGCACGGCCTCCAGGGCCTGCTTCAACTGCGTCCAGGTGGCATGGCCCGCTTCGCGCGCGATGACCGTGAGCCCGTGCTTGTGCTTCACCGTGTCGCGGCGCGAGAGCACCTCGCCCAGGGACAGGCCCGCGAAGAAGGGCAGGGCGCGCATGCGCTCGGCGGCACGCAGGGAGCGGGTGGAGTCGGGCGATTCCAGGTCCTTGAGCAGGAGTGACGCCCGGACCTTGCATTCATGAAGCGTGAGCGGGGAGGTGCTGCCGGTTCCCATGACGATTCCTTCGGTGGCGGCCCTCACCCGCTGGTGGACCGTGGAAGGACTTCATCGGGAGCATGTCGGCTGCGGGTGAAGCGAGGGTGACGTCGTCTTTTCGGGCACAGGCGCCCCTCGGCACCTGCGAACCAATAGACCAGACGCCGCGCGCGGACGTCAATGCGTCCCAGGGCATGCGACCAGGCGGGCCATCGAACCTCGTATGGTATCGCGCGGTGGCGGCCTCACTTGAGGTCCGTGCTTGCGCCCACCGTTGGGGAGTCCTGGAAGATGATGTCTCGGTGTTGTCGGATGTTGGTTCTGGGGTTGCTGTGGATGCCCACCCTCGCCTGGGGAGAGGACGTCCTTGCAGCGCCCGGCGCGGAGACTCCAGAGGTCGTGGCTCCGCTGTCCGCGATGCCAAGCTCCCATTCCGTCCTGGACCCCGTGGCCCCGTCCGCTGCCGCTCCGATGGAATTGAAGCAGGACTATTCCCTCGTGCCGCACCTCGTCCTCGGGACGGTGGTGGGCGGCGTGGGGCTCTTCGTGGGG
>NZ_RAVZ01000260.1 GCF_003611635.1 Corallococcus terminator | reverse complement strand
GGGGGATGGGAGGGCCCTGGATGAGTTGTGCTCATTGCCGCGCCGCGCCACCCGGGCCTGGAACGGAGGACGGACAACACCGCCCCCCACAGGGTCCTTGAGTCGGGGGCGGTCGTTCGGAGTATAGGGGCGTCCCCTTTCCCTTTTTCGAGGTCCTCCGCGCGTGTCACGGCCCCGGCTGATCAAAGACAACTCCGCGCCGCTTTCGCTCGCCCGAGAGCAGCTCATCCGCATCCACGACCTGATGGTGAAGGCGCGCGTCCTCGAGGAGCGCCTCATCCAGATGTACAAGCAGGGCCACGGCTACTTCTGGATTGGCGGCCCCGGTGAGGAGGCCTTCAACGTGCCCCTGGGCCTGCTCATGAAGGTGGGCGAGGGCCTGGACTACGACTACCTGCACGCGCACTACCGCCAGTCCGCGACGCTGCTGGCCATGGGCGAGGAGCCCATCGGGGCGCTGCGGCAGATGAAGAACACCGCGACGGACCCCTACTCCGGTGGCCGCAACTTCGCGGGCCACTTCACCCGGCGCTCGAAGAACATCGCGCCCATCACCTCGCCCATCGAGGTGCAGTACTCCATCGCGCCGGGCACGGCGATGGCCCAGAAGCGCCACGGCGGCGAGGGCATCACCATCGTCACCGGCGGCGACGCGGGCACGGCCGAGGGCGACTTCCCCACCTGCCTCGTGTGGAGCAGCCGTCCGGCCAACCCCCTGCCCATCCTGATCATCGTCACCAACAACAAGTGGGGCATCTCCACCACTTCGGACGGCCAGCACGGCGAGACGAACATCAGCGACCGCGCGCGCGCCTTCAACATCCCGGCGAAGACCATCAACGGCAATGATCCGCTGGAGTCCTACCAGGAGCTCCAGGCGGCGATGGAGTACGTGCGCAAGGAGCGCAAGCCGTACTTCATCGAAGCGCGCGTCTCCCGCCTCTACGGACACTCGTCCGCGTCCGGCGCCAACTTCGTGAACGAGGAGCAGGACTGCCTGCGCCTGTTCGAAACGCGCCTGGAGCAGGAAGGCGTCCTCAGCCGGGAGCAGATGGAGGAGGTGCGCAACCGCTACAGCGAGGAGCTGGCCGCGGCGGCGCGCACCGTGCGGGACGAACCGCAACCTTCCGGCGACAGCATCTGGGACCACATCTACGCGGAGAAGAAATAACCATGGCGAACATGGCACAGGCCATCCGCATGGCCCTTCACTACGCCGAGGAGAACCTGGGCGTCACCGACATCTTCGGCGAGGACGTGGGCGCCCCGCTGGGCGGCGTCTTCACCTGCACCCAGGGCCTGAAGACGGCGTGGAACAGCCCCCTGGACGAGCGCGGCATCATCGGCGCGGCCATGGGCCTCGCGATGGCGGGCAACCGCCCGGTCGCGGAGATCCAGTTCTGCGACTACATCTACAACACCATCGATCTGCTGAAGATCGCGGGCAACACGCACTGGGCGACCAACGGTGATTGGAACCTGCCCATGGTGGTGCGCACGCCGGTGGGCAGCGGCATCCGCGGGTCGATGTACCACTCGCATTCCTTCGACGCGACGATGACCCACATCCCCGGCTGGAAGGTGGTGATGCCCTCCACCCCGCTGGACGCGTACGGCCTGCTCATCTCCGCCTGCCAGGACCCGAACCCCGTCATGTTCCTGGAGCCCAAGGCGCTCTTGCGCGTGAAGGGCGACGAGCGCATCCCTGGAGAGCCCGACGACGACCGCGCACTGTCGAAGCTCATCGACGCGCCGCTGGGCGACCGCTCGCAGTGGAAGCCCCAGTGGCCGACGCTGGAGGCGTTCTCGGTGCCCATTGGCAAGGGCAAGGTGGTGCGCGAGGGCACGCAGCTCACCGTCGTCAGCTACGGCCGCACCCTGCCGCTGTGCGCGAAGGCCGCCGATCAGCTCAAGGAGGACGGCATCAGCGTGGAGGTCATCGACCTGCGCTCGCTGTGGCCCTACGACTGGGAGCTCATCAAGGCGTCCATCCAGAAGACGGGCCGCGTCCTGTACGTGAACGAGGACACCGAGGTGACGAACTTCGGCGAGCACCTGGTCCGGCGCACGGTGGAGGAGCTGTTCTACTCGCTGCTCGCGCCGCCCCGGCTGGTGGCCGGCAAGTTCGTGCCGGGCATCGGCCTGGCGGACGCGCTGGAGATGGCGTCGGTGCCCCAGCAGGCGGACATCACCTCCGCCATCCGCTCACTGGCCGGCGAACAGCCCTGACGGCGCTTGCCCACACCGGGCGCCAGCGCATTCGTACGTGAAGTCTTCCAGGGCCGTCGTTCCTCTTTGGAGGTCCGACGGCCCTGTCGTTAGTATCGCGGATGCCTTGTCCCAGCCCATCGTCCGCACCATGACCCCCGCTCCCGACGCCAACGCCTTCCGTATCCGCCGCGCGCGTCGAGGTGATGCCGAGGTCATGGCACTGCTCCTTCGCGAGCTGGGCTACCCCCAGGGCACCGACCAGCAGACCGTGCACTGGGTCATCAGCCATCCGGAGATTGAAATCTTCGTGGCCGGCGACCCGCAGGACCGCGCGGTGGGCATGGTGTCCTTCTCCCACCGTCCGCAGTTGCGGCTGCGCGGCCGCGTGGCCACCGTGGACGAGCTCGTCGTGTCCGAGGGCTGGCGTCGCCGGGGCGTGGGCCGCGCGCTGCTCGCGCAGGTGGCGCAGCGGGGCAAGGTGCTGAGCGTCAAGCAACTCCAGCTCATCGCCCCGCTCAACGTCACCGACGAGACGCGCGCGTTCTACAAGGCGTGCGGGTACGTCGAAGGCGACTCCGGCGTGTTCCGTCACGCCGAGAGCGAGACGCAGCGCTAGCGCGACTCCCCGCTCGCGGGATGGGCACCCGATTCGCGGGCGCCCCTCACCGCGGGAGCGGGTTCGAACAGCACGGCACGGCTAGCGCTTGAAGCTCGCGATGACGCGGCGCAGGCGCTCGTGGTCCTCTTCACTCACGTCGATGAAGCGCACGCCGATGGCCTCCGCCTCGTCGCGCACCCAGGCGATGACGCCGGTGAGGTGGAACTCCTCGCCGTCCACCACCATGGCCAGCCGCACCTGCGAACCCACGTCGTAGGACTTGCGCGTGCGCAGGCACAGTCCGCCCGCCGACAGGTTGAGCGAGTACGCCCGCAGCGCGCGCGCCGCGTCCTCCGCCTGCTCGAAGCGCACCTCGAACCGCGCCGCCACGCGCTCCTCGGCGCGACGGTTCAAATACGGGTCTGGCTCCAATGGCCCATCCAACTTCGTGTTCATGCGCACCTTGACCCCCCTCGGTTCTGAACCTGGAAGTGTCGGCTGGTTTCCAGGCCCGGTTCAAGGGGCCCCGTGACGTGGAACGGCTCGTGTAAGTCCCAGACTACTTCCACACCAGGAGTTTCCGGATGTCTTCACGTCTCGTGTTGTTGGGTGGTGCCCTGTTGATGGGGCTCTGGGTGGCGGGCTGCGACGATGGAGAGACGGTGCTTCCTCCCGATGCGGGGACAGCCTTGGATTCCGGGACGAGCACCGGTGATTCCGGGACTGTCGATGCCGGAGACGGTGGCGGGGGTGGCCGCTCGGACTTCACCTGCAACGTGGTGAAGCAGGAAGGCTGCGCTGCGGGACAGGGCTGTCACTACACGGACCTGACGGATGGCGGCACGGGCAGCCGGTGCTTTCCGGGCACGTGTGATCCGGTGCGGCAGGACTGCGCGGCGGGGCAGCGCTGTACCTACGTGACGTTGGATGGCGGGGATGCGCAACGCCAGTGCGTGGCCGCGGGCACCGCCACCGAAGGCGCGCCATGCACCCTGGCGGCGAGCGCGCCCGTGGGGCAGCGCTACGACACGTGCGCCGCGGGCCTGTACTGCAAGGACGACGCGCTGAACGACGGCGGCACCGGCTTCTTCTGCCGCAAGCTGTGCCACGCGACGTCCGACTGCGCGTCCGGCGACTGCAACACGGTGCTGCGCCTGGCCGGCACGGACGAACTGCCGCTGGTGTGCGGCCCGCCGTCCGCGGCGTGTGACGCGTTCGCCCAGGACTGCGCGGGTCCGCTGGGCTGCTACCCGGCCACCAACGGTCCGGTGTGCGCGGGCAGCGGCACGCTGGCTCCGGGCGCCGCGTGCGAGTTCAGCAACCAGTGTTCACCGGGAAGCACTTGCGCGGTGTCCGACGGCGTCGGCACGTGTCGGACGCTGTGCCGCGTTCCGTCGGGCTCGCCTGCCTGCTCCAGCGGCACCTGCCGGGCGCTCACCAACAACGGCGACGTCGGAGCCTGCGTCCCCTGAAGCGGGCGCGGGTCCGTGGGGAAGGCGTTGGTTTTCCCAGGGGCGGCAGGTTCCCGCCCCGGCTGGGGAGGGCCACGGGCCAGGGTGCCCTGGCCTCCCACCCTTGCGGCGGAAGTCGTCCGGCTCCGTTTCCCAGCGCGCGGCACTCGGGACTCCCGGGCGATTGGCCCACCCCTTGAATCACGAGGTCGCCAGGAACGGGAGTCGTGCACATTGTCTTGCGCCGGGAGGGTGATGGCATGGGTCTGACGAAGGCGCTGCGCTTTGGCTGGGTGGGTGCCCTGGGCCTGATGCTGGGCTGTGGCGGCGTGGAGGAACCCGGCGCGGAGGCCTCCCTGGGTGAAGGCAGCACGGACTCGAAGGTCACCGCGCCAGCACCCTCCCTGGAGGCGGCGCCCACGCTGACGCTGCACGATGGCCGCACGGTGCAGGCCACGCCTCCCCCAGCCCCTCCGCCCATCATGTTCCAGCCGGGCTTCCACCAGGCGCTGCGTGAGAACACCTACGCGGGAAGCCTCACCACCTACCGCATGCGCATTCCCATGGGGCGCGCGGGCAGCCGGGTGCGCGTCACCTTCCGTTCGGGCGATGGCGCCATGACGTTGCAGCGCGCCACCGTGGCGAAGGCGGGCGCCAACGGAGCGCTTGCCTCCGCGCCGGTGGCCCTCACCTTCAATGGTCACGCGGGCTTCACCGCGAACGCGCGCGCGCTGGTGACGTCGGATCCGGTGGACTTCCCGGTGGGGTTCCAGGACGAGGTGGCGATCTCCTTCGAGGCCAAAGGCGACATCGCCGCGAGCCTCATCCAGGCCTTCCCCGGCAGCTACTCGCGCTCGGGTTCGTACGCGACGACGCAGGGCGCGCTGGGTGGACAGACCTGGGAGTACGCGCTGGGCGTGGCGACGGTGGACGTGGAGGGAACTCCGGGCCGGGCGTTCGTGACCATCGGGGACAGCATCACCGAGGGCTACATCGACACGCGCAATGACACTCGCAACGCGTGGCCGTTCCTGGTGCAGAAGTCGCTCGGGTTGCCGGTGGCGAACTCGGGCGTGTCCGGTCAGGGGTTCTGGGACGCGAACCTCCAACTGCCGCAGGAGGTGCTCGCGATGCAGGGCTTCACCGACTGCATCGTGCTGCTGGGCACCAACGACCTGGCCTCCGAAGGCATCACGGTGGAGAAGCTGGAGCAGCGGATGACCCAGTTGTTCGATCAGCTCCAGCCCCGGTGCCGGCTGTGGGTGAGCACGCTGCTGCCCAAGGAGAAGACGAACTACGGCGACTACGAAGTGGTGAAGTCGCAGCGCGTGGAATTCAACGCGTGGCTTCGCACCCAGACGCGCGCGGAGGTCATCGACCTGGAGGCCGTGATGCGTCAGCCGGGCAACGTGCACCTGTTCCTGGACGGCCTGGAGGTGGACCAGATCCACCCGTCCATGGAGGGCCACCGGGTGATGGCGGCCGAGGTGGTGCGCGTGCTCAAGGCGAAGGGCGGCCTCTAGTCACAGGCGGGTGCTTGGGCTGGAATCGACAGGACGGGTTTGAATAGGTTCGGGGTCCCAGCGTCCGAGCATTACCCCCGTTGCGCTTCTCTCCCGGAGCCTTTCATGCGTGCCCTGTCCGCCTGCCTCGTCGTCGCCTGCCTCGCCCTGCCCTCGCTCGTCCACGCCTCGTCGCTGCGCTGCGACAACAAGCTCGTGTCCGAGGGCTCGACCACGGACGACGCGCTGATCAAGTGCGGCGAGCCCATGTCCCGGCGCACGCGCACCGAGTACGCCAGCACCCGGTACAAGCAGAAGTCGCCCCACGAGGAGGTCTCCACGGAGGTGGGCTCGTCGTCCACCGTCGAGGAGTGGACCTACAACTTCGGCCCCCACAGGCTCATGCAGGTCGCCATCTTCCGCGACGGCCGGCTGGTGGACGTGCGCAGCGGCAACTACGGCAGCGAAGTCCCGGAGAAGAAGAACCCCTAGTAGAGCGGCCCCAGGTACCGGGCCAGGAACTGGCGCATGAACGCCGGCCGCTGACGCGCCGTTTCGCGCAGCTCCTCGACGGTCACGCTCCACAGCTCCACGGAGGCCGGCTGGAGCCAGCGCGCCACGTGCCCGGGCATCTCCGGCGCCAGTTGCTCCGCCACCGCGTCCAGGTGCGCCACCACCCGCTCCGGGGCGAAGGTGTGCTCCAGGTGCCAGAGGAAGCGCTCGACGAACCGGGCCTTGAACTCCGGAGCCTGGAGCAGCCGCCGCAAGAGGACGGTGGAAGCCTCCAGCGTTGGATCCTCCAACACCCGCCCCAGGCTGTCGAAGGCGGGCTCCGGGCGGAGGGCGAAATCCAGGTCATACACGAGCCAGCGCCAGCGACCGTCCTGTCCGGGGGGCGCGCCCGGCACGCCCGTGCGCAGCCTCCAGAACTTCACGTTGTTCTGGGGCCAGTCCTGGTTGCCCAGGTAGAGCTGCGCCACCTGGTAGTCGATGAAGTCCTCCACGTCGATCCGCGCCTTCACGTAGGCGTAGTGCTCCGGCACCGCCAGGTCGTGCGTGCGCACGTAGTCGATGAGCTCCTCGTAGGGCCGGGCATCCCCGTCCTCCCCCACGTCCAGCTCTCCGTCGCGCTCCAGGATGACGACCTTCTTGCGGTCCACGCCGTAGTGGGAGGCGAGGTAGTACTCGTCGTAGCGCTCGCGCAGCTCGTGCAGGCCCCAGTACTCGCCATCGAGGAACACGAGCGTGGGGCGGCAGGCCTGGAGCGCCAGCCGCGTCTCGGCGAGCAGCCCCTGCAGGGCGCAGTCGCGCAGCCGCGTCTGTCCCTGGTCCTGCCCGGACGCACGCACCAGCAGCCGCGTGAAGTCCGTCACCGGCGAGCCGAGGAACACCGGGCCCGCGAACGTCTTCGGGCCGTAGTCCTCCTTGGCGTACAGCCGCAGGCTCTTCTGTGGCAGCACCGCGCTTCCGGAGCCGTGGATGCGCACGCCCGCGTCCTGCGCGAGCACGCGCGCGCCGGCGGTTTCGAACCACTCCACGTGGACGGGGCGCTCCCACTCCTTGCCGTCCCGCGTGTAGTTGCCCACCCATGGATCCTCCGGGGTCGCTTCCCACACGAGGCCAGGCACGTAGATGCCCAGGTCCCGAGCGAAGAAGTTCGCCGCGTCGGTGACGAGCGACAGCACCGGCAGCGTGTACGGCGCCCGCCCGATGACGAACGTGCGCGTGCGCACCGGGCCCACCGGCTCCGCGCCCACGTACTGCCGGAAGCGCACCACCGAGGCCTGGGGGACCTCCTCCAGGGGCGCGACCCACCGCAAGCTCTCCAGCGCGGAAGGGGGCGTCGTGGGAACGAAGGCCCACGTCACGGGCGGACTGGCGCGGGCGAAGAGCGCGATGGGCCCGCTGTACAGCGCGGACGCAGGCGTGGGCGTGGAGCCGTCCCGCGTGAAGTACGTCCGCACGCCCTTCTGCGTGGGCAGCGCCAGCAGCGTCTCCGGTTGGTAGAGCCCGGGCCTCGCGTCGAACGCCAGGTGCTGGAAGTCCACGCGCGCCTGGGCCGTGTCGCCCAGCGGAGTTCTCGCCACGACCTCCAACGTCAACGCGCGCCGGCCCGGCCACCACGGCAGGCTCCAGCGGCCGGCCTCCACGTCGGCGAAGCCCAGGAACCGCCCGTCCTCGTAGACCTCCACCCGGGGCACGCCCGCGTCGCTCGACACCCTGCCGAACAGGCGCTGCTGGCCGGTCTCCTGGCCGTCGAGGGTGACGAAGGGCCGCGCGGGCGCGGGGAGCTCCGCCTCCTCCAGCCGGCGCTCCGGCTCGGGCCCACAGGCGGACCCAAGAAGGACGAGGAAACCCACGAAGACGGTGACGAGGTGACGGGGACCCATGGTGTCCCCGTCCTCTATCAGACAATCGTTTGACCTCCCACCGTCCAATGACACGGCGCGGTGGAGACGTCGCTTGCCAGCCCTAGGCGGGGATGGAGGTGCCTTCGAGCAGGCCGTGCTTCTGGAGGAGCGCGGCCAGCGCGGGGGGCGCGAGCATCCAGTCCTCGCGGGTGGGCACCCAGCGCACCGGAGCCTGGACGGCGGCGAGCCGGGCGTTCACCTCCGCGATCATCGGAGCGAAGGTGGGCTGGGGGATGTCCCAACTTCCCACGCCGGCGACGATTTCCACGGAGCCGGGCTCCACGCGCACCGCGGGCTGGCCCTGCACCGGCTGCACGGAGAAGCCCGGCAGGTACGGCTGCATGGCGGCGGACAGGCGCTCCAGCAGGGACGGGTCCTCGAAGGGATGGGCGCCGTCGAAGTCGAAGAAGGTGGGCAGTTGCGCCTGGAGCTCGTCGCGCAGCGGGTCCTCCCTGCTCTCACGCCACGAGTGTTCAGCGAGGACGCGGGCCTCGAAGGGGATGCGGATCTCCCAGCGCTCCAGGAGCGCGAGCAGCTCCGCCACGCGCTCCACCTCTTCCCAGGGCGGCTCCACGCGCGTCACCCAGGAGACCTCCGACACCGTCTGTCCCCGGCGCACGCCCGATACCCTGTCGCCCTGGCGCAGTTGGAAGGGCGGAGCGTGGGTGAACTCCGGATCCGGATAGAGGGCGGTGTGGAGCATCCCCTCCCCCGCGTCCGGGCGCAGGCGTGCGAAGCCGTGCTTCGGGTTGATCTCCTCCACGGTGAACGTCTCCTGGGCCATCCCGCGCGCTCCTGACTGTCTTGAGTCGAGGTCCTTCTCTAACCGGTGTTCCGCATGCCCGCAGCGATGCCGTTGAGGGCCAGCAGCAGCGGCCGGTCGCAGGCCGCGTCCCCTTCGCGCTTGCGCTTGAGCAGCTCCACCTGGAGGAAGGACATGGGGTCCACGTAGGGGTTTCTCAGCGCGATGCTGCGTTGGAGCTGCGGGTTGTTGTCCAAGAGCTTCCCCTCCCCCGTGAGCGTCTTCACCGCGCGGCGCGTGCGCGTGTGCTCCTGCTGGATGCGCAGCCACAGGGGCCGCGTGGAGGCGGGGGCCAGCTTCGCGTAGCGCGCCGCGATGGCCATGTCCGTCTTCGCCAGCACCATGGTCACGTTGTCGATGACCGTGTGGAAGAAGGGCCACTCCTTGTACATCCGCTGGAGCAGCCCAGCGCCCTCGGGGGTGGATGCGTACGACTCCAGCGCGGTGCCCACGCCGTACCAGGCCGGGACGATGGCGCGCGTCTGCGTCCAGGCGAAGCTCCAGGGGATGGCGCGCAGCGTGTCCAGTCCGCCCGCCTTGCGCTTGCTGGGGCGCGAGCCGATGGGCAGCGCGGAGATCTCCTCCACGGGCGTGCCCGTCATGAAGAACTCCACGAAGCGCGGGTCGTCCCACACCAGCGCCCGGTATGCCTTGCGTCCCTCTTCCGCCAGGAGGTCGAACGCGGCACGGAAGGCCGTCTCGTCCTCGGGGGACGGGCGCGGCTGCGCGTCCAACGTGTGCAGCAGCACCCCGCCCACCACCAGTTCCAGCGTGCGCTGCGCAAGCTCCGGACGGGCGTACTTGTGGTCCATCGCCTCGCCCTGTTCGGTGGCCTTGTAGGCCCCGGCCACCGTGCCCGGCGGCAGCGCGAGGATGGCCGTCTGGGCGGGACCGCCACCGCGCGCCACCGTCTCACCGCGTCCGTGGAACAGGCGCAGGGGCACGTCGTGCTCGTCCGCCACGTGGGTGAGCGCCACCTGCGCGCGGTACAGCGCGGCGCTCGCGGCCAGCAGGCCCACCTCCTTGCCGGAGTCGCTGTAGCCGACCATCACCTCCTGCACGCCCCGGCCCTTCAGGTGCTGGCGGTACTCCGCATGCGCGAACAGCGTGCGCAGCACCTCCGGCCCGGAGTCCAGCGCGCCCAGTTGTTCGAACAGCGGCGCCACGTCCACGGTGGCGCACTGGCGCTCCTTGTCCCAGAGGCCCGCGTGCTTCAGGCACTGGAACGCCGCCAGCACGTCGTCCGCGGTGGAGGCCATGGAGAGGATGAGCGTGCGGCACACGGATTCGCCGCCTTCATCCTGGCCCTCGCGCAGCTTCGCCAGCACCGCCATCAGCCGCGTGCCCCCTTCGGTGGGAGCAGGTCCGCCGTTGAAGGAGGCCGCCGCGCTCACCGCGTCCTCCGCGGGCGCGCGCACCTCCAGTTCGCCCAGCCCCAGGCCCAGCGCGCGCACACGCTCGGACATGCGGCGCACCTCGCGCAGGCCCGCGTGTTCGGCGCGGGCCGCGAAGAGCGACCGCTCCAGTACCGCCAGGTCGTCGCCCAGCGCCTCCGGAGAGCGGTATGCCTCCGGCGCGAGCTTCGACGGCTGGCCTTCGCGCCGGGCCAGCACGTGCTGGAGCGCCAGCGACAGGCGCTCCTCCATGAAGCGCAGCTTGCGGCGCCACGGCTCACCGGAGGTTCGCGGGCCCTGCGCCTTCGCCACGTCCGGCAGCGCCTTCGCGTCCTCCTCCAGCGAGCGCTCCAGTTCCTGCGTGGGCCGCGCGTGCCGCTCCGACTGCGACAGCATGCCGCCGAGCAGCTCCACGTCGCGCAGGAACAGGCGCAGGCCCCGGGCGCGGTGCGCGCGCAGCGTGTCCTCGAACACCTCCGGCGTCACCAGCGGGTTGCCGTCCATGTCGCCGCCCACCCACGAATGGATGCGCACGGGCGTGTCCAGGACTCCCAGCGGTTCGCCGTAGGCGCGCTCGAAGGCCCAGTCCAGCGCCTCCGGCAGCCGGGCCACCGGCTCCGACAGCATCTCCTCCACGTACCAGTGGACGTTCTTCACCTCGTCACCCACCGTGGGGCGCTCGCGGCGCAATTCGTCCGTCTGCCAGAGCGCGGTGATCTCCTCGCGCATGGACGCGAGGTTGGCGGCGGACTCGCGCGGGGTGAGCGCCACCCGGTCGCGCTCCTCCAACAACTGCGCCAGCCGGTAGAGCTTCTCCAGCAACGTGCGGCGCACCGCCTGCGTCGGGTGCGCGGTGAACGTCAGCGTCACCTTCAGCGTCCCCAGCGTCTCCCGCACCTTGTCCGCGCTCACGCCCGCGGCCTTCAGCGCGAGCAACGACGCCTCCAGCGACCCCTTCTGCGGCCGGGTGGAGGTGGGGCTCGCGTGGGCCCTCGCGCGGCGCAGGCGGTGGTGCTGCTCCGCCAGGTTCACCAACTGGAAGTAGACGGAGAAGGCGCGCAGCACCGGCTCCACCTGCTCCGACGGCAACCGCCGCAGCACCGCCGCCAGCTCCGCCGCCGCCGCCCGCCGCACCGCCACCGGCCCGCGCCGGCGCTGGATGGCCAGGTGGCGCACCTCTTCCTCCTTGTCGAACAGGGCCTGCCCCTCCTGTTCAACGAGGACTTCTCCCAAAAGCCGGCCCAAGAGCCGGACATCCCGCCGGAGCGGGGGATCCACGGGACGAATACGCGCCATAGCAACCGGAAACGTAGTCCCTCGACGCGGAGCGCCACCTACCCATTCTTCGCTTTTCGCCCACCGGAGGACGGAAACCCGCTCCGTCCTTGTGGGAATTTTTTAACCTCCCGGTCTTCCCATGCTCCCGGCGCTTCCACTAAAACCTCGGTCATCCCGGACCCCACCGGGATCCCTTCCAAGGAGTGGCAATGCGGAAACCCCCGTCATGGCTTGCCTGGAGCCTGCTCGCGATCGCCCCGTCGGCGTACGCGGAGCGCGCCTGGTACGAGAAGCCGCAACCCGACATCGCGCCGCCGTCCGCGGGCCTGCGCAAGGTGGCCACCGAGGACATCTCGGACGATCTGCCCCACCGGTTGGGCGAGCAGCAGAAGGAGCTGAAGGCCCAGGCGCTCAAGGAGCGCATCGAGGGCAGCGCTCAGTCGGGCAAGGTGCACAAGCTGGGCAACGGCAAGTTCGTGGAGCTGGAGCTGGAGCGCACGGACCGCATCTTCGTCATCCTGGTGGAGTACGGAACGCAGATCCACCCGGTGTTCGGCAACCCCACCACGAACCCCGGCGGCAACGTGCCCGGGCCGCTGCACAACCTGATTGAAGAGCCGGACCGGACGGTGGACAACACCACCATCTGGCAGCCGAACTACGACCGCGCGCACTACGAGAAGCTCTACTTCGACACCACGCCCGGCGCGGACTCCGTGGCGAACTTCTACAAGGCCGCTTCGTCGGGCCGCTACACCGTCAACGGCGCCGTGTCCGAATGGGTGCGCGTGCCGTACAACGCCGCGCGTTACGGCAACAACCTGTGCGGCTCCTCCAGTTGCTCCAACTCCGTGTGGCCGCTCATCAGCGACGCCATCAAGGCGTGGACGCAGGGCCAGGTGGCCGCTGGCAAGACGCCCGCGGAGATCAAGGCGTACCTGGACACGTTCGACACGTGGGACCGGTATGACCATGACGGCGACGGCAACTTCGACGAGCCGGACGGCTACATCGACCACTTCCAGATCGTCCACGCGGGCGTGGGCGAGGAGACGGGCGGCGGCGCGCAGGGCCCCAACGCGGTGTGGAGCCACCGCTGGTTCGCCTACAGCACGGGCCTGAGCGCGGACGGCACGGGCCCCGCGTACAACCCGAACGGCGGCACGCGCTTCGGCACGAACGTGGACAAGTGGGTGGGCGACTACACCATCCAGCCGGAGAACGGCGGACTGGGCGTGTTCGCGCACGAGTACGGCCACGACCTGGGCCTGCCGGACCACTACGACACGACGAACGCGGCGGACAACGGGACGGGCTTCTGGACCATCATGTCCTCGGGCTCGTACCTGAACGACGGCACCACGGACATCGGCAGCCGGCCGGGTGACTTCTTCGCCTGGGACAAGCTGCAGTTGGGCTGGCTGGACCACGCCACCACGACGCACGGCCTGTACTCGTACCACAAGCTGGGACCGTCGGGCGTGACGAGCCAGAACGCGAAGCAGGCGCTGGTGGTGAACCTGCCCGCGAAGCCCCGTCCGCAGGTCACGGTGGCGCCCATCGAAGGGCAGTTCTCGTGGCAGGGCGGCGCGGGCAACAACCTGGACCGCGTGCTCGTCAAGACGGTGAAGCTGCCGAACAAGACGCCCATCACGTTCACGTTCTCCACGTGGTTCGACATCGAGGAGGACTGGGACTACGCCTACGTCTCGCTCGCGGTGGAGGACGGCCCGTTCGTCAACCTGCCCAGCCCGGTGAGCCGCAGCACGAACCCGTGGGGCAACAACCTGGGCAACGGCATCACCGGCCTGTCCGACGGCTGGGTGCCGCTGTCGTTCGACCTGTCCGCCCACGCGGGCAAGAAGGTCACGCTGAAGATCCGCTACAAGACGGACGGCGCGGAGTTCGGCCGGGGCTTCCTGGTGGACGGCTTCCAGCTCTGGGCGAAGAACAAGTACGTCTTCGGCGACGACGCTGAGAACGGTAGCAAGTACTGGGATCAGGCCACGTTCTTCCTGAACGACGGCGCCCAGACCTACTACGACAACTACTACCTGGCCGAGTGGCGGCAGTTCCGCGGCTACGACGCCGGCCTGGAGACGGGTCCGTACAACTACGGCTTCAGCGCCGACGGCCTCATCGACTACGCCGAGCGCTACGCCTACAACCCCGGTCTGCTGATCACCTACTGGGACACGTCCGTGCCGGACAACCGCGTGTCCGTGCACCCGGGTGAGGGCCGCATCCTGCCCATCGACTCGCGCCCGCAGCCCCTGCAGCGCAGCGACGGCCGCTACTGGTCCGGCCGCGTGCAGACGCACGACGCCACCTTCGGCCTGCAGCCCAGCTTCCCGCTGTCGCTCAAGCCCAATGGCTTCCCGCGCACCGAGTACGCCTCGCAGCCCGCCGTGGCGGTGTTCAACGACCTGAACACCTTCTGGTACGACACGCAGCCGTACGCCGGCGTGAAGGTCCCCAAGACGGGCACCATCATCGAGGTCCTGAGCGAGAACAAGGCCGGGACCGTGATGCAGGTGCAGGTCCGCCCGGTCGACTGAAGCCTCCCGCTGAACCGTTGAACGCATGAACCTGGAGGCCGGTCCCGCATCCACACGGGGCCGGCCTTCGTCGCATGGCGGATGCGCGGTTGAGGGAATCCCGACACCCGCCGAAGGGCCCCGCGCGAAGGGCGTTCCGGGAGCGCTAGCGTGCGCGCCATGGCCGAGTGCCCCGCAGGCCCTTCCTCCCCCTCACCAC
>NZ_RAVZ01000025.1 GCF_003611635.1 Corallococcus terminator | reverse complement strand
CCCCGAACCGCCCCCGCCGTGCTGCCCGGGCCCAATGACGCCTGCTGGTGCGGCAGCGGCTCCAAGTACAAGAAGTGCCACCGTGGCTCCGACACCGTGGAGGCCCGCAAGAAGGGCCCCGACGCCGCCCGCCAGGGTGTGCGCCCCGGCATCGTCAGCCCCAAGCGGGTGGTGCCCATCACCATCGGCCGGCCCGAATACGCGGACTCCGGCCGTCCGTCGCGCTCGCGGAATGAATCCGACGTGAAGTCCCCGGACGTCATCGCCCGCATGCGCCGCGCCTGTCAGGCCGCGGCCCAGGTGCTGGTGGAGACGGCCCAGCACGTGCGCGTGGGCATCACCACGGATGAGCTGGACGCCATCGCCCACGAGGCCTACCTCAAGCGCGGCGGCTACCCCAGCACGCTCAACTACCACCGCTTCCCCAAGTCGCTCTGCACCTCCGTCAACGAGGTCATCTGCCACGGCATCCCCGACAGCCGCGCGTTGGAGGACGGCGACATCGTCAACCTGGACATCACCATCTACCTGAATGGCGTCCACGGCGACTGCTCCGCCACCTACCTCGTCGGCAACGTGGAGCCCCAGCACCAGAAGCTGGTGCAGGTGGCCAGGGAGTGCCTGGACATCGGCATCGCCGCGGTGAAGCCCGGCCGGCCCATCAGCGACATTGGCCGCGCGGTGGAGGCCCACGCCGTGAAGAACGGCACCAGCGTCGTGCGCGCCTACTGCGGCCACGGCATTGGCGAGACCTTCCACACCGCGCTCCAGGTGCCCCACTACTACGAGCCGGAGGCCGACACGATCATGCAGCCCGGGATGATCTTCACCGTCGAGCCGATGATCAACCAGGGCCACTGGGACCACCGCACCTGGAACGACGAGTGGACCGTCGTCACCGCGGATGGCCTGCGCAGCGCCCAGTTCGAGCACACCCTGCTCGTCACCGACACGGGCGCGGAGATCCTCACGCTGCCGTAGTGTTACCTCTGGGTTCATCACCTTCCGCAACCGCTTGAAACCACGGGGTTCCAACCCCTCCCGTGGTGTTACCCGAAACCGCCGAAGTAACACCACGGGAAGCGCGCTCCGTCGCCTCGCGCTCCCGTTGCTTCGCCAGGTCCCGGACGCGCGCAAGCCCATCACTCGGCATCGCGCGTCCCCGGATGCGCGATGGGACTCTGGCTCAAGAAGATTTCGAGCAGCGGATGGAGAAGGTGCGGCGCACGGTGGGTCGGCTGCTGCGTCAGGCCGAGGTGCGCGGGGAGAAAACGACGGCGGGTATGGCGCGAGAAATCCTCCGACTGGAGGAGTGCCTTTGCCAGGGTTGCAATCCCTCGTCATGGTTCGCGAACGTGTCGGCGCCGGACAATGGGAACCGCGCACCATGACAACCCCGAAGGCCACCCCTCGGTGGCACCTCCTTGTCGCTATCCTCGCGGCCCTCTGTATGGGCTGCGCCGCCGCCATCGCCATGGATACGGAAACGGACTGCATCCAGCGCCACCCTGGCCTGCCCGAGGCGTGCGGCCTCACTACCGCCGAAGCCGCCGCCATCATGGCCGCTGGCGTTGGCGCCACTGGCGTGCACGGCCCCGAAGTGGATGTGGACGCTTACGTTGACGACCCGCGCCAGCCCGCCTGGAAGAACAGGTGCATACGAAATTGGAACGCCTGCGCAGCCAGGAAGTTTACCGGCCCCTGCACCGACTGCCTGCGCAAGTGTGAGGGACAACATGACTGGCCCCTCGATATGTGCCGCCCCGCCAAACCGAAGCGGTGAAGACCGAATGAACACACCCGACTGGAACTCGTTCCGCAACCTCGCGCGTCGCGTGCTTCGCGAGGGTGCTCCACTGACGCTTGACGAGGCCGAGTGCGAACTCCTCCTGCGCACCGCCCAGGAGGTCTCCATCACCGATACAGAGGCCGCCTTGAGCACCCCTGCCGGAGCGATGGCTCTGCTGCGCGAGGCCGAGCGTCGCATCGCGGAGGGCTCGAACCGCCTGACCGACGCGCTGCACCTGATGTGGAAGTTCCAGGGACAGGGCGACCTCGACAGCGCACGCCAGCAGATGCGCGAAGTGCTGGCTGTCGAAGTCGTCCCCTATTACCGCGAGCTCGCGCTGGAACAACTTGACGGCATGGCCGACGGGCCGTGATGGCCAGGGCGCCGCGCCTGGCTGTTCTACCCCTGGGGGCCGCTGGCGGCTTCGCTCGCGTCGTTCATCATGGTTCTTCCTGGTGAGTGGGTGATGACGCATCTTGAAACACCACGGGCCCCGGACGCGCACTCGCATCCGGGGCCCGCTTCGTTTCCAGCGACGGGAGGCTACGCCCGACGGCGGCGCAGCTTCAGCATCAGGCCCACGGCCAGCAGCAGGCTCGTGGCACCCAGCGGACCGGGGACGGTGCTCTGGCAGCCGCAGCCGTCGGACTCGTCCGGATCCGTGGGGTCCGTCGCGTCGTCGGTGACGAACACCGCCGTGGTGCGCGCCGGCACCGTGAAGCCGCCGGTGGCCGCGTCGTACGCGGACGTGCGCACCACGGGGTCCGTGGACGCCTGCTGAAGCGGGTGCAGCTTGAGCTTCAGCGTCTTGTACGCGTCCGCCTGGAACGTCTGCGCGTCGTCCGTGCCGTTGAACAGCACGATGGCGCGCTTGCCCTCCGCGTTCGTGCCGTGGTCCTGCATGGCCATCACGATGAGACCGGGGATCTGATCCAGGCCGGTGTTCTCGAAGTGCACCAACTGCTTCACCTCGTCACCCGTGCGCAGGCGGAACAGCCGCGAGCTCTTGCGGATGGCCAGCATCTCCTCGAAGTGGTCGCGCGCGCGCACGATGTCCGCCGACGCCGGCTTCAGCGCCGGGTCCGCGAGCATCGGCCCGAAGAGTGGCCAGTTGCCGGTGTTCTCCGGGGCCGGCGGCAGGCCCACGCCCCAGTTGTTCGACTGGTACGTCCAGTCCACCTTGTTGAACCAGTCACCGGAGTTGTAGCTGTTGCGGTCCAGCGACTTGGAGCGCAGCAGCTCGTCACCCGCGTGGAAGAAGGGGATGCCCTGGCCCAGCGCCACGATGGACATGCCCAGGTTGTGCATCCGCACGCGCTCGGCCATGGCCAGGTCGCGCGGCGCCTTCAACTGCACCGCGTCGAACAGCGTCTCGTTGTCGTGCGCGGAGACGTAGGTGATGACCTCCTGCGGATCCAACGTGTAGCCGGCGGGGGCCCCGTTGTAGTCCACCTTGTCGCCCGTCTGGTCCTCACCCGTGTGGACCTTGTGCAGGTAGTCCTTGAGGTTGCCCGTCAGGCCCACGCGGATCCAATCGCCGTAGAGGAGCAGCTTCTCCTTCTGCGCCGCCTCCGTGCCCTGGTTCGTGCTGTTGGGGGCGGACAGCAGGCCGCTGATGAAGCCCTGGTCCTGGAGGCCGCTGAAGGGGCCACCGCCCCGGGCCGCGTCGCGCAGGCGGTCGTTGAACGTGCCGATGCCCGTGCCCGCCATGTTGACCTGCGTGGCGTTGACGCCGCGCGCCTGGTACTGCACCTCGCCGAAGTCCCAGCCCTCGCCGTAGACGTAGATGGCCTTGCCGTCCACGCCGTCCTTCTCCACGGTGAGCGCGTCCAGCGTCGCGCGCAGCTTCACCATGTTGGACTTCATGTGGTGGCCCATCAGGTCGAAGCGGAAGCCGTCCACCTTGTAGGCCTTGGACCACGTCACCACCGAGTCGATGAGCAGCTTCTCCATCATCGCGTTCTCGGACGCGGTGTTCTGGCAGCAGGTGCTCGTCTCCACGTTCCCGTCGTCGCTCAGGCGGTGGTAGTAGCCGGGGACGATGCGGTCGAGCACGCTCTGGGCGTTCTGCCCGGAGGAGTTGGTGTGGTTGTAGACCACGTCCATCACCACGCGCAGGCCCTTCTGGTTGAGCGACTGCACCATCTCCCGGAACTCCACCGTGCGCACGGGGCCCTCCGCGTTGGTGGAGTAGCTGCCCTCCGGCACGGTGTAGTGGTACGGGTCATAGCCCCAGTTGAAGCCGTCCAGGTCCGCCACGGCCCTCACCGCGGCCTGCTGCTCCTCGGAGTCAGGGCGCAGCGACACCAGGTCGCCCGCGGGGTGCTGCTGTTCGGCGCGGTTCTCGTTGATGGTCGCGATGTCGAACACCGGCAAGAGGTGCACGTGCGTGAGGCCCGCCTTCGCCAGCCGCGTCAGGTGCTTCATGCCGTCCGAGTCGCGCGTGAATGCCTTGAACGTGCCGCGCTCGTTCTCCGGCACGGTCAGGTCGTTGATGCTGAAGTCGCGCGCGTGCAGCTCGTAGAGGACGATGTCCTCGGGCGCCTCCAGCGCGGGCTTCGCGAGCGTGCTCCAGCCCTGCGGCGCGAGCGTCGCGTCCGACAGGTCCACCAACTGGCTGCGCGTGCTGTTGATGGACAGGGCCACCGAGTACGGGTCGGTGACGAGGTTCGTGACGACCTTGCCCTCCTTGCGCACGTAGACCTCCGCCTCGTACAGGTAGAAGCGGTTCTTCCACGTCGCGTCGCCCGTCGCGCTCCACACGCCCTTGTCCCCGGCCACCATGGGCACGCGGGTGAAGGTCGCCGTGGCGCTGGAGTCCGTGTACAGCAGCAGGTTCATCTGCTTCGCGGTGGGGGCCCAGACGCGCAGGGTGGGAACCCCGTCCGCGAACGTGGGGCCGAGCGCGCCGTCATAGGTGTACAGCTCGTCCAGCACGCCCGCGAACTGGGCGCTGGTGGCGTCCAGCGGCTTGCCTTCCGTGTTGGTGGCGGACAGCGCCACCTGGCCCTTGAGCCACGTGGCCGCGTTCGCCGCGTCCGCGGATGCCAGCTTGAACACCGGCCGGCCCACGAGGTTCGGGAAGCGTGCGCGCTGCGCCTGCGTCAGCCCCGCGGCATCCACCGTCAGCGCCACGGAGGTTCCACCCTGCACGCCCGCGCCCGTGAGCGTCATCGCGCCCGTGGGGTCCGCGTGCAGCTTGAACACCGTGCCCTCCGGCACCGCGACCTCCGGGCTCCACACCAGCGTGTCGCTCGCCACCCAGTGCGCGCGCGCCAGCAGCAGGTTGCCCACCGGGGCGCCCGCGGCCCGGATGGTCACCTTCTTGGACTCGCCGGAGTCCCACGTGAAGATCATCTCCTGGTTGTCCTCCTCGACCTTGAACGTGGCGTTGCTGCTCGGATAGGCCGTGGTCCACTGCTCGTCGAGCGCGACCTTGCACTCGTAGGTGCCGGCGGTCAGCGCCTTCGTGGTGAAGGTGTAGATGCCGTCACCGTCCGGATCCTGCATCATCGAGCGCAGGCAGTCCGGGGACCAGTCGCCAGGACAGCCCACTTGCGGCTGGAACGAGCCCGCCACCGTCGCGATGGTGCTGGTGCGGTTGCTCGCCACGTACGACGACTTCGCGTCGAAGTAGAACTTCACCGCGCCGGCCGTCGCCTGGTTCAGCGTGATGTCCGCGCCGCCGGGACCGCCGTGCGTCTGCGCCAGCGACCCGTCCAGCGCGACCTTGAAGTGCCACGTGCCCACGGGCACGGTGAACGAACCCTGCCAGACGTCGTCCGCCGCGTCGTACGTCAGCGCCGTCTGCGCGCAGGTGGGGTCGTTGTCCGCGGCGCAGCCCGCCTCGCTCTGCAGGTCGCCAATGACGGTCACGGACGTCGGCGCCGCCAGGGCCGACAAGGGGGTGAGCGCGGTGACAAGCCCGCTCAACGCGAGCGCGCGCGCCGCGCGGGGGAATGCGAATGGAACTCTCAGGGGGGACCTCCAGGGGGGTGAAAATTTCCAGCGCACGGTAGCAGCCGGACCTGTCACACGCGGCCGGTAGGCTGGTTTCGCGACTTGCCTGGACGTCAGGATGATCCACGTTCGGGGGCGCGAATCCGCCCTGGGAGGTCGGGTGCGGAGGACCCGAAAACGAGACGCAGTGCGGCAGAAATCACGCGCTCCGTCGGAGTGGCCCACGCCTCGCGTCACACGGGTGTGCAGCGGAAAACACCTGGAACATGCCGCATTGCGGCATCAGGCGATTGTTCCAAGGGGCCTTCACCGGTTGAGAAACTGTTGGCTACAGTGCCGCGCCTAGATGTCCCCGCGCCTCCCCCGCCCACAATCGAACGCTGTCCCCCACCGCGGTCGGTGGCTCCCGATGCTCCAGGGTGTTGTGGCCCTGTGTCTGGCGGGGTGCGCCACGGCCCCGGAGACACCGACCCGACCCGCCACGGACGCTGCGCCAACGCAGCCCGCCGTGACGGCCCCGGCGCCCGCGGCGACCGCACCCGTGACGGAGGTCGCGCCCCCGGCTCCAAAAGAGCCCGCGCGGCCCTGGGCGGACGAGGTGCTGTACTTCGTGGTGGTGGATCGCTTCGCGGATGGCGACCCCACGAACAACGAGAAGGGCGACACGAAGGCGCCCGGCACGTTCCACGGCGGGGACCTGAAGGGCCTCACCGGAAAGCTGGAGGAGCTGTCGTCGCTGGGCGTGACGGCGCTGTGGGTGACGCCGCTGCTCAAGCAGATCCCCGGGTTCGTCACCGGCTCCGGCTTCCCGGACTGGGGCTATCACGGCTACTGGGCGGACGACTTCCACGCGCTGGATGAGCGCTTCGGCACGGAGGCGGACTTCAAGGCGCTGGTGGACGCGGCGCACGCGCGCGGCATCCGCGTGCTCCTGGATGTCGTCTACAACCACCCGGGCTACAACTCGCGCTACCTCCAGGAGAAGCCGGACTGGCTTCGCTCCGAGGACAAGAACACCTGCGGCCAGGATGACCTGACGTCGTGCGTGGCGGGCCTACCGGACTTCAAGACCGAAGTGCCGGAGGTGGCGAAGTACCTGCTGGACGCGCAGATTGACTGGGCCAAGCGCTCCGGCGTGGACGGCTTCCGGCTGGACACCGTGAAGCACGTGTCCCACGACTTCTGGAAGGAACACCGCCGCCGCACGCGCGCGGAAGTGAGCCCCGACTTCTTCCTGCTGGGCGAACTCTGGGGCGGCGACGTGGAGTCGCTGGCGCCGTACTTCACCCCGGATGAGATGGACGCCGGGTTCGACTTCGCTTTCGTGGGCAACACGCTGGGCTTCCTGCAGGGCCGTGGCCGCACGGTGGCGTTCGACCGCTACCTCCAGTCGCGCGGGAAGGTGACGCCGGGGCACCACCTGGCGCACTTCCTGTCGTCGCACGACGTGGACGGGGCGCTGCACCAGTTGAAGGGCGACGTGTCGCTCTTCCGGCTGGCCGCCGCGCTGCAACTCACCACCGCCGGCATCCCGGTCATCTACTACGGCGAGGAAGTGGGCCGCGCCGGTGGTGACTGGCCGCAGAACCGCGGTGACATGCCGTGGGGCAAGCAGGCGGTGAAGCCCGGTGCGGGAAAGAAACGCGACGAGGTTTTGCGCGAGTATTACAAGCGCCTGATTTCCATCCGCCGTGCGCACCCGTCGCTGTCGCGGGGCACGCACGAAGCGCTGTCCACGGAGGGCGATGTGTATGTCTTCCAGCGCAGGGACGCGGCTTCGGGCGACACGGTGGTGGTGGCGCTCAACCGCGGCAAGACGCGGGGCACGGCTTCGGTGAAGTGGCCGGAGGGTTGGACGGGCGTCGCGGAGGTGGAGGACCTGCTGAACGGAGGGCGGACGAAGGCGGGCGCCACGCTGGAGCTGGCGTTGGAGCCGCTGTCCGCGCGCATCCTCGGGCGGGTGCCGTGAGGCATTCGCTGGGCGCGCAGAACCTGACCCGGACGTGCTGCTGTTGTCGTCGGCGCGAGCGGGGCTCTTGTTGGAGGGCCTGATGGCCGGCGTGTCGTTCAAGGACGTGGCGAAGCGGTACGGGGATGTGTCGGTCATCGAGGGGCTCAACCTCGATATCCGCGACCATGAGTTCATGGTCCTCGTGGGGCCGTCGGGTTGCGGCAAGTCCACGGCGCTCCGGATGATCGCCGGCCTGGAGGAGATTTCGGGAGGCACCATCTCCATCGGTCCGCGCGCGGTGAACGCGCTGCCGCCGAAGGACCGGGACGTCTCCATGGTGTTCCAGAACTACGCGCTCTATCCGCACATGACGGTGCGGCAGAACCTGGAGTTCGGCCTCAAGATCCGCAAGACGCCCAAGCCGGAGATGGACAAGCTGGTGGACGAGGCGGCGGAAATCCTGGGCATCACGCACCTGCTGGACCGCAAGCCCAAGGCGCTGTCCGGCGGCCAGCGTCAGCGCGTGGCCCTGGGGCGCGCCATCGTGCGCAAGCCGGCGGTGTTCCTCTTCGACGAGCCCCTGTCCAACCTGGACGCGAAGCTGCGCGTGCAGATGCGCTCGGAGATCAAGAAGCTCCAGCACCGGCTCCAGGTGACGTCCGTCTACGTCACGCACGACCAGATCGAAGCGATGACGATGGGCCACCGCATCGCGGTGATGAAGGACGGCAAGCTCCAGCAGTTGGGCACGCCGCTGGAGGTCTACGAGAAGCCGGTCAACGTCTTCGTGGCGCAGTTCATCGGCACGCCGCCCATCAACATGCTCTCCGCCACGCTGGACGCGGAAGGCACGGCGCTGGTGGGCGACGGCTTCCGACTGCCGGTGGCGCAGGGGCTGCGCGCGGCGACGGCGGGCAAGGGCGGACGCAAGGTGAAGGTGGGCCTGCGGCCGGACAACATCCTGCCCGCGGGCGCGGCGGCTCGCGGTGAGACGGCGCCGGTGGAGGCGCGCGTGGAGCTGGTGGAGCCTCTGGGCAACGAACTCATCGTGCACGCCCGGTTGGGTGACAACCCGCTGGTCTTCCGCCTGCCGCCCCAGTCCACCCCCGAGCCGGGCGCCGTCGTGCCCGTGGCCGTGGAGCTGGAGTCCCTGCACCTCTTCGACGCTGAATCCGAACTGCGTCTGTCCGTTTGATATCCCGGAGGCATTTCATGACGAACCTGCGAACGCTGCTCGCGGCCCTCTGTCTGTGCGCAGTCGGCCTGTTGCCCGTCCCGTCCTTCGCCGCCACGGAGCTGGTGCTCTGGCACGCCTACCGCGCGGAGGAGAAGGCCGCCCTGGAGAAGGTGGTCGCCGAGTACAACAAGGCCAACGAGGCCAAGGGCGTCAAGGTCACCACGCTGGCGGTGCCGTACGACGCGTACGCGGATAAAATCTCCGCGACGGTGCCGCGCGGCAAGGGCCCGGACCTCTTCATCTTCGCGCAGGACCGCCTGGGCGGCTGGATTGAAGCGGGCAACACGGTGGAGCCCATCGACTTCTTCCTGGATGACGCGACGAAGAAGCGCTTCATCCCGACGACGATGGACGCGATGGTCTACCGCGGGACGACCTACGGCCTGCCGCTGAACTACAAGGTCATCACGCTCATCTACAACAAGAAGCTGGTCCCCACGCCGCCCAAGACGTCCGGTGAAATGGTGACGATGGCGAAGAAGCTCTCCGACGCGAAGGCGGGCCGCTTCGGGCTCGCGTACGCGTACGGCGACTTCTACTACCACGCGGCGGTGATGAACGGCTTCGGCGGCGGCGTGTTCGACGCGAAGACGACCCCCACGATGAACTCGCCCGCCAACGTGAAGTCGGTGGAGCAGGTCCTCAAGTGGAAGAAGGACGGCATCCTGCCGGCGGAGCCCTCCAGCGCGCTCATCACCTCGCTCTTCAACGAGGGCAAGGCCGCGATGGTGTTCTCCGGTCCCTGGTTCGTGGGCGAGGTGGCGAAGGGCGTGGACTACGGCTTCGCGCGGCTGCCCACCCTGGATGAGAACAAGGGCGCGCCGATGAAGCCCTGGATGACGGTGGAGGGCGTGTACGTGGCCGCCCCGTCGAAGAACAAGGAAGCGGCGTACGACTTCGCGAAGTTCCTCACCGACGTGGGCGCGGGCAAGACGCTGGCCCTGGAGGGCCGTCAGAGCCCGGCGAACAACGCGGTGTACGCGGACCCGAAGGTGACCGCGGATCCGCTGCTCAAGGCGATGAAGGACCAGGTCGACGTGGCCATCCCCATGCCCAACGTGCCGGAGATGTCGATGGTCTGGACCCCCGCGACCAGCGCGATGAACTCCGTGCTCAAGAACACGGCCACGCCGAAGGCGGCGCTGGACGTGGCCCAGAAGAGCGTGGCCAAGGACGTCGCCGGTCTGCGCACCAAGAAGTAAGTGAGTGAGGACCTGAAGTGAGCCAGAACGCCCCCCAGCAGTCGCCTTCCGCGGCCGGTACGGTCCGCGCCTCTCCGAACAACGACGCGACCGCCCCGTCCGACCTGGGGCCTTCGGGTCGTTCCGGGGGAAGCAAACGGGGGCGGGTCCTGGTGGGGCTCGCGCTCGCGCTGGGTCTGGCCCTGCTCCTGGCGCACGGACTGCTCGTCCGTGCCCAGGCGGATCGCGGCGCGGAGCGGGCGCAGCGCAAGTCCATCGTGGCCCTGCTGGGCCTGACGGACCTGGTGCAGCGCGCGGGTGGCACCGGAGATGCGGTGGGCGCGGTGGTCGCGGGCTGGCCCCGTCCGCAGGGTGGCGCCGCGCGCGTCATCGCCTTCAGCGGCATCAAGCTGGAGGCGTCCACCTTCCCGGAGGACACCGGAGACAAGGCGGCCCCGCGCCGGCTGTCGCGCGAGGAGAAGCCGCTGTACGACCGCGGTCAGCGCCTGCGCGCCGCGGTGGAGACGAACCGCGAAGAAGGCGGCGCGCGCAAGTCGGAGGTGGAGTCGGAGACGCTGCCCTCCGGTGGGCGTCTGCTGTCCGCGCCGGTGGAGGTGGACGGGCAGGTGGTGGGGTCGGTGGAGTGGTTCACGCCGGTGCTCACGGAGGCGGAGCCCATCTCCTGGACGCCGGCCCTGCTGGCCTTCTTGCTGCCGCTCGCCGGATGCGTGGCCGGTGTCTACGCGCTGTCGCGCCAGGGCGCGCGCGTGGCGGTGGCCGCGGCGTTGTTCGTGGCGGGCCTGGGTGGCTACACCGTCTATTCGCTGCGCACGCTGGACGCGGAGCTGCGGGAGACGGAAGAGGCCGTGAGCGCGGAGCTGCGCACGCGCGGCCAGACGGCCGAGAAGCTGATGGCCACCCATCGCCTCAACGCGGAGCCGCTGCTGAAGCCCGGCGTGTGGGACGCGGACGCGATGCGCCGCCCGCTGGGTCAGTTGTCGGACGCGGGCGTCCCGGACGCGGGCAAGCTGGCGGAGCGCGGCGCTCGGGTGCGTGGCGACGCGGGCAAGGCGCTGGGTGCGCTGGGCGTGCTGGGGCTGGCGGTGCTGCTCTTCATCGGAATGGGCGCGCTGCACCGCACGGTGGCGACGGCGGTGGAGTTCCGGCAGGCGTACGCCTACGTGGCGCCGGCGATGGTGGGGATGGTGCTGCTCGTCTTCTTCCCCTTCGCCTATGGCATCACGCTGTCGTTCACCGACGCCAACCTCTACAACAGCAGCCAGCCGCTGTCGGAGCTGTGGATTGGCCTGAAGAACTACACGGACATCCTGGGCGACTTCAGCTTCGCGAAGACGGCGGCGGACGGCTCGCTGGTCTTCAACTACCTGAACTTCTACTACACGCTCCTGTTCACCATCCTCTGGACGGTGACGAACGTGACCATCGGCGTGACGGTGGGCCTGCTGCTGGCGCTGGCGCTCAACGTGCCCAATCTGCGCATGCGGCCCATCTACCGGGTGCTGCTCATCCTGCCGTGGGCGATGCCCAACTACATCACCGCGCTCATCTGGAAGGGCATGTTCCACCAGCAGTTCGGCGTGGTGAACCACGTCATCCGGATGTTCGGTGGTGAAGGCCTCGCGTGGTTCGACTCGCCCCTCACGGCCTTCTTCACGGCGCTGGCCACCAACGGCTGGCTGTCCTTCCCGTTCATGATGGTGGTGTCGCTGGGTGCGCTCCAGTCCATCCCTGGGGAGCTGTATGAGGCGGCGCGCGTGGACGGGGCCAATCGCTGGCAGCAGTTCACCGCCATCACGCTGCCCGCGCTGAAGCCCGCGCTGGTGCCGGCCATCATCCTGTCGGTGGTGTGGACCTTCAACATGTTCAACATCATCTTCCTGGTGACGGGCGGGGACCCCGGCGGCTCCACGGAAATCCTCGTCACGCAGGCGTACAAGTTCGCCTTCGAGCGCTACCGCCACGGCTACGCGGCGGCGTACTCCACCGTCATCTTCGGCATCCTGCTCATCTACAGCATGGTGCAGAACCGCATGAGCCGCGCCACGGAGGCCGCGTAAACCCATGGCGCTCTTCTCTGAACGTCGCGAAGGCATCTCCCACGTGCCCCTGCACATCGTGCTGGTGGCCTTCACGCTCTTCACCATCTACCCCATCCTCTGGGTGGTGAGCCTGGCGTTCTCCGGCAAGCAGAGCCTGGCCATCGCCACGCTGCCGGAGAACCCCACCTTCTGGGACCGGCTGCGCGCGGTGACGCCGTGGCCGGAGCAGTTCTCCGTCTCCAACTTCGCGTCGGTGATGACGGATCAGCCGTTCGCCAAGTGGATGCTCAACAGCGCCATCATCTCCATTGGCACCACGGTGGTGGGCGTGTTCCTGGCGTGCACGGCGGCGTATGCCTTCAGCCGCTTCAAGTTCCCCGGCCAGCGCACGGGCATGATGGCGTTCCTCGTGTCCCAGATGTTCCCGGGCACGCTGATGCTGATTCCGCTCTACATCATCCTGGTGCAGTGGCTGGGCCTGGGCAGCAGCCGGCTGGGCCTCATCATCGTGTACGCCACGACGTCCATCCCGTTCAGCGTGTGGATGCTCAAGGGCTACTTCGACACCATCCCCAGGGACCTGGAGGAGGCGGCGCTGATTGAAGGGGCGTCCGTGGGGCGCATCTTCTGGAGCGTCATCCTGCCCCTGGCCAAGCCCGCGGTGGCGGTGACGGCGCTCTTCAGCTTCATGACCGCGTGGAACGAGTTCATCCTCGCCGCGACGTTCATGGACCAGGAGACGATGTACACGGCGCCCGTGGGCCTGCGCTTCTTCGTGGGCGGCTTCAGCCAGCAGTGGGGCTACTTCGCCGCGGGCTCCATCATCGTGTCGGTGCCCGTCGTGTTCCTGTTCCTCTTCCTCCAGAAGTATCTCGTCTCCGGGCTCACCGCCGGTGGCGTGAAGGGTTAGTCGCGGTCATCCGCAGTTCCCCGTCTGTCGTTGCAAGGAGCCATCATCCCCATGATCATCAACCCCCGCATTGCATTCCTCACGCTCGCCGCCTCCCTGGTGGCGTCCCCGGCGCTGGCCGACAAGGTGTCCTTCAAGGACCCGACCGGCGACGACAAGGGTCCGGGCAAGTACACCTATCCGACGGACCCCGTGTATGTGCCGGGCTCGTTCGACCTGACCAAGGTCACGGTGGACAAGGGCAGCAACAAGACCGAGTTCGCCATCGAGCTGAAGGCCAAGGTGGCCAACCCCTGGAACATGAAGGACGGCTTCTCCGTGCAGGAGGTGTTCGTCTTCATCGACACCGACCACAAGACGGGCAGCGGCTTCACGGACAGCCCCCCGGGCCTCAACGTGGCCTTCGCCCCGGCGGACGCCTGGGACAAGGTCGTCGTCATCTCGCCGCAGGGCTCGTCGCGCGTGCGCGCGGAGGCCAACAACAAGGCGGGCGCGATGAAGAGCGCCGTGGTGGTGCCCGCGCAGGTGCGCGCCTCCGGCAACAAGATCACCGCCACGGTGATGAACTCCGACCTGGCCGACAGCGACCCGACGACGTGGGGCTTCCAGGTCGTCATGCAGTCCAATGAAGGCTTCCCGGCCGGCAACGACCTGCTCACGCGCCGCGTGAACGAGTACGAGGGCCAGCACCGCTTCGGCGGCGGCACCGACTTCGACTGCGATCCGCACGTGATTGACACGCTGGCCGGCGAGGCCAAGGGCGACAGCTCCGAGGCGAAGGCGCAGTACGACATGCTCGCCTACGAGTGCGGCTCGGATGGTTCGTCCACCAAGAAGGCCACGCTGACGATGGTGTCCGGCCCGAAGCGTCCCGCCGCCACGGGTGGCGCCGCCGCCGCGACGCCGGCCCCTGCTCCGGCTCCGGCTCCGGCTCCGACGGAGGCCGCGACGCCCACCCCGGCGCCCGCGCCCACGCCGGCCGCTCCGGCTGGAACGACGGTGGCTCCGGCCCCGACGACCGCTACGCCGACGAAGTAATCGGCGGACTGTTCAAAAACAGTCTGTTTCAAGGTTTGATGCAACACGGGGAGGGCTGCCGCGGCGAACCCGCGGCGCCCCGGGAGAGGGGATGACCCCCCTCAGACTCACGTTTTCGAGAAGGGTTTTCCGAACATCATGAAGATTCGTACGAATGTGGTGCGGGGAGCGTGTGTGCTCTCCGTGGCGGCCGGCCTGGTTCCCGGGTCGGTCATGGCGCAGGACAGTGGCCCCAAGCTCACCATTGGTGGCACGACCTATACCAAGTACCTCTGGGGCAACCAGCGGGACCAGGGCGCGCTCTACAACTTCTCCACGGTGCCCGGTGAGGGCTACGGCGACAACGGCATCGGCACGGAGCTGGAGCTGCTCCTGAACGCGAAGATCTCCCCGCAGGTGGAGGTCAACGGCCGCATCCACAGCCGCTTCAACCAGAACTTCTGGACGAACTTCGGCGGCTTCGGCGGCAACGCGGCGGGGCCCTGCATCGCCGGTGACTGCGGCGAGTTCGATCCGCGCTCCAACCAGTACATCAAGCTGCGCGGCATGTCGGTGACGCTGCGTCCGGGCTACCTCATCGACTCGGCGCTCATCGGCGCGACGGACCTGGGCCAGTTCGACCCGTTCGTCATCGGTCGGGTGCGCTACATCGACCGCGACAACGCGGCGGCCATCATGGTGCAGGGCTCGAACCTGGACCGGAAGATCACCTGGGACGCTGCGCGCATCTCGCTGCCCCGCCTCTGGGCCGGCCCGGGCTTCAGCACGGGCGCCTTCCACGCGCGTGACGCGGCGTACGGCTTCCAGGCGAAGTACACCCCGACGGAGATGTTCGACGTCGGAGGCATCTTCCAGTACGCGAACGACCAGGAAGTGCGCGCGGAGGACACGAACCTGGATGACGGGCGTGACCTGACGCCGCGCTACCGCAACGGCGTGGGCGGCCTGAAGGCCGGCCTGCACATGGGCTCCTGGCTGGACGTGCGCGCGGCCGCGTACACGTCGTACTCGAACGCGGACCCCATCCTGACGCCGAAGAGCTTTGGCGTCGGTGGCTACAGCGCGGTGCTGGCCGGTCACCACACGGACCAGACGTACATGCTGAACGCGTCGCTCAACGACCCGCTCGATGTGGGCCTGTCGCTGAACTTCCAGCTCTTCAGCATCGGTTCGGACTACGTGGCGGTGATGGCCAGCCGCCGTGAGGCGGACGTGCTGTTGACGGAAGGTCACGACGGCAGCTTCGCGTTCCCCGGCCCGTCCAACGCCTCCTACGGCAGCTACAGCGGCAACCCCACGCGCATCGGCTACGGCGGCTGGTCCAGCGAGTCGCAGCAGGTGGCGACCATCAACGTGGACAACGACTTCACGGACTTCGACGAGCCCTTCGCGGAGACGGCGATCGGTTGGAAGGGTGCGACGGCGAACCCGGTCTACACGAACGGCGCGCTGGAGGTCGGCGGTGAGTATTCCTTCATCACCTACAACACCAACTGGCAGGCGTACGGCAGCGCGGACAAGGCGCTGGGCGACAGCCAGTACCCGGGCACGGAGCTGGACTCCGGCGTGGGCCACAACTACCGCACGGCCTACCAGCCCTTCCAGGACAAGAAGACGCACCTCATCGCGCTGCGCGCCAAGTACGTCGTGGACGTGCTCAAGGGCATCGATGTGTTCGGCAAGTTCAAGTACATCCATGAGAACGACAAGCGCATGAACGACCCGCGCTTCCTGCCGTACCAGCAGGGTGCGTGCGGCGGCGGCATTGCGGCGTGCGACAACTCGCTCGTCAACGAGTACAGCGCGGGCAACAGCACCTCCGGTCTGTATGGCAACCCGAACGTCATCACCAACAGCCAGGGTGACTCGGGCTACCAGTTCAAGCCGTTCGACAACCTGGCGGACGACGACCGGGTGCTGGACTACACGACGTTCACGGCGGGCGCCGGCTACCAGTTCACGGACGACCTGTACCTGTCCGCCAGCTACTCCAAGTTCTTCGCGGACCTCCTGGACGGCAACACCGCGTTCCAGGCCTACGGCAACCACGAGATGGCGTCCGGCAAGCACAACAAGAACCAGATCCTGGTGAAGGCGCGCTACATCCTGTCCGGCGTGGAGTTCGGTCTGGAGGGGCAGTACGCGTTCGGCACCTTCCGCCCCGACTTCGGCGACGGCTACGTGGTGCAGTACGCGGACGACACCATCGCCGCGGACCACAAGGTGGCGGTGGGCTCGCGCGGCTTCACCGGCCGCAACGGCGGTTGGAACAGCCTGGAAGAGCGCAACTTCGACCACATGCGCGTCAAGGCGTTCATGAAGGCGCAGTTCTAGTCGCGCTCGCTCCCCGGAGGCCCTGACGGCCTTCGTTGGGGTGCGATGGAGCCCGGGGCGCCTTCAGGACAGGCACTCCGGGCTCCTTGCGTTTGGGGCACCGCGCGATACACCTCCGAGGGCCGTTCCCCTTCGTGCTCGAGGTGTCCCGTGCTCCTGCGCCGCCGCGGTCTGTCCGCGTTCCTGCTCGCCTCCACCCTGGCCGCGTGTTCGGGGGCGCGGACGCACGAGGACTCGCTGCTGTTCCGCATGGAGGACCCCGTGGGGGATGACGTCGGCGACGGGGAGCTCGTCTATCCGCGCCGGACGGACCTGGGGAAGGGCGACCTGGACGTGGTGTCGGTGGCGGCGTTCGCGGACGGCGAGGCGACGCGCTTCGAGGTGACGTTCGCGCACCCCATCGCGAAGCCGTCGCGCGCGCAGGCGGTGGACATTGGCGGCTCCACGGTGGCGGACCGGGCGCGGCACGGCTTCTACACGTTCAACGTGGATCTGTACGTGGACACGGACGGGGTGCCGGGCTCCGGCCGCACGGACACGCTGCCGGGGCGGGGGCTCACGCTGGCGCCGGGCTCCGCGTGGGACAAGGCGGTGGTGCTGACGCCGCGTCCGTACGAGGCGCGTGAGGTGCTGCGCAAGCACTGGCGCGAGGTGGCGCTGCGCGAGTACCAGGAGAAGACGGGCCCCATTGGCGGCAAGGTGGAGGCGGAGCTGAACGCGGCGGCCGAACGGGACCTGGAGGCGAAGGTGTTCTTTCCCACCGTCATCCAGGTGAGTGGACGCACGGTGATGTTCCAGGTGCCGGACCGCTTCTTCGGCAAGCATGCGCAGCCGGACTGGGGTTACGGCGTCGCTGTGACGGGCGCGTCCATTGACCGGCGGGTGGCATTGGGCGGGATGTTCGGCAGCGTCACGGAAGGCAACCCGAGGCTGATGGCGATGGGCATCGCGCCGGGCGAGCCGGTCAACGACCGCTTCGGCGGGGGCCGCAAGGGCGACCCTTCGCAGTCGCCGGTGGTGGACCTGCTGGTGCCTCCGGGGGAGACGCAGGAGGCGGTGCTGGGGGCTTCCAAGCCGGCGTGGACGACGGTGGTGCCCTCGGGGCGCGCTGCGGCGGTGGCTCCGGATCCGGACGCGGGGACCGTGGATGCGGGCGTGCCTGATGTGGCTCCGGCGGTGGAGGACGCGGGGGCGGGTGACGCGGGCAGTCCCACGCCGTGACGTTTCTGGTCGGAGCTGCTGAGCCCTCGCATTGCTGGATGTGATGGGACGCGGTCTCGGAAGAGGGTGTGCTGCTTCGCCGCCCTGACGCTTCCTGATGTGCGACCTGGGGAACGCAGGATGCGGGCCCCGTCTGGCTTTTCCGAATGCGGTCCGTTGCCCGGACACGTTGCGGATGACTGGCGGTGAGTTGCTGCTCCAGGCAGGGTTGCGCGTCCGGGCGGGACACCCCCGTCCTTGCGAGCGTGCACCGGAGGCATTTCGTGTCCTTGAGTCGGAGCTGGGCCGTCGCGGTGGTGCTGGTGCTGTTGGGCACGGGGTGTTCCGCGGCGCGCGTCGTGCGTCTGGACACGGGACGGGGTGCGCCTGTCGTCCATTCGCCACGGACGGAGAGCGCTCCGGTGGTGTTGGAGAAGGACGCGTTCACGGAGGCGGTGAAGACGCTGGCGGAGGATGCGCCGGTGTCCGTGCGTCCGAGGGAGGAGGCGTATCGGCTGTTCGCGGGCTCCTTCTCCTCGCAGGCGTACTCGCGGGTGCGAGGGCGTCTGGGATTGGTGTCCGTGGAGGAGCCTCCACGCTTGCGACTGCTGGTGGAGGAGGACGGCGCGGAGGCGGAGCTGGCGAGGGCCTACGGGCAGTGGTGCCAGCGCAAGCAGACGCCGGGAGACTGTCTCCAGTTGCTGGAACTGGGGCCGACGCTGGATGAGGACGCGCGGCGCACGCTGGCCTTCGCCATCGCGTTGGACTCGGTGTGGGAGGAGACGGAGGAGGCGCTGGTGGGGATGACGAACCGTGAGGCGGTGCTCGCGACCATCGTGGCGACGGGGACGGTGTACCTGTGCCTGTGGGCTTTGCCGGAGCCGGTGTCGAAGGGCGTCGCTGCGGCGATGACGGTGGTGCTGATTGGCTACCTGGGCATCGACACGGTGTTGGACCTCATCCGTGGGTGGCGGGTGCTGTCGGAGCAGGTGAAGGTGGCCCGGAGTTTCGATGAGGTGCGCGACGCGGGGGAGCAGTACGGGGAGGTGCTGGGAGAGAACGCAGCGCGGGCCTTCGTGATGCTGGCTACGGCGGCGGTGGGGAGCACGGCGCAGACGCTGGCCTCGAAGGTGCCGCTGCTTCCGGGCTCAGGGCAGGCCGCGGTGGTAGTGGCGGAGCAGGCCGGCGTGCGGTTGGGTGCGGTGGCGCGGGTGGAGTCGGTGGCGGTGGCCTCGGACGGTGTCATCACCTTTGCCCTGGCGCCGACCGCGATGGCGATGGCCGCGCGGGAAGGAGGGGCCCCGCCTGTCGCGAGCGGCGTGGATGGCGAGGGGCATGAGCACCACATCGCTTCGAACAAGTGGTGGAGCGCCACGAACCGGGGTGGACCGTGGTCTCCGAAGTTCCAGGAGATCTTCGAGCGGGCTGGGATGTCACTCGATGACCCAGCGAACAAGGTGCGAGTGCCGGGGCACAAGGGGCCTCACCCGCAGGCGTATCACGAGGAGGTCCTCCGTACGCTCACCCGAAGAACGAAGACGTGCGGCACCATGGAAAACTGCAAGGCTCTGTTGACCAAAGCCCTTGACGACCTCGCCGTGCAGATCCGCAAGAGCAATTCAAAGCTAAATCGGTTGGTCACCGGCCAGTAACGATGAGGGATGCCTGCCATGTCGGTGCGATACTTCGACCTCTACGAAAATGTTGCCGAAGGCTTCTGGTGTTTGGGGCATCCCCTCGACTCCTCCAGGCAAAAACTTGATGACCCCTGGCAATTCACGGTCGGAAAACCAGCGCACTTCACAGGGCAGATCCAACTTCCCTTGAGTCTGGAAGGTGAAACGCGTGATTTCTCCCATGCGGCGTTCGCCACTCCAGTGGTTCATGCGAGGTTGGCAGACCTCTTCAAGGCGCTGGCGCCCAACGACGTGGAACTGATTCCTGTCGAGGTCGACTCCCACCCCGGTCCATATTTCATCCTCAATGCCATCCGCACCATTTCGTGCGTCGATGTCGAGGCTTCCGAGGAGGCGCATTATTGGAAGGAAGATGACGGGTTCCCCGAGAAGGTTGGCACTCTGAGTTCGCTCTATGGAATGCGAATTGACTCGTCGAAGGTGGGCGACGCAAAGGTGTTCCGCCCCTCGGAATGGGATGTTGCTCTCATCGTTTCCGAGGACATCAAGGAGGCGATGGAACGCGCGGGAATCACGGGTGCGAAGTTCGAATCGGTCACGGGCCCCAGCGCCTTTGACCCCGTGATGCGCGCGGAGACGAAGAAGCGCGGAGAGTTGTCGGACCAGGCTCGCGCTGCCCGTGAGTCTGTCTGGAAGGGACTGGGCACGCTGGATGACGACTTCGTCATCTCCATGGTCCTCGGAGGTGACTGGCCTGCGGGAAGTCAGGCATGGCGGGTCATCCGCCGTCCCTCAGGGAACACGCTTGTGGTGACGGATGGCCTGTCCGCCCCCTTCGCGGACATCCTGGACCGCCCCACTGCGGGCTTTGGATTCGAGCTCGCCATGGAGACGCCAGAGCCGTTGCCGGACCTGGAGAAGAGCTGGCTGGTGCAACTGCTCGAACGCGTCGGCAACGAACTCGCAGGCCACGAGAAGCTGCGCGGCGCACTGGAGCGCGGAACCCTGTCGATGGAGGTGGCCGGTGCGCACCTGCCCGAAACACTGCTCACCCCGGAGGGGCGCGTGGCGGTGCTGCTGGGCATGGCGACGGAGTCCCTGCCCGCGCGCTTCGCGGTGCCCGGGGGCGACGTGCGACTGGTGACGGTGAAGGCCCTGCTTCCCTCGGAGCTGGAGTGGCTGCTCCAGCAGGGCCGGGGCGGCGCCGCGGAGCTGGCGCGGCGATTCACCGAAGCGGGAGATGGCTACATCTCCCGCTCCTGGCGACAGCCCGTCGTCTGACGGACGCGCCTACTGCACCCGCCAGATGCCGGTGCCCCGGGCGGGCACGGTCGTCTTCCAGGCCCCCGAACCCCCCGTGAGCGTCGACACGCCGGTGTCGGTGAACAGCGGCTCCACCGCCGTGCCCTCCACGTCGAACGGCCCCGCCGTGACCTGCGCGTTGGAGAAGTTGTGCACCACCAGCACCTGCTCGTCGTCCACCGTGCGCACGAACGCGAGCGTGGCGGACGGGCCCGTCGTCGGCGTGAAGAGGCGCATGTCTCCCGTGCGCAGCGCCTCCGAACCCTGCCTCGCGTGCAGCAGCGCCTTGTAACGCGACAGCAGCGAGCCCGGCGCCGCCTTCTGCGTCTCCACGTTGGCGGTCTCCCGCCCGCTGGAGAAGCCGTACCACGGCGTGCCCGTGGTGAAGCCTCCGCCCGTTGCGGCCGTCCATGGCATCGGCGTGCGCTTGGACTCGTCGTTGTTGGCCCCTCCGTTGCCCAGCCCCACCTCCTCGCCGTAGTAGAGGAACGGCGCGCCCGGCAGCGTCAGCACCACCGCCGCCGCCAGCCCCAACTTCGACGTGTCACCGGAGAACTGCGTCGCCACCCGCACCATGTCGTGGTTCGTGAGGAAGGGCGCGTCCACCACCCCGGCAGGGTAGTTGTTGCGCATCTCCAGGAACTTCGATGCCACGCCCCCGGCGTTGCCTGCGTTGATGCCCGCGAGCACCCGCTCCGACAGGGGGAAGTTGAAGTTGATGGGCAGCTCGTCCCCGCCCGGCACCAGCGCCGTGGAGCCGTAGTACTTCGCCACCGACGGCGTCTCGCTCCAGTTCTCCCCCACCAGCACCGCGTCCGGCTTCACCGAACGCACGTGCGCGGCGAACTCCTTCCAGAACGCGTGCGTCTCCGCCGTGTCCGACTGTCCCACGCCGCCGCCCGTCTCGATGAGGTAGCGGGCCGCGTCCAGCCTGAAGCCGTCCACGCCGCGCGAAAGCCACAGCGTGGCCAGACGCTTGACCTCCTCGCGCACCGCGACCGTCTGCATGTTCAGGTCCGGCATCCCGCTCCAGAACACGCCGTAGTACCAGGCGCCGTTGCGCTCGTGCCATGTGTCCGTCTGCGAGAAGGCCGGGTCCCACGGCTGTTTCCACGCCGGATTGTTGGCCCGCCACTGGTACCAGTCACGCTTCGCCGACTGCGGCGACGCCGCCGACTCCACGAACCACGGATGCGCCGAACTGCTGTGGTTGATGACGAAGTCGACGATGACGCGCATACCCCGGCGGTGCGCTTCGTCACACAGCTTCTGCATGTCCTCCAGCGTGCCGTACGCGGGCTGGATGCGCTCGTAATCGACGACGTCGTAGCCGTGGTAGCTGGGCGACGCGAACACCGGCATCAACCACAGCGCATCCACGCCCAGGTCGTCCGTCGTCGCCGGATTGCCGTCATTCAGGTAGTCCAGCCGCGAGATGAGCCCCGGCAGGTCGCCCACGCCGTCCCCGTTGGAGTCCTGGAAGCTGCGGACGAAGACTTCATAGAACACCGCGCCCCGGTACCACCCATCGCCCGCGGGCGCGGCGAGCGTCACGGTGCCCGGCGTGGGTGGAGAGACGGTGGGCGGAGTCGAGGAGCGCGCGCAAGCCGACAGCAGGGCCGCGCTGAACAGGGAGAGGCCGCGGAGGGGACGCATGGCCCCTAGCTCTAACAGCGAACGTTCCACCCCGGCCAGCGCCCGCGCCGCGTGAAGCGCGCTCCCCAGGACAGTAGGCTTGTGGCCGCCATGTCCCACCCCGTGCGCCGCCTCCATTCCCTGCACATCCGACAGGGACACCCGGACTTCCTCGACCTGCCGTGGGAGCTGCCCCTGGAGGCATGGCCGGAGCGTTCACCCCGGGTGGTGGAGGTGCCGCGCGGTCTGTCCCGGCACGTCGTCGTGTTCGTCAGCTACGGCGCCACCATCTACGCCTTCAAGGAGACCCCCGCGCGCGTGGCCCAGCGCGAGTACGACCTCTTGCGCGGCCTGGAGGAGCGCCGGCTGCCGTCGGTGGTACCCGTCGGCCTGGCGGTCCAGATGGAAGCGGATGGCGTGTCCTCCGCGCCGGATGATCGCCCCGGCGTGCTCATCACGCAGTATCTGGCTTCGTCGCTGCCGTACCGCGCGCTGTTCATGCATCAGGGCCTGGAGCGCTACCGCTCGCGGCTGCTGGACGCGATGGCGGGCCTGCTGGTGCGCCTGCACCTGGGCGGCTTCTTCTGGGGGGACTGCTCGCTCTCCAACGTGCTCTTCCGTCGCGACGCGGGCGAATTGCAGGCGTACGCGGTGGACGCGGAGACGTCCGAGCTGCACGAACAGCTCTCCTCCGGGCAGCGGGAGATGGACCTGCAAATCATGGAGGAGAACGTCGCGGGCGGACTCGCCGACCTGGCCGCGCGCGTGGCGCTGCCCGAGGAGTTGGAGGACTGGCAGGAGACCGCCACCAGCATCCGCCAGCGCTACGAGCGACTGTGGGCCGAAATCAACCGCGAGCTCATCGTCCAGCCGCATGAGAGTTACCGCATCCACGAGCGCATCCGCACGCTCAACGACCTGGGCTTCTCCGTGGGCGAGGTGGAGCTGCTGGCGAACGGGCAGGGCAGCCAGTTGCGCATGCGCACCATCGTGACGGACCGCGAGTACCACCGGCACCAACTCCACACGCTCACCGGCATCGTCGCGGAGGAGCGCCAGGCGAGCCTGCTGCTCAATGAGATGCAGGAGATGAAGGCCACGCTCACGCGCAAGCTGGACCGCAGCGTGCCCCTGAGCGTGGCCGCGTTCCGCTGGCTGGACGAGCGCTACCACCCCTCGCTGTCGCGCCTGCAGAAGGACCTGGGCCGCGCGGCGGACACGGCGGAACTCTACTGCCAGGTGCTGGAGCACAAGTGGTTCCTGTCCGAACGCGCGAAGCGCGACGTGGGCCTGGACGCGGCGCTCCAGGACTACGTGACGCTCAATCGCAAACAACCCGGCATCGCACCCCTCCTGGAGGATGCGTCGCGGGCCGCGAGCGTGGAGACAGAGGCGGAGGACCCCTCGGGGGCCCCCCTGGAGTCCCGGCTGCCCCCCGGGTCGAACGTCTGAGGTCCGCTTTGACCATGTAACCATGGAAGTCACGTTTAGGTGAGGGCTGTGGCTTTCAATGTCACACGCACCGCATCATCTGACGCCATGACAGGCATCGCGCCCGGGAAGCCGCTGACGGGGTCCTGGCACGGGGCATGAAGAGTGACACCGCAGGGGGCTTTTCGCCCACCGCGTGAACCATGCCCTCTTCCCGAAACCGCTGGTGGATGACGTCGCTGGGAGCCGCCCTGGGCCTGTTGCTGTCGGCCGCGGCGCCTCCTCCGGACCTCCAGGCCCCGGAGGCCGCTCCTGCTCCGCCCCCGGTGGAGGACCCCCGCAAGGTGCCCGCTGCCCGCTCCGGAGGCGAGACGACGGTCTACGACACCTCGCACAACGCCTTTGGCCGGGCCCTGGCGAACATGGACCCGGGCCGCTGGACGCCGATGGCCGACGGCAAGCGGCTGTTCATGAAGGACTGGAGCCGGGGGCCCCAGGCGGTCGCGGGCCCGCTGTCGAACGCGGTCCGGTGCAATGGCTGTCATTTCAAGGACGGCCGGGGACGGCCGCTGGCGGAGCTGGGCACGGAGGCGCCGCTGCTCGTGCGCCTGAGCGTGCCGTCGCGCCGCGTCCAGGGGGGCGTCCCCGAGCCGACCTACGGCGGCCAGTTCAACGACCGGTCCATTCCGGGCGTGCCCGCGGAGGGCGCGCTGGAGGTGGCGTACGCGGAGGTCCCCGGCACGTACCCGGATGGCGCGGGCTATGTCGTGCGCCGGCCCGACGTGCGGCTGGCCCGGCTGGCCTACGGCAAGCTCTCCGCGCACACGCAGCGCTCGGCGCGCATCTCGTCGCCCGTGTTCGGCCTGGGCCTGCTGGAGGCCGTTCCCGAAGAGGACATCCTGGCGCTGGCGGATCCGGACGACCGCGACGGAGATGGCGTCTCCGGCCGACCCAACCGCGTCGTCGACGCGCGCACGGGTGAGCCGCGCCTGGGCCGCTTCGGGTGGAAGGCCAACCAGCCCTCGGTGCGGCAGCAGGCGGCCCGGGCCTTCTCGGAGGACCTGGGGCTGACATCCCCCCTGTACCCGGAGCGCACCTGCACCGCGAAGCAGGCCCGCTGCCGCGCGCAGGCGGCGCCCCAGGGGCCCTCGCTGGACGACGCGGCGCTGGACAGCGTGACGCTCTACCTGCGCGTGCTGGCGGTGCCCGCGCGCCGCGACGTGGCCGACCCCACGGTGCTGCGCGGGCAGGCGCTGTTCCAGCAGGTGGGCTGCGCCACGTGCCACCGTCCGAGCCTGCGCACCGGCGACGTGCCCGACCTCCCGGAGCTGTCGCGGCAGGACCTCCAGCCGTTCACGGACCTGCTGCTGCATGACATGGGCGAGGGGCTCGCGGACGGACGGCCCGACGCCGAGGCCAGCGGCTCCGAGTGGCGCACGCCGCCCCTGTGGGGCCTGGGCCTGCTGGAGGCCGTCAACCGCCAGGTGCGCATGCTCCACGACGGCCGCGCGCGCACCTTCGAGGAGGCCATCCTCTGGCATGGCGGCGAGGCCGCGGGCGCGAAGGAGCGCTTCACCCGGCTGGAGCGCGCGGAGCGTGAGGCGCTCGTGACCTTCCTTCGCTCGCTCTGACGCGCGGGGCTGTGTATCCGAACGCGCTACAAAGCCTTGCACCGTTTTGACTCACTTCCCTCGGAGGGCCTGGAAAGCGGATTGATGGCACGGCACATGAAGAGACACCGGGTGCGCCCTCCCATGGATTTCCCGTGGAGAGCGCCTCCGGAGTCCCCCATGCGTCTGTTCCGCCGTCTTGCCCAGTCCAGCCTGGCCGCGCTGTTCGTCGTCGCCCTCCCGTTCGCCCAGGCCCAGGCCGAGGAGTGTGTGAGCTTCAATGGCATCAATCACTGTGGGATGGGCAAGGCGCAGTTGAAGCTGAACGGGAAGGAGCTGCAGGTCGTGTCTCCGTACGGGGCCGCCGAGGACGGCGTGGCCATCTTCACGGAGGGCTCCACGGTCTGGAGCGCGGGCTTCCGCAGCGAGCCCTCGGGCCGGGGTGTGGAGCAGACGGTGCTGACGGGTGAGTCCGAAGGTGCGGCGGCCAGCACCGCCACCATCCGGACCGAGGGCGGCCGGACGTCCTACGCGGCCACCTTCACGGCGGCGACGCCGGATGCGTCCACGTACACGGCGACGGTGTATTCGCAGGGTCAGCGCGTGGCCTCCGTGAGTGGCGTGCGCTACGGCGACGTGGGCGTCACGCAGGTGTCCAACCGGCCCATCTACGGCTACACGCCCGAATGCACGAACCAGTCCTACAACGCCTGCCGTCAGTCGTGTCTCTCGGCGGGTTACCCCAACTGCAACTACTGCAGCATCCCGTGCCGTCGCACCTTCCACCGCCTGGAGCTCAACGGCGCCTGTGTCTGGAGCATGCAGGTGCAGCGGGCGACCTTCGAGCTGGCGCAGATGGGCGCCGCCGCGCAGGTCGTCGAGGGTGACATGGTGGAGCTGACCGAGGAGATCGACCCGAGCGGCAGCTACCCGTACGTGAACTTCGACCGCATCCTCGTCCAGAGCACGGCGAAGGTCACGACGCTCACGGATGTGCAGGCGAACGGCAACACGAAGTAGTCACCGTCGCAGGTCGGGCCGCCCCTCCGCGCCTCAGATGCGGATGGGCGGCTCGATGAGGAACGGCTCGGTGGCCTTCGGATCATCCGGGTCGAACGCGGGCGCCATGGGCCCGGCGCCCGTGGGCTTCCACTTCCGGGGCACGCGCTCCAGGCCCACCGGGTAGATGGTCAGCGCTCCGTCCTTCCCGATGCGCATGCGCAGGAAGTTCTTCCAGTCCGGCAGCGCGAGCGAACCGAAGGCCTCGTTGGAGTGCGCGCCGAAGAAGTTCACGCACACCCAGAGGTAGAGGCCAGTGATGAACGGGCCCACGAGGAAGCCGCCCACGAACGTGAGGCCGCAGGAGAAGAGGAACTTGCCGGCCAGGTGTGTCCACCCGTCCACGCAGTGCGCGCCGTCTGGCATCAGCGTGGGACAGATGCCCAGCTTGCTCACGGTGAGGTAGGTGCCTGCCCACGCGACGAAGAACGCCGCCGTGATGTGCGCGGCGCCGTGCAGGACTCCCAAGAGCGCGCGCCACCGGCCGAGCGCCGCGTCCGCGAGCCCCGTCAGTCCGCCCACCGTCACCAGCCCGAGGATGAGCGTCCACGGGCGGTTGACCATGCTGTTGCCCACCGCCGTCAGCACCTCCGGCAGTTGGGACAGGCCCAGGCCTCCCACCTCCGCGTAGGCCGCCAGCGCGAGCAGCAGGTACCACAGGCCGGTGATGAGGCCGAACAGCGGGCTGTAGCGGATGAGCCACAGGTTCTTGAGCGCGAGCTTCCGGGAGGTGGCTTCGTCCGGGAAGCTCTTGCGCAGCGTGGAGCCGTCGCGCAGCACGGGGGCCGCGGGGGCGTGCGTGGGGTGCATGAACGCGCCGCCGCCGCCCGCGGTGATGCGGTGCTGGCCGGTGTCGTCCTCGTGCCGGCGGTAGTGGTGCAGGTCGCCCGCGAGGAACACGCAGATGCGCCGCCCGAGCACCTTCTCCTCCAGGTACTCCAGGTTGTTCTCCAGGTAGCTGCCCTTGTTGCGCCGCGAGGCCGCCGCGAGAATCCATGCGGGCTCCGCGTTGCAGAGGATGACGCGGTCCTTGGGGCCCATCTGCTCGGCCACGTTGCGGAAGTACTCCACCTGGGGCACGTCGATGTCGCTGTTGAGCTGGACGTCCGTGCCGATGAGCCACCAGTCGTGCGGCAGCTTCAGCGCGAAGTAGCTGCGGCTCTGGCGCGTGCGGCGACCCGCCACCCACCGCTGCGCGCAGAACAGCCGCATGAAGGCGGACAGCCCGTCGTACCAGTCGTGGTTGCCCGGGATGACGAACAGGTCCGGGTGGGGTGCCTGGGAGCGGCGCATGGCGGCCTCGTAGGGCTGCACCGTGCGCTCCTCGTAGGTTTCGCGGCTGGCGCCCGGGTAGACCTCGTCGCCGCCGAACACCAGCACCCGGCCGCGCGGCGTGGTGTGCACCGTCTTGCCGTCCTCCTCCGGGAGCTTCAATTCCGGCAGGGCCAGCAGGCGCGCCACCGCGTAGGTGGAGTCCCAGCCGTCCCCGATGTCGGAGACGTAGTCGAGCCACAGATCGCCGTCCGCGCCGGCCTCCTCCGAATAGTCGAAGTAGGGCGCCTGGGGCCGCACCACCGCTTCGATGAGCCGGTGGTCCGCGCGTGCGCCGAACACCGTGGCCACCACCGCGTCCAGGCCCGTGCGCAGCACCTGGGTGGGATGCAGCCAGCGCACCATGTCCGCGTGCTTCTGGGGCTTGGTGGCGGTGGCGCTGCCGCGCTCGCGCACGAGGTGCGGCGGCGAGGGCAGGGGCCCCGGGTCCTCCCAGGGCGCGGGCGTGTCGTCGCGGCGGGCCCCTCCGGGCCGCGTGGGCTCACCCGCCATGGTGGGGACCCGGGAGAGCGGAGGAGGACTGCGGAATAAAGGGCGGCGCCAGGGCGGACCGGAGAGCCATGCACCCCTGGCTTAGCATGTCTGCCCGGGATGCCTGGAGGGCAGGCGGGCATGGTTTCCGTTCCCTGGTGGGACGGTCCTTTGCGAGCATGGGGGCATGTCGGATGCGCCCCTGAAGGACTTCCCCGTCGTCGTACCCTTCCCCGTGCACTGGAGTGAGATGGACGCGTATGGGCACGTGAACAACGCCCGCACGTTCACGTGGTTCGAATCCGCGCGCATCGCCTACATGGCCCGGGTGGGGCTGGTGGGGCCGTCCGCGGCGGGCAAGGACACGACGGTGGGCGGGATTGGCCCCATCCTGGCGAACACGCACGCGGACTACGTGCGGCCGGTGGTGTTCCCGGTGAACCTGGTGGCGGGGGCGCGCGTCACGCGCGTGGGCAATTCCTCCATCACCTTCGAGCACGTGGTGGCGGGCGCGGACGACGGCGTCGTGTACACGCGCGGTGGGTCCATCGTCGTGACGCTGCGCTATGCGACGAACGAGAAGGTCCCGGTGCCCCCGGAGGTTCGTGTGGCCATCGAGACGTTGGAAGGCCGCACGGCTGGCGGCTAGGAGCAGCGTCCGGGCAGGCGTGGGGCGCCGCGTCGCTTGAATCCGTGGGGCGTGGCTCCCGGCGCGTTTGTAGTGTTCGCCGCCGAGGAAATCATGAGCCCTTCCCCTCCCTCCAATCCCAACATCCTGGCGGTAAAGACCCAGTCGGCGGACGTGGAGGCCGTAAGCCGCATCGACGCTGTGAAGACAGTGTTGCGGGTGCTGACCCAGACGACGGGGCTGCGCCTCGCCGTGGTGGCGCGGGTGACGCCGGAGTCGTGGACGTGTTGCGCGGTGCTGGACGAGATGAACTTCGGGTTGCAGACCGGGGACACGCTGGTCATCTCCACGACGTTCTGCAACACGGTGCGCGGCCTGGGGACGCCGCTGCTCGTCAACCACGCGAGTCGGGACCCGCGCTTCAAGGACCATCCCGCGCCGAAGATGTACGGCATCGAGAGCTACATCGCGGTGCCGCTGTATCGGCGCAACGGGGACTTCTTCGGCGTGATGTGCGCGCTGGACGCGAAGCCCGCGGACCTCACCGAGGACAAGCTGGAGGTCTTCCGCCACCTGGGGGATCTGGTGGGCCACCAGTTGGAGCAGGAAGAGGCGCTGAACGAGCGCGACACGCAGTTGCTGAGCGCCCATGAGGCCGCGCTCCTGCGCGAGCAGTTGATGGGCATCGTCAGCCACGACCTGCGCAATCCGCTCAATGCCATCTCTCTGGCGGCGACGACGTTGATGCGGCGCACGGACCTGGACGACCGGGCCCGCAGGGGGTTGCGGCGCATCCTGGACTCGTCGGACCGGGCGAACCGGCTCATCCTGGACCTGCTGGACTTCACCCACGTGCGCACGGGCCTGGCGCTCACGGTGAAGCGCAAGGCCGTGGACCTGCATGAAATCACCCAGCAGGTGGTGGATGAGGTGCAGCTCACCTCCCCTGGGCGCACGCTGGACGTGGTGTGTGAGGGGGATGCGCGGGGGATGTGGGATCCGGATCGCATCGCGCAGGTGTTGACGAACCTGCTCACCAATGCGGTGCAGTACAGCGCCCCCTCCGCGCGCATCTTCGTGGAGACGCGGGGTGAGGCGGAGGCGGTGGTCCTGAGCGTGACCAACGCGGGCACACCCATCCCGAAGGAGCTGCTGCCCGTGCTCTTCGAACCGATGACCCGGGGCACCACGGAGGGCACCGAGCGCCGCAGCGTGGGCCTGGGCCTGTTCATCGTGAACCAGATTGCTCGCGCGCACGGGGGGCACGTGGACGTGGTGTCCACGGCGGAGGCGGGCACCACCTTCCGGGTGCGCCTGCCGCGCGGGGGCTGAACTTGACGTTCACCGTGTCAGCGTGTCGGTCAGGGGCCGCTTGAGCACGATGAGCGCGAGCGTGGTGGCCAGTGTGCCCGCGACGAGTGCCAGCACGTAGTACCCCAGCGGCTGCACGGCGTTGGGAATGGCGAGCACGAAGATGCCTCCATGGGGCGCCCGGAGCGCGCAGCCGAAGCCCATGGACACCGCTCCCGCGATGGCGGAGCCGAAGACGATGGACGGGATGACGCGCAGCGGATCTCGCGCCGCGTAGGGGATGGCGCCCTCCGTGATGAACGCGAGCCCCAGCACCGCCGCGGCCTTGCCCGCTTCGCGCTCCTGGGAGGTGAAGCGGCTCTTCGCCACCACCGTGGCCAGCGCCAGCCCCAGGGGCGGCGTCATGCCCGCGACCATCACCGCCGCCATCGGCGTGAAGGTGCTGGAGCCCAGCAGGCCCACCGCGAAGGCATAGGCCGCCTTGTTGACCGGGCCTCCGGTGTCGAAGGCCACCATGGCTCCCAACAGCAGGCCCAGCAGCACCGCGTTCGTCCCGGACATGCCCGTGAGGAAGCGCGTGAGCGCCCCCATCAGCGCGGCCACGGGGGCGCCAATCACATAGGTCATCAGCAGGCCCACGATGAGCGCGGAGAGCAGCGGGATGACCAGCACCGGCTTGAGCCCCTCCAGGTTCGCGGGCAGGCGGATGCGGTCTTTCAGCGTGCGTGCCACGTATCCCGCGAGGAACCCCGCCGCGATGCCTCCGAGGAACCCCGCGTTGAGCTGGTTGGCCAGCATTCCCCCGATGAACCCCGGCGCGAGCCCTGGACGGTCCGCGATGGAGTACGCGAGGTAGCCCGCGAGCGCCGGCACCATCAGTGCGAACGCCGCGTCGCCAATGCCTTTCAGCGCCGCGGGCAGCGTGCCGGGCTGTTTGTACGCGTCGATGCCGAACACGAACGACAGCGCCAGCAGCAGGCCCCCCGCGACGACGAAGGGCAGCATGAAGGACACGCCCGTGAGCAGGTGCTTGTACGCACCCGCGGGTTCGGCCTTCACGGGCGCGCCGAGCGGTGGCGCCGCCACGGGGCGGGTCGCGCTCATCGGTTCGGGCAGCGCGAGCGCCTGCTCCACCACGCGGTCCGCCTGCTTCAGTGCTTCACCCACGGAGGTCTGGAGCAGGCGCTTGCCGACGAAGCGCTCCGTGGAGACGTGCGTGTCCGCGCCGATGATGACCGCGTCCGCCTGCGCGATCTCCTCCGGCGTCAGCGTGTTCTTCGCGCCCACGGAGCCCTGGGTCTCCACCCGGATGGCATAGCCCTTCGCCCGGGCCGCGCGCGTGAGGGCCTCCGCCGCCATGAAGGTGTGCGCGATGCCCGTGGGACAGGCCGTCACCGCGACCAGCGTGCCGGCGAGCGTGCCGGACGGAGGCGTGCGCGTCGGTGGGCCCGTGGGGTCTACACGGCGCGACGCTCCATCGAGGGGCAGCGTCACATCCGACGGCGACAAGGGCGTGGACGTGAGCAGGCCGTGGGGGCGCGGGAAGGAGACTCCCGAGGACGGCTCGGTCGGGCGTGGCGCTCCTCCGTGGGGCTGGGCGGTGCGTGTCGATGCACCCGAGGTCTGTTCGGTCTGGCGAAGCGTTCCCATGTGCGGCTGCGCGGCACGTGCAGCCTGTTCAGTCTGATTCGGCGTTCCCGTGGGGAGCTGCGAGGCGCGTATCGAAGCGCCCGGAGCCTGTTCGGTCGGACGCGGTGCTCCCGCGAGGGGCAGTGGGGCGTCCTGTCCTTGCGATGCGGCCTCGGTGCCTGCTCGGCCCAGGTCCGCGGAAGGGGCTCCGTGCGCGGCGGCCTCCGCGGTGGCCGTGCGTTGCAGCGTGGCGCGGGCCACGGCCTCGTCGATGATTCGCTCGGTGTCCCGGATGGCCACCGCCGTGGAGGTGCGGACCAGCGGCTTGCCCACGAAGCGCGACTCGTCCACGGTGATGTCCGTGGCGAGGATGACCGCGTCCGCCTGCGCCACCGCCGCCTCGTCGAGCGGCGTTCGCACGCCCTCCGCGCCGCGCGTCTCCACCGCGAGGTCGTGCCCCTTGAGATCCGCCACCCGGCGCAGGGCCTCGGCCGCCATGAAGGTGTGCGCGATGCCCGTGGGACACGCGGTGACCGCCACCAGTTTCGCCATCGTCGTCGTGTCCTTGTCGTGCCGTCGTCTCAGGCGTTTCCCAATGGATGCATCCGCACCGCGCCCACCAATGCCGCCACCCGCTCCGGTGTCGGAGGCACCGGCCCCACCCGCGCCAGCTTCCCCGCCGCGAACGCCGTGCCCCGCCGCGCGCAGGTCTCCAGGTCGCTCCCATCCAGCCGCGCCGCCAGCACGCCCGCCACCAGCGCATCGCCCGCGCCCACCGTGCTCGCCACCTCCACTGGAGGCGGCAGTGCCCGCCACGCGCCGTCGTGCGACACGAACAGCGCGCCCTCCGCCCCCAGTGACACCACCACCATCCCGATGCCGCTCGCGTGCAGGTCGCGCGCGGCCCGCCCCACGTCTCCCGGGGTCTTCAACGGACGCCCGAGCAGCTCTCCCAACTCGTGCACGTTCGGCTTCACGAAGTCCGGCTGCGCGGCCACGGCGTGGCGCAGGGGCTCACCGCTCGTATCCACCGCCACCACCGCGCCCTTCGCGCGCAGGCGCTCCGTGAGCGTGGCGTAGATGGTCGCGGGCACTCCGGCCGGCACGCTGCCCGACAGGACGAAGCAGCCGTGGTCCTCCGTCAGCGCGTCCAGCGTGGCCCCCAGTGCCTCCAGGGCCTCCTCTGGAACGCGGAGCCCGGGCAGGTTCAGGTCCGTCACCGCGCCGCTCGTGCGGTCCACGACCTTGATGTTCACGCGGCTGGAGCCCGGCAGGCGCAGGCAGCGGTCCTGGATGTCGCGGTCGCGGAACAGCGCTTCGAACAGCGCCACGTTGTCCTCGCCCAGGAAGCCCGCCGCCGTCACCGGCCTGGAACCTCCGGCGAGGAACGCAGCCACGTTGATGCCCTTGCCCCCGGGCGTACGCGTCTCCGCCACCACGCGGTTGACGGCGCCCGCCGTGAAGCCCGGACACTCCAGGGTCTGGTCGATGGCCGCGTTCAACGTGACGGTCACCACACCCGGCTTCGTCGCCCTCATGCCTTCGCTCCCTTCTTCGCCAGGAGGTCGCGCACCAACGCCCGCACCTCCGCCGCGTTGCCACTGTCCAGGGCTTCGCGCGCCACCGCCTCCGCGTCCGCCATCGACAGGCCTCGCAGGAGCGCCTTCACCGACGGGATGCTGGGAATGGCCACGCTCAGCTCGGTGATGCCCAGGCCGGACAACACCACCGCGCCCGACGGGTCCCCGGCGATGCCGCCGCACGCCCCCACCCAGATGCCTGCCTTCCGGGCCGCTCGCACCGTGAGGTCCACCATGCGCAGCACCGCGGGATGCAGGCCGTCCGCCTGCGGCGCCAGCACCGGGTGCTCCCGGTCCATCGCCAGCACGTACTGCGTCAGGTCGTTCGTGCCGATGGAGAAGAACGACACGTCCCTGGCCAGGCGGTCCGCCATCATCACCGCCGAGGGCACTTCGATCATGATGCCCACCTCCACCGGATCCGCGCCGACCTCCAGGCGCACGGACTCCGTGATGGCGCGGGCCTTCGTCAGCTCCTCGGGCATCGCGACCATCGGATACATGATGCGGACCGGGCCCTCCTTCGACGCTCGCAGGATGGCGCGCAACTGCGTGCGGAACAGGTCCTCGCGTTCGAAGCACAGCCGGATGCCGCGCACGCCCAGGAACGGGTTCTCCTCCGCGGGCAGCGACAGGTAGGGCACGTGCTTGTCACCGCCGATGTCCAGCGTGCGCAGGATGAGCGGCAGGCCGTTGAGCGCGCGCACCATGGTGCGGTACGCGTGGAACTGCTCCTCCTCGTCGGGCGGATTGTCGCGCTTGAGGAAGAGGAACTCCGTGCGCATCAGGCCCACGCCCTCGCCGCCCGCGTCCACGGCCTTCTGCGCTTCCGCGGCCTCGCTGATGTTCGCGGCCACCTCCACGCGTTTGCCGTCCAGCGTGATGGCGGGCCGGTAGCGCTCCAGCTTCTCCTCCTCGCGCCGGGCCTGGGTGCGCTCGCGCTGGTTCGCGGCCTTCGCGCGGTCCCGCTCCGACGGGCCCACGACGAGCACACCCGCGTCGCCGTCCAGGATGCAGTGCTGTCCATTGCGCAGGTCCAGCAGCGAAGGCCCCACCGCCACCACCGCCGGCAGGTCGAGCGAGCGCGCGATGATGGCCGTGTGCGACGTGGTGCCGCCGCCCACCGTGCACAGGCCCAGCACCATCGCGGGGTCCAGCTTCGCGGTGTCCGACGGGGCCAGGTCCTCCGCCAGCAGCACCACCGGGTGGTCCGGGAAGGTGGCCTCGCCCTCCACCACCTTCGCCAGCGGTCGCAGCACACGCCGTCCCACGTCGCGCAGGTCGGCGGCCCGCGCGGCCAGCGTCGGTTCCTCCAGCTTCGCCAGCATGTCGGCGCGGCTTTCGAACACGCGGCGCCAGGACGCGCCCGCGCTCATTCCGGTGTCGATGTGGCCGTGCGTCTCCGACAGCATCCCGGGGTCGTCCAGCAGCTCCAGATGCGCCTTGAAGATGGCGGCCCGCTGCACTCCGGCCTTCTGGAGGAAGCCTTCGTACAGTTGACGCAGTTCCGCTGCGGCGCCCGCCAGGGACTCCTCCAGCCGGCGGTGCTCGTATGCGCTGTCGGGGGCGCGCTCCTCCACCTCCAGTCGCTCCCGCTGGAAGGCCCACACCGGTCCGGCGGCGATGCCCGGCGACGCGGACAGGCCCGCCACCAGCGTGCCTTCGTAGTCGAGCGTCACGGTGATGGCCGTCGGGGCCTCGTTCGCGGTGGGCGCGACGGCTTCCCCCTCACCCAGGCCGGACTGGAATGCGTCGCGGAGCGCTGCGAGCACCGCGTCCGCGTCATCGCCCGTCGCGGTGAGCGTCAGCGATGTGCCGGCCCGCGCCCCCAGTTGCAGGAGCGACAGGAGGCTCCGGGCATTCGCCTGCCGTCCTTCGTGGTGCACGGTGACGTCGGCGTGGAAGCGGCGGATCACCTCCACCAGCACGGTGGCCGGGCGCGCGTGCAGGCCGTGCGGTGAGGGCGAGGCGACCTGGAGGTGCGGCCCTTCGAAGGTCGTGACGGCAGCCGTGGGTTCGGGCGCGGCGGCGGCGCCGTTGAGTGCCTGGACGATGACGGATGGATCCTCCGTGTGGGCCAGTGCTTCGGATTGGGCCTCGTCGCCCAGCACGCCGGTGAGGTTGGCGAGCACCTGGAGGTGTTCGTCGGATTTCGCCGCGATGCCCACCACGATGCGCGCGGATCCGTCCGGACTCCACGGGACGCCGGCGGGGAACTGCACCACGACGACGCCCGTCTGGCGCACGTGGTCGCGCGCTTCGGGCAGGCCGTGGGGAATCGCGATGCCGTGGCCCAGGTACGTCGCGGACACCTGTTCGCGCTTGAGCATGCTGTCGATGTAGCCGGGCGCGATGAACCCGGACTCCACCATCACCTGTCCGACCATGCGGATCGCCTCCGCCTTGTTGGCGGCGGAGCGTCCCAGTCGGACCTGCGAGGGCGTCAACGTCAGCATCGGGGCTCCTTGGCGGCGTGGCGCGGGACGACGGTCCATCCTGCCCCGGGATAGCACCTCCACCGGTCCAGCCCTCCAGGTCCCGTCTTCCCGGCAACAGCCCGTCGCTGGGAAAACCCGTGGAAGTCGGTGCGCCCGCCCGCACCGCGAGCGTGGGCCCGCCCGCCAGCCAACGCTCCGCGTCCGCGAGCGTGACGGGACGTGGGAGGGTGTTAAGGAGGAGGCCGTCATGCCTGACAGCGTCCTGGACTTCTACGAAGGGCTGGCCGAGGAGTACCACCTGCTCTTCGCGGACTGGGAGCAGTCGGTGGAGCGGCAGGGCGCGGTGCTGGACGCGCTGTTGCGCCGTTCGGATGCGCCGCCTCCGCGCCGGGTGCTGGACTGCGCGTGCGGCATCGGGACGCAGGCGCTGGGGCTCGCGGCGCGGGGCTTCGGGGTGCACGCCACGGACCTGAGTCCTTCAGCGGTGGCCCGCGCGGAGCGGGAAGCGCGCGCCATGCACGTGAGCATCACCACGGGCGTGGCCGACATGCGCATGTTGGACTGGCAGGTGCCGGAGACGTTCGACGTGGTGATGGCGTGTGACAACGCGCTCGCGCACCTGCTGGAGGACTCGGACCTGCAGGACGCGGCGAACTCGATGGCGTCACGGCTGGTGCCCGGCGGCCTGCTGGTGGCGAGCCTGCGCGACAACGCCGCGCTCCTGGAGAAGCGGCCACGCTTCACGGCGGAGCGGGTGCTGGACACGCCGCTGGGCCGCCGCGTCCTCTTTCAGGTCTGGGATTGGGCGGTGGACGACCGGCAGTACACGGTGCGGCAGTTCATCCTGCGCCAGGAGTCCGGCATCTGGCACACCACCGAACACACCGGCGTCTACCGGCTGCTGGAGCGCCTGGAATTGGAGCGCGCGCTCACGCAGGCGGGGCTGGTGGATCCGCGCTGGTACTCGCCGGAGGAGAGCGGCTTCTACCAGCCGCTCATCACCGCCCGAAAGCCTTGAGCCACCAGGCCTCCAGCTCCAGGCGCATGAAGGGCAGGGCGTGGTGGCGCACGGTGGCGGCGGCCTTGAAGAGCACCTGCGCCTGACGTGCGCGGATACGCAGCGCTTCTAGCGAGACCGGGAGCCTTGTCGGATGCAGCGGCCCCACCCAGATCAGCGCCAACAGGAGCTGGAGCGCCACCAGCCACCCCAGCCCGTCCCGCAGCAATGAGTGCGGCTGTCCGTCACGCTCCATCCGTCCGCTCGGCGAGCTGTTCATGGCACCCTCTTGGCTACAGTTGTAGTCACGGAGGGATACGCCATGACTACAGCAGTAGTCAAGACGTCGTGCGGGGCTTGCGCGGAGGGAGGGCCCAGACGTCTTCATCCGGGCGATAGGCGATGGCCTGTTTGCCGGAGGAGCCATGCGCCTTGGTGTCGAGCAGCCCCGCGTGCCAGAGGTTCTGCTTCAGCTTGAAGACCGTGGAGGGATTGAAGTCCGCTCCCTTCAGCCCTGGCTTGAGGTCCGCGGAAGGGTCCGCGAGGAAGAGGGCCGTGGCCAGTGCGAGGTCTTCCTGGCCCGCGGCCACCGCGAGCTTGGGCAGCGTGAGGGCACCACCATGGTCCGCGAGCGTCCGATGGATGAGGCGCACGGCGGGCTGTCGCACGAGGACGAAGCGCGCGACGGCCGCGAGGGGCGCATGTGCTTGGGCGAGCTGCTTGCGCTTCTCGTAGCCCGTGGCGGGGTCGAACTGGAGCGCGGCGAGGAGCTCCGCCACGGCCCTGCCTTCCAGGGTGGGTTCCCAGTCCAGGTCCAGCAACCCGAGCGTGCTGGCGCCGGTCGCCGCGTGGCGCCGCGCGCCTTCGCTCGACAAGTCCGACCAGTGGCCCGCGAGCGCTTCCAGGAGTGACTGCGAGGACGGCTTGCGATCCGCGAGGAAGGTCGCCGCCAGGTAGTTGAGCGGATGGTTGAGCTGGAGCCTGCGCGCGACCGGAGTGCCTTCGAGCAGCGCGGAGGCCTGGCTGACGACGCGGGGCAGCGGGGTCGGGTCGGCGGGAGGAGAGACCTCCACCCAGCGCTTCGCGTCCATCGCGAGGATGCCGACGCCGTTGTCGCGCGCCATGGTCAACGCGGAGCGGTGGATGTCCGAAGCGGGCGTGGGCAGCGCGAGGTACGCGTGGTGGACGCCCGAGCGGTAGCGATGGGCCTGTCCCATGCCCTTGACCCAATCCCTGTCCGACGCCTTCACCTCGATGCCCGCGACGAGGATGCCCTCCGGCTGCGCGACGCTGCAGAGGATGTCCGGACGGGTGCCCTCCAGCGTGAGCCGGGTCATGGGCTCCAGCTCATGGGCGAACGGGCTGTGGACGTAGGACGGATCCGCGTCCACCAGCAGGTGGAGGACGCGCGAGTCGCGCAGCCCGTGCTCCAGCAGGTGGTGCTTCAGGGAGCGGACGACCTTGGCCTCGGGGCTGACCATGCAGGCTCGGGTCTACAGCACTGGACCGCCGGGACTCCAGCGGGTGCATGGCTTGCCGCCGGGATGACGACTCGAAGAGACTCGCCGCCATGGCGAAATCACTGGATGGGGGAAGCAGGGTCTTCCTGTGGATCGTGATCCTCTTCTGCGGCGGGATGGGGTCCCTCCTCCTTTCGATTTCCGTGGTGCAACTGCGGGACACGGCCTACTTCATCAAGCACGCCGTCGAGGTAGACGCGATTTGCAGTGCGTCGGTGCCGGGGTACTGCGTGCAAGAAACCCGGAGCCGCTCGGGGGGAGTCACCCGCCTCAGGAAGTACGACTGCTACACGCCCGAGGTGCGCTACGTACTCAATGAAAAGATATACACGCGCAAGCTGTTCGAGCTGAAGTCCCCCAAGCGCATCGATGAGGGGGATCCGGTGGCCCTGCGGGTGCACGACAGGGGATACCGGCACGACGTGAGGCCCGTGACCGGGTTCATGGACCTCTGGGGCTTTTCCCTGCTCATGCTGGCCATGGCCCTGCCCATGCTTCTGGTGGCCGCCCGCTGTGTGTGGGGCGAGCTGCGAAGGGCCTTCACGGCGCTGCGGGCACCTTCGCCGGGGTGAGGGGACGCGGTGCCGCGGCTCAGGCGCGCTTCACGTCCGCGGGGGCATTGGGATGGCGCGCGAGCATCGCGCGAAGCTGCGGCTGACGGCGCACCAGCTCCTGCTTGAGCAGGTGCGCGACGAGCATGGGCGGCGCGGCGCTCCAGCGCGCCAGGTTCTGCACGAGCAGCGGTGAACGGTACGTGCGGCCGCACAGCAACGACGTTGTCTTGCCATCCACCGGCATGCCCACGAGCGCTCCCAGCGCGCGGCCTTCGGTGTTGAGGATGAGCTCCACCTTCTCCTCGGACGGGCCGGTGGCGAAGCGCTGGCGCAAGAGTTCGCGCGCGGTGCGGCGGGTGGACTCCGGCACGTCGCGGTCCACGGTGAGCTTGTGGTGCTCCATCAGCCGGCGCAGCGCCCACATGCGGCGGAAGAGGGCCGCCGGGAGCTGCGGGTTGCGCACGAGGAAGCGGCGCACGCCGGTGTCCGCCGCGAAGGCGGCTCGGGCCACCAGGGCTTCCAGGCCCACGGGGTTGCGGTGGTGCCGGGCGATGAGGCGCGCGTGCGCGAGGCCCACGCGCGGGTTCTCCAGCGCGGCCTTGATGACGGCGGGCACCGGGTCGAAACACAGCGCGGACAGCTCCGGGTCCTCCGCCCCGTGCGCCAGCGCGACCCGCTGGTCCTCGGGCAGCGCGTGCAGACGCGTCTCGAAGAGCTTGCGGTAGTTGCCCAGCACGGCCTCGGGGATCTCCTCCTCGGGCGCGGCGTCTTCGTCACTGGCTTCGGCGGCTTCCGCGTCCGGCAGGGGCTCCGTGTCGCGGACGTCGAGCGAAGGCCCGTCGTGTCCTTCCGGAGGCAGTGCTCCCTCGGGCGTGTGTGACGTGCCCTGGATCGATGCGGCCTGCGCAGGCGTCGCGGTGGATGCGCTCGGTGTGGATGCGGCGCGGGGCTGCGGCGCGGTGGTGGCGCTGCCCAGGGGGCCGGACGCTGACGCCGTGTCCTGGCGCACGGTGTTCGCGGGCGCCTCCGCGCCTGGGAGCAGCGCGCCCTGCGTCACGAGCCGCGCGAGGATGTCCTGGAGTCGCTCCAGGGGCAGCCCGGTGAGCGCGGGCAGGTCCCGGGCCCGCGTGTGCCCGTCCAGGCGCGACAACACGAAGCCCTCCTCCGCGTTCAGGGGAAGGCGCCGCAGGTCCACCGTGGGGTTCAGCTTGGGCGTCCAGTCGTTCATGCGCGGACCCGAGTCTTTCACGACACGCGCACCCCGCGCTTCTCCGAGCCCGCCCCTGGACTGTCGACACCGGATTGTTCTGGAGCCGGCCGAAAACGACGGGCTGCGTCGAGGCCTGCCCGGCTGCCTTCCAGCCAACGGGTCCGCTCGGGTTGCCGGGACCCGAGGGCCGACCGGTGTCGGTGCGGGCATCCTGAATGCCGGTGTGGGTTGACGGGAGGCCTGGGTCTGGACACAACTTCACCTCATGTCCGATCGCATCCAGACCTATGCCGAGTTCTGGCCGTTCTACCTGCGCGAGCACTCGCAGCCGTCGACACGCTGGCTGCACTTCACCGGGACCAGCCTGGGCGTGTGTCTGGGCGTGACGGCCGCTGTCACCGGACGCGGGGCGCTGATTCCCGCCGCGCTGGTGGCCGCCTATGGCTTCGCGTGGTTCAGCCACTTCAAGATCGAGAACAACCGTCCGGCGAGCTTCAAGTACCCGCTCTGGTCGTTCGTCTCCGACCTCCGCATGGCGGCGCTGATGGCCGCCGGCCAGCTCGCTCCGCACTTGGAGCGCGCCTGGGCAGGCCGTCCGGTTCCGGTCCCGGTGGCTTCGGCCCAGGCCGAGGTCCGGTAGTCGGTTCTCCTTCTGCTCGCGCCGTGTGGAATGGGGTCGCATGCCGAACCGGCATGCGACCCCGGGCGATGGGCGGGGCACTCAATCCCTCCGCGCCCGTGACGCGCGCCGCGTGAGGTTTCAGCCCTCTTCCTTCGGAGGAGGGCCCCGGAAGGCATCCAGCTTCTTCGGTGCCTCCAGCTTCACGGCCTTGCCCTCGCGCGAGGAGTGGTAGAGCGCTTCGATGATGAGCACGTCGGCGAGACCTTCTTCTCCGGGCGTGCTCTGGCTGAAGCCCTGCCTCTCAATGGGCTCCTCGCCGCTCAGGTAGCGCGCGGCACTGAGGCAGTAGATGCCCGCGTCAGGCCTTTTTGAAATCCATGCCTGTCCTTTCGGAAATTTTCATAATCGATACCAGCTGGTTCCTTGGGGAATGGCCTGTGACGCTACCTGCAGCACGATGTGCTCATCGAAGTGCACGAGGTACATCGTCTTGTCCACGGCTTCGACGGAGGCGACTCTCGCTTCGGCACAGATCAGCGGCCCAGACGTGCCGTAGCCACACCGGTGGAATCGAATCCGCTCACCCGATTGGGCGGCCTTTTCGCAGTGGCGACCAATCTCCCGCGTCGTGGTGATGGTCTTGACCCTGTCATCGTCGATCCATTTGTTGATCCAGGGCTGACTCCGGTCTTGGTGGTGATGGACAACCAAGTAAAGCATGCTCGCCTCCAGTCGGTGCTCGTGGGTCAAGAAGCATGGACCTGTTCCGGCTATCGCTGCGATGCAGCTCCGTGCCTTCCGGGCGCTGTGCCGGTCTTGTTGGGACGGTTCAATCTTCTTCGAAGGCGGTCTCCTGCTCCATTGAGATGGTGGTCAACCCCAGGGCCTCCGGGGAGAACCCTTCCAGTTCGTCTCTTCGAACGACTCCGATGACTTGCGCCGCGAAGTGGACGCGATCCGTCTTGCGGATCTCGAAATGACCGCGGTCACCCCAGTTCGTGTCCGGGTTGTCCGCGGAGATATTTCCGAGCCATGCTCCGCCTGTGCGGGTGGAAATCCTGACGCGTTTCATGGTGTACGATTTTTGATCGATGTCATCGTTCGCCGCCAACACGTAGATGCCGTCGTTCTCAATGAGGCTTGGGATCGCAGCATTGAAGGGAAGGTCGGTCGAGTGCACTGGCTCCAGGAAGACCTTGTCGAGGAACTTGAGCGCGACGATGTCGTTGTCATGCAGGGTGTCCGCCATGGATGTGCCTGTAACGATGGCGAATGCATCGATCTTCGTTCCTTCCAGTTGCTGCAAGGGTGAATCGGAGTCTGGGCGTGTGGCGAAATTTGGCCCTGCGGCGACTCGGAACAGTTGCTCCACACGTCGCGCTGACTGGATGACCTGCGCCGGAACCTTGAGTTCCTTGAGCTTTCCCCGGAGGTTTCGCCGGTGGGGCCTTCGAAGTTGCGGAGCGTCTGTGTGCTCAGGGGCTGGCGGCACTGCGTCCGGCTTCAGGTCCGAAATGGATTGCCCGATTGCGAACTCGAAGAATGCGATGAGTCGCGGATTGAGTTGCGGAGCCTCATTGATGGTCTTCGTGGCGAGCCAGGGCTTGTCGCTCCGCCAGTGCTTGCCGAAAATGAACTCCTCGAAGTTCGGGTCATGCGGCAGGCTCTGGTCATTTCCCGACAAGAGGTTGTTGATCTGGGAGTTGGCCTGGTTGGCCTGGGCTCCCACGTCCAGGTCGTAGATGACGCGATAGTTGATGTCGAAAGCCCTGAGCACCTTCTGGAAGGCAGGGATGGTCCATTTCCCCCGGCAGTTGATAAGGGTGACCATGCGCCTGGCCAGAAGGTATTTGGACCAGCTGATGCTTCCTTCTTTTTCGAGCCTTCTGGCGACCGCTTCGACGGCGGCGATCTCGCAGTCTCCTTCGACAAGGCAGACCTGCTCCGAGAAGAATGCTTCGTTGACTGCGGGATCGAAGGTCAAGAGCATCCGGAGCCGCGCGCGCTGCTCCTTGTCGCCTTCGGTCTGGTCGAACACGTCACGGGTTCGTTGTGTGGCGACCGGAGCCGCCGCCTTCTTCCTCAAGATGACGATGCCGTCGTGACGGTCGGCGAGGTCCAGGAAGACGGGGGAGTGCGTTGTGCAGATGACCTGACCGGCGCCGCTTCGGGAGATTTTCAGCAGCGTGTCGCGCATCCTTCGGCACATGGCAGGGTGCAGGTAGATTTCCGGTTCTTCGATCAGGAACAACATGGGATGCTGCTCACGCGCAGTGCTCTTCCGGAGCTGCTCTGCGTACATCTGGAGAAGTGCCAGCACGATGGAGCGCTGTGCTCCATGGCCTTGATTGTCCGGCGTGGTGGACAAGCCCCCATCCAGGACCCTGAACTCGGTGCTGTTCGCGAGATCCGACATCACATCCGGAGCGCTGAACTTGAGCTCAGCACCAATGTTGATGAGTTCCTTGAACTTCGCCGTGATCTGCTCCTCAATGGAAGTCACGATCCGATGTTTGCCATCTGTGGCGAAAAGATCCTGGAGTTCGATTGCCGCGGACCTGAACCGGATGACCCTCTCGTGGCCTGCGAGTTGCTGTTCAAAGAGGGAGTTCACGATTTTTCGAATCGAAGATTGTTTCATGCCTACGTCTGCTTCTTCGCTGGTTTCACGAAGCGCTGGAACGTAGATGACGCTGGGCAGGATGGCTTCAAGATGGGACGCGCTGCTTCCCTGATAGGGCGCCCACGGTTCTTGCGGATGGGTCTCCAGCAGTGGCGAGTCGAGCTTCTTCGCCGCCTGGATGAGCATGTCAATGGGCGGTCTGGGGCCGGAGTTCTCCTTGGTGACGAGCTCGAGGATGGGCTTCCAGCGTTCGTCCGCTTCAAGAAGCGTTTTGAGGGTTTTTTTGCCAGTCCAGCCCGTTAGATGAACCGTCGGTGGGCGGTTGGGATTGTATGACGAGTTCTCAGAGGCGGCTCCAGGCGTCTTCCAGATCCGCTTGAGTCGGTACTTTTCCCGTCCGTCTTCCGTGAAGGTGTTTCCCGCGACGGCAGGTGAGTTCCGGTCGTTTTCGTTGAGTTGGTCGAACGCCAGCTCCATCTCGATGGGCCCGTTTCCCGGGTCGATGCCTGGAAACTGATCCAGACCTGCTTTCGAGGCGGCCGTACAAGCGAGGCGTATGGCCTCCATGATGGACGACTTCCCTGCGTTGTTTTCCCCCACGATCGAGAGGAAGTCGGCGGAGCCCTGACGGTGCTCGTCCTTCTGGGGAACCTGGAGGTCGATCGATTTGATGGACTTGAAGTTCCTGATGACCACCCGGTCCAGCCTCATGAGGTCGTTCCTTTGAATCGCGGAGTGACTGAGCGTTCTTGCGAGTGAGCGAGATGCCCGGCTTCGCGGACGACGTCTGTCCGCACTCTTCTCTGCGATGCCAGAGGTTACCCAGGGCCGCCGTAAGGGCCATACCTCTTGGTGGGGATGGTGAACCGAAGGCGCGCAACCTATAGGGGCAGCTTTTGCCTGCGCCTTCCGGGCGCTATTCCTGTCTTCCATGGGAAGAGATGCCCGCAGCTGAAAGCTGCGGTTCCTTCACCATGAACAAGCGCGGTGCTCCCTGGTGTCAGAGGCTGATCCAGCGCCGCCGCACGGGTCACGGGCGCAACGTCATCTGACCGCGTCCCGCTTCAGTATTCGCCGACGCCGCCCACCAGGGTCTCGTCCGTGACGCCGAAGTAGAACGGCACAGGAATGGTGTTGGCCGGGCGCTGGTCGCCGGGCGCGCCGGGGGCTTCGGAGAGGTCGAAGCGCAGGTCCGACGCGCGCAGCCGCACGCGGGTGCCCTCGGGGACGGAGACCTCCAACACGAGGCCTTCGGGCGGTGGGTCCCAGAACTGAATGACCGTGGCCGTCTCACGTTCGCGCACGCGGGTGACGGCCTCGGGCTCCAGCCGGTGGCCGGCGATGGACAGGCCTCGCAGGGGCGTGCCGTCTCCAAGCTGGAGCTGGAGCTGTGGCGCCTGCCGCCGCGACGTCACCCGCAGCGTGAGCCGGCGCAATCCGTCCCGCGTCTCGTCGTCCTCCACCCGCACCTCCGGCGCGAGGAGGGGCCGCAGCGGGGCGGGGGCCACGTGGACGTCCCTCGGCAACAGGGGCAGGTAGGTGCCCATGCGGCGTGTCGTGGCTTCGCCGCCGAGGACGCGGGAGACCCAGGCGTCCGGCTCGGAGTCGCTGGAGAGCCAGTACGCCTTGCCGCTCGTGACGTCGGCGACGTAGGCGACGCTGCTGGGGCGCGGAGTATCCGCGTCGAAGCGCTCCTGCACCACGCCCACACCCAGCAGCACCCCGGCCAGCGCCAGGGACAGCGGCGCCACCGTCCGGCCCAGGCGCACGGGCTCCGCGACCGTCTGGGCCAGGAGCAATGCCAGCCACGGCGCGACCACCGCCGTCACCACCGCCACCAGCCAGAGCGTCAGGGCGACGTAGAAATTGGGCACCAGCGGCACCCACAACAACAGACCGGGGATGGCGCTCGCGGCCAGCATCAGGCGGGTGCGCGAGGTCAGCGTCTCCCCCGGTTCGCGCCACCGCCACCCGAGGCCCAGCGCGCCGAAGACGACGGGCCAGATGAACAGGTAGCTGACGCCGCTCGCCACGAACGCGGTGACGAGTCCCAGCACCGTCCACGCGATGAGCGCGCCCGCCGCGAGCTCCGCCCGCCGCACCTTGCGCAGGAAGAGGGCCTGGAGACCCGCCACCGTCGCGAGCGTCAGCGCCAGCAGTCCCGCGATGAAGAGCGGGCCCTGGTAGGCGTCGCGTTGGGGCAGGGCCCTCAAGCCCCCATCGATGAGCTGCACGAGCCACCACGCGGCGTGGATCACCGCCGCGCTCCCCGCCGTCGTCGCGAGCAGCGCGCCCAGGCCCTTCAGGACGCCGAGCGCGCGCAACGCTCCCCGCCGCAGGCCCACGGCGATGGCGGCCCCACAGGCGAGGAGCGCCAGCAGCGCGAGGGGCACCGCCCAGGACGCCGCGTGGTGGACGAGGAAGGGCCCGACGTTGAAGTAGATGGCGCTCCCCGTGGAGGTGGGCTCCAGCGGGTCCTGGCCCAGGTGTCGCGCGAGCGCGAGCATCACCTCGCCGTGATTCTGGAGGCTGTCGGGGTCCAGGTGGGCCAGGTCGTCCAGGCTCGAGTGGTAGCGCATGAGCCCGTCGATGAAGCCGAAGTTGAGGCCCGGCGTGCCCTCCCTCAGGAAGATGCTGAGGTCCGTGTCGTTGGGCAGTTGCCGGTAGGTCTCTTCGAAGAGCGAGCTGGCCTGGACGGGGGCCCCGGAGCGCGCCAGATGTTCGATGAGCCAGCGGTTGTCGGGACTCGTCTGGAACATCAGCGACGGGCCGCGCGAACCGCGAGCCTCGAAGTTGAGGACGACGGCGACCTGCTTCGCCAGCGGGTGCTGGAGCGCGAAGGCCCTGGCGCCCACGAGCCCCGTCTCCTCCGCGTCCGTGAAGACGAAGAGGATGTCGTTGCGAAGCGGGGGGCCGGTGCGCAGCGCGCGCAGCGTTTCGAGCATCGCCGCCACGCCCGCCCCGTCATCCGAGGCCCCGGGCGAGGTGGGGACGGAGTCGTAGTGGGCGACGATGGCGACGGCCTTGCCTCCCTCCACGCCTTTGAGGTGGGCGAGCACGTTGTGGACCGTGGCGCCCGGGAGGGAGCGGCCCGTGCCCAGGTTCGGGTTGATGGCGGAGGTCGTCTGGACTTCCGGCGTCACCCCCGCTTCGCGCAGGGCGCGCAGCAGGTACTCGCGCACCTCGCGGTGTGCGCGCGAGCCGACGGGGTGCGGGACCGCCGCGATGTGCTCCAGGTGCGCGCGGGCCCGCCCGGCGGAGAACACCTCCACGGGCGCCGAGGCCGGCAGGGCCGTGGGTGCCGAGGCGAAGCGCAGGGCGAACGCGAGGGTGAGCCCGACGAGGACCACTGCCGACAGACTGGCGAGGCGCGTGTTCACGAGAACGCGACCCTATCACCGGGTTTCCTTGCTGCTCGCGGCGTGGCGGGAGGGCGCGGACCCGTGACGGTGGATCCGCGCCGCTGCCCTGCTTCACGGTGCGTGCTTCACGTCAGGCGCTGACGCCGACGCCAATGGGGCAACTGACGCCCGTGCCCCCGACGCCGCAGTAGCCGTCCGGGTTCTTCTGCAGGTACTGCTGGTGGTAGTCCTCGGCGTAATAGAAGGCCGGCGCCGGCAGGAGCTCCGTCGTGATGTCGCCCAAACCCTTCGCGTGCAGCGCCGCCTGGAACGTGCGCTGCGTCTCCTCCGCAGCGCGCTTCTGGGCGTCGTTCGCGTAGTAGATGCCGGAGCGGTACTGGGTGCCCGCGTCATTGCCCTGGCGCATGCCCTGCGTCGGGTCGTGGTTCTCCCAGAACACCTTCAGGAGCTGCGCGTAGGAGACCTTCTTCGGGTCGTACACCACGCGCACCACCTCGTTGTGGCCGGTGAGGCCCGAGCAGACCTCCTCGTACGTGGGGTTCGGCGTCAGCCCGCCCGCGTAGCCCACCGCCGTGGAGTACACCCCCGGCACCTGCCAGAACTTGCGCTCCACCCCCCAGAAGCAGCCCATGCCGAAGACGGCCTCTTCGAAGCCTTCCGGCACCGGCCCCTTCAACGGGGTGCCCAGCACGGTGTGCTTCGGGGGAACCTGCATCTCCTGCGGAC
>NZ_RAVZ01000259.1 GCF_003611635.1 Corallococcus terminator | reverse complement strand
GGGTGCGGGAGTCTGGGTGGCGCTGCTCGGGCTGTGGGTGGCCTGTGGCCCCACGCAGCAGCCCTACGACACGGATTTCCAGTTGCTCCCGTCCACCACCCTCTGCCTGCCGATGACGTGCGCGTCGCAGGGCCTGGACTGCGGCATCGCCGTGGACGGCTGCGGCGGCACGCTGCACTGCGGCCCCTGCGCGGAGGGGCAGGCCTGCGGCGGAGGCGGCATCCCCAACGTCTGCGGCCCCGCGCCGTGCACCCCGTCCACCTGCGAGGCCCTGGGAGCCACCTGCGGCCCCGTCCCGGATGGCTGCGGCGGCGTCCTGGAATGCGGCACGTGCGCGGCCCCGGAGGTCTGCGGGGGAAGCGGCGTGCCCCATGTCTGTGCACCGCCCGCGTGCGTCGCCACCACCTGCGAGGCCCTGGCGAAGAACTGCGGACAGGTGGCGGATGGCTGCGGCGGCGTCCTGGAGTGCGGCGCGTGCGGGCCCGAGGAGACATGCGGCGGGGGCGGCGCCGCCAACGTGTGCGGCCACGCCGCGTGCACGCCCGGCACCTGCGAGGCCCTGGGCAAGGATTGCGGCCCGGTGTCCGACGGCTGCGGCGGCGTCCTGGAGTGCGGCGCGTGTGGACCGGGCCTCGCGTGCGGCGCGAGCGGCGTGGCCAACGTGTGCGCCCCGGGCGCGTGTCTGGCCGCCACCTGCGCCGTGCTGGGCCGGGACTGCGGCGAGGTGCTGGACGGCTGCGGTGGCACGCTGGAGTGCGGCACCTGCCCTGCGGAGGCGGCATGCGGCGGCGCGGGGAAGGCCAACGTCTGCGGCCCCGGCACCTGCGTGCCCGCCACCTGTCAGTCCCTGGGCAGCGACTGCGGCCGGGTGTCCGACGGCTGTGGCACGGTGCTGGAGTGCGGCGGCTGCACCGCGCCGGAGACGTGCGGCGGCGCGGGCGTGGCCAACGTGTGCGGCCAGGCCCCGTGCACCCCGTCCACCTGCGACGCGCTGGGCAAGGACTGTGGACAGGTGGCGGACGGCTGCGGCGGCACCCTGACGTGCGGCACGTGTCCGGACGGCCTCCAGTGCGGCGGGGGCGGCACCGCCAACGTGTGCGGAACGCCCTCGTGCCGGCCGGCCACCTGCGGCGTGCTCGGCAAGACGTGCGGACAGGTAGCGGACGGCTGCGGCGGCACGCTGTCGTGCGGAAGCTGCACCGCGCCGGACACGTGCGGTGGCACGGGCGTCCCCAACGTGTGCGCCACCACCGAGCCCGTGTGCGCGGACCGGGACCTGGGCAGCGCGCTGCCCGTCACGGTGAAGGGCTCCACCGTGGAGGCCAACGACGACCACGCCGCCTCGTGCGGGGGCGCGGGGGCCCCGGACCGGGGCTACCTGTGGACGGCGCCCCGGACGGGCACCTTCACCTTCGACACGGCCCGTTCGGCGGTGCGTTCGGTCATCGCGGTGGCCTCGGTGACCGCGGGGGGCTGCGGCGGCGCGGAGCTCGCGTGCGCCACGGGCGGCATCAGCTACGGCGGCGGCGCGCGGGTGGCGGTGCCGCTGACGAAGGGGCAGCAGGTCCTGGTGACGGTGGACGCGGTGGCCGGCGGGCCGTTCACCCAGGGCTTCTTCGAACTGCACATCGACGCGCTCCGCCCCACCGAGGCCGGCGCCTGCTTCGACGGCATGGACAACGACGGAGACCGCTGGGTGGACTGCGCGGACACTGACTGCCGCGACGAACCGGGCTGCAAGGGCCAGGGCTGCGCGCACCACGACCTGGGCAGCGCACTGCCCGTCACCTTCCAGGGGGAGACCGCGGCGTCGGGCGACGGCTTCCAGGGTACCTGCGGCGCGCTGCTCCAGCAGGACCGGGCCCACCTGTGGACGGCGCCCCGGGCCGGCACGTACGTCTTCGACACCTCGCCCGGCGGTGACGCCGCCGCCGCCGGCAACGCCCTCTATGTCCTCACCGGCTGCCGGGGCGTGGAGTTGGGCTGCGCCTCCCATCCCCGCCCCACCGCGAAGAACGCCCCGGCGCTGAAGCTCGCCCTGGCGCAGGGACAGACGGTGCTGGTGGTGGTGGACGGCATGGCCCACCCGGAGAAGGACACCCCCATCCGCTACACGCTCCACATCGCGGAGGCGTTCGACTCCGAAGCCGGCCACTGCCAGGACGGCGCGGACAACGACGCGGACGGCGCGGCTGACGGCGCCGACCGGGACTGCCGCTGACGCACCGGGCCAACGACACGTGGGTCAACATCCCGATCTGCATGCCAAGAACCGACCCGGGCGCACATTTCATCCTGATGCACAACCACCTTTCCACGCTTTGTGGGGGTGCTACGCAACTGATCGCGGGTTGAGTCGATAATCCCCACACAGCAGTCATCGCCTTCCAAATCCCATTCCTCGAATCTCCACGAGGGAGCCCGCAAATGAGCCTCATCGACCGCGCCCGCCGTACCGTCAGCAACACCATCCGCCAGGTGAAGCAGGACCCCATCAAGGCGGCGAAGGACATCGGGACGCAGGCGAAGAAGGGCTACGACACCTTCACCAAGGTGAAGACGGCGGTGCAGGACGGCTTCGACAACGTCAAGAGCCTGAAGACGGACGGCTTCAAGGCGACGCTGAAGGGCAACGTCGACAAGCTGGTGTCCAAGGCGACGGACCCGAAGACGAAGCTCGACCTGAAGGGCAAGCTCGGCATCGCGGGCAAGGCGTTCGGCACGCTGACCAGCGCCGCGAAGCTCGTCGGCCAGACCGGCACGGCCATCAGCGACGTCCGCAACGCGGTGCGCAGCGGCAGCAGCGAGGACTGGAACAAGGCGCTCGGCTCTGTCGCCACCGCCGGCAAGGGCGCGGTCAGCACCGTCAAGGGCGGTCTGGAAATCGCCCGTGACGTGCAGAAGTTCGGTGGCGCCTACAAGGCCGCCAGCAGCGCGTTCAAGTCCGCCGTCCCGGGCGCGGGTCCCAAGCTGGCGCGTGCCGCCGCGGGCGCCGCCGCCAAGGCCGCCTTCGAGGGTGGTACCAGCCAGGCCGTCAAGAGCGGCGTGCGCGCCGCCGTGAACACGGCCGTGAAGGAGAGCGGCGTCGCCGCCAAGGTCATCACCGGCACGGCGTCCCGCGCCGCCGCCCGCGCCGCGCTGAGCGAGGGTGGCAAGGCCGCCGCCAAGGCCGGTGCGACCGCCGCCGCCAAGGCCGCGGGTGGGACGCTGGCCAAGGCCGCCGGCCGCTTCGCGCCGGGCGCCAACATCGCCATCGCCGCCTTCGACACGGCCAACGCGGTCTCCACCGTGCGTGACCCGAACGCCAGCACCACCAAGAAGGTCACGAGCGTCATCACCGCCGTGGGCTCCATCGCCGCCGCCACCAACATCCCGGTGGTCAGCCAGGTGGGCGCCGCCGTCTCCGCCGTCTCCAGCTTCGTCGGCGGCCTGTTCGGGTAGTCGTCGTACCCGGTCCGCCCCCCGGACAGTTCGTCCGGGGTTGTCACCGGAGGCCGGTTTTCTGCTAGGCACCACCGGGTGAGACGCGCTCGTTTCAATCCCATCTGGGACCACGGTCGCTATCTGCCAGGAGGCCCACCGGTGGCCAGCAAGAAGACCCCTTCCGAGAAGTCGCCGGGCGCCAAGGCGTCCGGTCCTGCCTCCTCCACGAAGTCGCCGGGCGCCAAGGCGTCCGCCACCTCCACCCCGGCGAAGAAGCCGGCTGCCACCAGCAAGCCTCCGGAACCCGTCGCCGCCCCGGCGCAGGCCCCCGTGCAGCAGTTGGTGCAGCGCCTGCCCGTCGCCCCCGGTCTGGGCCATCAGGCGGACCTGCCGGAAGTGAAGGCCCCCTCGCTGGAGAACCTCGACATCCGGGTTCCCGCGGGCGAGGACCTCACGGAAGAGGACCTGCTGGAGCGCTTCCACGAGCTGGCACGGGCCAAGGCGGAGACCCGTCCGCGCGCCGAAGGTGAAGCGCTGGCCATGGGCGACGATGTTCAGTTGGACATCCTGGGCTACGCCAACGGCCGGCTCATCCCGCTGAGCACGCGCGTGGGCTACTGGATGGAGCTGGCCCCCCAGTTGATGCTGCCCGGCTTCTCGGAGGTCATCGCCGAGGCCAGCGTGGGCGACAGCGTGGAGGTGGGCCTCATCCTGCCGGACGACTACCCGGCGGAGCAGCTTCGCGGCATGCCGGCGCGCTTCCTGGTGGACGTGAAGGCCGCGCGCGAGGTGCGCATGCCCGACACGGAGTCGGACGCCTTCCTCCAGCAGTTGGGCCGGGGCGCCACGCACGAGGAGGTCATGGGCTCCATCGTGGAGGAGATGGAGGGCGAGATGTCCGACATGCTCTGGGTGGACGCGCGCAACATGGTGCTGGACACGGTGGTGTCGCGCACGGACGTCCAGGTGCCCAAGGCGCTCGTGGACGAGGAGATCCGCCGCCGCTGGCTGCAGATGGAGGGTGAGACGCTCGCCCAGAAGTTCTTCAGCCTGGAAGAGCAGAAGGAAGCGCTGGACGGCTGGCTGCACCACCCGGGCATCCGCGAGGACGTGGAGCGCCGGCTGAAGATTGCCCTGGTGCTGCGCGCCATCGCCCAGCGGGACAAGCTGCAGCTCACGCCGCAGGTCGCGCTGGAGCTGCTCAAGGAGTCCTCGGAGCCCTTCGGCATCACGGAGGCCCAGCTCCGCGAATCACTCATCGACCCCGCGGCCGCCGCGCAGATGACCGACGTGGCGTGGCACCTGCTCGCGGTGGAGCACGTGATGACGCTGGCGAAGGTGACCTTCGAGGGCGCCGAACAGGGGCTCGCGCAGGGCTGAGAAGCGCCGGCCGCCCCGTCCTGGCTACGGCTGGACGGGGGTGGGCGGGGTGTCCTGGCCCGGCGCGACGAAGGCGCCGGTGGTCGGGTCCACCTGCCAGGCGGAGTACTGGTGGGCGAGCACGTCGCGCACCTGCCCCTCCTCGTAACAGACGGAGTAGACGACGAAGACGTCGTTGCGGAAGTTGGGCCGGCCGTAGCGGTAGCAGTCCTGGTCGCCCTGCTTCTGGAGCGTGAGCGGATAGCCCAGGAGGCCCTTCACCTCCTGGCTGGACATGCCCGCGCGCACCACCTTGATGCCGTGCGGCGTGATGACGGAGAACGTCGTTCCGTTGGTGCGCCAAAGAAAGAAGAAGCCCACGGCCAGGAACAGGGGCACCGCGGCGGCCACGAACCACGTGAAGCTGAAGCGGCCCAGCTTCTTCTGATGGCCTTCGCGGAAGGCGGAGAAGAGGGCATCCGGGGACGTGTCCACCGGCGCACCGCCGGGGACGACTCGCAGGGGGCTGACAGGAGCGCTCACGCCTTCTGAATGCCGCCCGCGCTCCCTGGATGCAAGGGGATGCAAGAAAGTCCACGGCGCCCCCGCCTTGCCGGTCACTGACGCCGTCGGTCGGGGTGGGATACGTCCGGATGTCCGGTTCCAGGCCAGACGTGCGAGTTCACAATCCGCGCGGTTCGGGGCTGCTAGAGGGCACATCCTGAGTACGGGTCTGCTCGAGGAGTCACAACGTCATGGCGAAGCGCGCGGCCGCGAAAGGCGTCACCCAGAAGGTCCTGGAGCGGGATGCCGTCCCTCCGGGGACGGAGGTGACGGACAGCGACCTGTTCTTCAACCGTGAGCTGTCGTGGCTCGCGTTCAACGACCGGGTGTTGCAGATGGCGGAGGCCCCGGAAGTGCAGTTGATGGAGCGGCTGAAGTTCATCTCCATCTACGCGCGCAACCTGGACGAGTTCTTCATGATCCGCGTGGCGCGGCTGCACGAGCAGATCGCCGCGCGCGTGGGCAGGCTGGTGCCGGACGGCGCATCCCCAGGTGACACGCTGGACAAGCTGCACACGGGCATCCTGGAGCAGGGCCGCCGCCACGCGGACTGCTTCGAGAAGGTGCTGCGGCCCGCGCTGGCGGAGAAGGGCCTGCGCATCCTGTCCATGAAGGAGTTGGACGCGGACCAGCGCGCGCAGGTGGATCAGCGCTTCCGCGAGCAGATCTTCCCGGTGCTCACGCCGCTGGCCATCGGGTTGGGGCGGCATTTCCCGTACATCTCCAACCTGTCGCTGAGCCTCGCGGTGCTGCTGCGCGACCCGGTGGCGGAGGACGAGAGCGTGGCGCGGGTGAAGGTGCCCAAGGAGATATTGCCGCGCTTCGTGCCGCTCAAGGGCGGTCCGGGTTCGTTCTTCGTGCCGCTGGAGGAGATCATCGCGCAGCACCTGGGGGACCTGTTCCCGGGGATGGAGGTGCTCAACTGGAGCCTCTTCCGCGTGACGCGCGACGCGGACTTCACCGTGTCGGAAGACGCGGAGGACCTGCTCAAGGCGGTGGAGACGGAGCTGAGCCAGCGCCGCTTCGGGGACGTCATCCGCCTGGAGGTGCAGGCGGGGATGAGCCCCAAGCTCTTGGAGCCGCTGGTGGAGGCGCTGACGCTGGAGTCCCGGCAGGTGTACGAGGAGCACGGCCTGCTGGACCTGTCGGACGTGATGTCACTGGCGATGACGCCGGGCTTCACGGAGCAGCGCGACCCGCCGTGGACGCCGGTGACGCAGGCGCGGCTGCGCACGGACAACGAGTCCCCGGACGGCGGGGGCACGGTGATGTCGGCGATGCGCCGGGGGGACCTGCTGGTGCACCACCCCTACGAATCCTTCACCACGTCGGTGGAGCGCTTCGTGAGCGAGGCGGTGGAGGACCCGGACGTGCTGGCGCTGAAGCAGACGGTGTACCGCACGTCGGACAGCTCACCGCTGGTGCCCGCGCTCATCCGCGCGACGGAGCACGGCAAGCAGGCGGTGTGCATGGTGGAGCTGAAGGCGCGCTTCGATGAGCGCACCAACATCCGCTGGGCGAACGCGCTGGAAGAGGCGGGCGTGCACGTGGTGTATGGGATTCCCAGCCTGAAGACGCACGCGAAGGCCATCCTCATCGTGCGGCGCGAGGGTGAACGGGTGCGGCACTACGTGCACATCGGCACGGGCAACTACAACCCGAAGACGGCGCGGCTCTACACGGACCTGGGGTTGTTCACGACGGACCCGGACATTGGCGCGGACGTGGCGGATGTCTTCAACTTCCTGACGGGCTTTGGCCGTCCGCGCTCCTTCCGCAAGCTGTTGGTGGCGCCGCTCACCATGCGGGAAGGGTTGATGGAGGAGATCCGGAAGACCCTCGCCGCGCACACGCCGGAGACGCCGTCGCGCATCCTGATGAAGATGAACGCGCTGGTGGACCCGGGCATCATCCGCGCGCTGTACGACGCGTCGCGCGCGGGGGTGAAGGTGGAGCTCAACGTGCGAGGCATCTGCTGCCTCAGGCCGGGGGTGCCGGGCGTGTCGGAGCACATCCGGGTGGTGTCCAACCTGGGCCGCTTCCTGGAGCACCCGCGCATCTATTCGTTCGAACGGGGCGCGACGTCGCGTTGCTACATCGGGTCGGCGGACATGATGCCGCGCAACCTGGACCACCGCGTGGAGATATTGGCGCCGGTGGAAGACCCTGCGTTGAGCGCGCAGGTGCGCGACGTGGTGGAGCGCTGCATGGTGGACACGAGCGGCGCCTGGGAGCTGGCCTCGGACGGCACCTGGCGCCGGCGCATTCCGCCGGCCACCGGAGACAAGCGCTCCGCCCAGGGCGAGCTGATGGACCGCGCCATCCGGATGGTCCACATGCAGAGTGGCCGTCCGGTGACGTGAGGCGGAGGCTCAGTTCAAGGCGAGCAGGTACTCGCGCACATCGCGGATGAAGCCGGGCGCGGAGCGCGAGAAGTGTTCTAGAAAGGCTTCGAAGGTGATGAGGGGCTCCCTGTATCGCTCCACCTGTTTTTGCAGGATGGCGACCATCGTTTCTGGATCCAGGTCCAGCAGTTGCTGAAGAAAAAAGTCGGCGGGCTGAGCCTCGATTCCCGGAGGCAGATCCTTCGCGCGAAAGTGTTTCAGGTTGTTGGTAACGATGACCTGCGCACCTGCGGTCAAGGCTGCCGCGGTGACGTGCCGGTCTCCTTCATCGTTTCGCATGCTGGCAATCTGGGCTTCGTAGCCGGACACCACGGATTCAGGAAAGATCCTGCACATCGCATTCACGAGCGTAGATGCATCGTCCTCTGACTTGCGTTGCTTCAGCACAAGGTTGCGACGCAGTTCCTCCAGAACCTGTTGGCTCCAGTAGACCTGGACGAGTCTCTGCTTGTGCGCATCCAGCAGGGTATTTCGGATGGAGGCAGGAAAGAGAACGTTCGCGTCGAGAAAGACGCGGAAGATGACTGGCAACAAATCCCCCGGGCACCGCTACGAACCGAAATAGTCCCCCATCTTCTTGTCCAGCTCAACGATCTCCTGGAGGCCGGCCTCCATCTCAGCCTGACGCTTGCGCCTGTAGGCGATCACGTCGGAAGCGCGGAGGCGCCGATGCTTTCCCGGGCGACTGTGCGGGAGCTTTCCCTGTTCCAGCAAGGTCACCAGATGCTGGCGCGAGATGTTGAGGAAATCCGCCGCTTCCTGAGTTGTCATCTCCCGATGCATTGGAATGATGCTGACAGGTGAGCCATTCGCGAGAGCCTCCATGATGGTCCGGAGCACTGACACCATGCTGTCAGGCAACTCCACCTGCTCCCCAGAAGGCAGCACCAGTCGTGCCGCCTTTCCCGGAGAGTCCACCGCCAGTTCCTTGTTCAGGCGGGCCGCGAGCCGGCGCTCCTCGACAGGGAGGTCTTCGGGGTCGGTGATGGTGGCGCTCATCGGAATGCTCCCTGCTGGGCGTGGCGTAACAAACAGGCCTCAACTGTTACGCCAATTCGCTAAAAACGCAAGTCGCTCTATTCCATGTGCTTGAAATCACGGGGTTCTTCAAAGACCGCCGCGCCTGCCCGCCTGCCCGCCTGCCCGAACGAACAACGCCGGCGCCCCGTGAACCCAGGGACACCGGCGTCGAAGCTTCACGGAAAACCCAGGGACGACGGCTCAGGTCTCGTGGTTCACGAGGTTGAACACGGCCACGCGGTGCGACTGGGGGTACAGCACGATGAACAGGTGGTTCCAGTCGTGCGCGCCCGCGGCCACCAGGTACGACGCGTAGTAGTACGCGATCTGCACCTGCTCCGTGCCGTTGCCCAGCTCCGTCAACAGGTGCGGATCCAACGCGTCGAAGAAGAAGAGCTGCTGCGACATCGTGCTGAACGGCACGTTGCCCTGGAACCGGAACGGGATGCGGTCATCCTGCCGCAGCGCGAACACCGACTCCACCGCGTCCGCCACCGTCGGCGCCTGCGTGGACGTCCACGGGAAGCTGTAGACCTCCAGCGTGCCGTCACACCAGTTGTTGTACGTGTCGCATTCCTCGTTGCCCGCCTCCATGTCGGCTTCGAGCAGCGCCGTCGGGCCCTCGTACTCCAACTCAATCTGGCTCAGCCGCGACGCAACCGAGCGCACCGACTGCGTGGCCTCCGGCGTCGGCGTCGGCTCCTCCGTCGGCGCAGGCGGCGCGTTGCACGCACCCAACCACAGCGCGGAAGCCAGCACGGACAACTGCACCCGGTGTCGAAGCATGGTCACATCCTTGAGCGGTGAAACGGGGAGCCCTGGCTCTGCCACACCCCCGTCCCCACCCTCAAGTCACAACCCCCACGTGACGCCTCCGTGACGCTTGTCATCACGGAGTGACTGGAAATCTTCAGCCCCGGTCGCCCAAAGCACCCCGGGCGGCGTCCTCGCGGCGGTGTGCCTCCACCTCCGGCACCTCTTCCCAACGAATCCACCCGGCCCGGGCCGCGTGCCTCGCCGCGGCCACCGTGTCATCCACCACCACCAGCTCGCTGCCGCCAGCGCGGATGTCCTCCGCGATGCTGGTCATCTCCTCCCCGCGCTTGGAACGCCCCGGCACGTTGCGGATGTAGACACAGCGGATGCGGCCGGGGAACTCGCGCACGATGGTGCGGTAGTGCTCCGCGTCCTCCTGCCCGCTGTCCCCAATCAACACGAACGGCAGATGCGACAGCGTCTCCAGCACGCCGCGAATCTTGTCCAGCTTGTGCCCGTGTCCCCCGCCCGGCGCGAACCCATGCCGCGACAGCCCCCAGTCGCGCAGCAGCAGCGGACCAATGGGGATGCGGTGGATGGAGAGGAACTCGTCCAGGTGCTCGTAGAGGTTCCACGGGCTGCTGGACACGTAGAAGATGGGGTTGTCCGCCGTGCCGCTCGCGCCCGCCTGGAGCGCCGCGTAGAAGGCATCCACGCCCGGGAACGGCAGCCGCACCCGGTGCTCCGTGAGGAACAGCGCCCACGCGCGCTTGAGCGGATCCGTCACCCCCGTGGCGATGACCGTGTCGTCGATGTCGCTGATGACGCCCAGCTCCGCGCTCGACCCCGCCACCCGCACTGGCGCCGACACGCGCTGCACCCCTTCCGGCTCCGGTGACAGCAGCTCCAGTTCCACCATGTGCCAGCCCGAGCGCACCCCCGACGGCGGAGGCACCCACAGCTCCAGGAAGCCCTCCTCGTCCGTCGTGCCCTCCCAGTGCTTGTCCCCCCAGCGCACCGCCACGTGCGCGCTGGCGATCTCCCGCGTCATGTAGCGCTTGTAGGAAGCAACGGCGCTGCTCAGGAGCGTGTGCCGCTGGCGCGAGGGCTTCACCTTGCGCTCCTCCAGCACGCGCGCCTTGATGACCACGCGGTCCGGCGTGCCGTAGCCCCGGTACGGCAGGATGCGCAGCGGCGGGGCGATGCCCAGCCCCTTGCGCACGCGGCGGCTGAACACGTCGTAGTGGGCATCCGCCTTCACGGCGAAGCGGAACAGCAGCGGGTACAGGTCGGACATGGCGGGTGCCCGCACTCTACCAGTCTCCGTGCATCAATCGTGGCGTCCCAACGTCTTGTCCAGGTTGTACGCGGCGCTGATGAGCGACAGGTGCGTGAGCGCCTGCGGGAAGTTTCCCAGCGCCTCGCCCGACATGCCCGTCTGCTCCGCGTAGAGCCCCAGGTGGTTCGCGTAGCCCTGCATCCGCTCGAAGATGAGCCGCGCCTCGTCCAGCAGGTCCGGCCGGGCCGCGCTCGCGCGCGTCATCGCCTCCACCAGCCAGAAGCTGCACAGGTTGAAGGTGCCTTCGCTGCCTTCAATGCCATCCAGCTTCGCGTCCGCCTCGTAGCGGAACACCAGCCCGTCCGACGTCAGGCCCCCCTCGCGCGGCGCCTTGCGGATGAGGTCCAACGTGGAGAGCATCCGCGGATCCACCGGGGACAGGAAGAACACCAGCGGCATCAGGAGGTTCGCCGCATCCAGCGCCTCATGCCCGTAGGCCTGGATGAAGGCGCCCTTCTCCGCGCACCAGCCCTTCTCCATGATCTCCTCGAAGATGGTGTCGCGCGTGATCAACCACTTCGCGCGGTCCGCAGGAAGGCTGCGCTTGTCCGCCAGCCGGATGGCCCGGTCCACCGCCACCCAGCACATCAACTTCGAATAGACGAAGTGCCGGCGCGAACCGCGAATCTCCCAGATGCCCTCGTCCTGCTTCTGCCAGTTCTCGCAGACCCAATCCACCAGCCGGCGCAGGTGCCTCCAGAAGTCATACGAGATGGGCGCCGCGTACTTGTTGGACAGGTACACGGAGTCCATCAGCTCGCCGTAGATGTCCAGTTGGAGCTGGCCCGCCGCCATGTTGCCAATGCGCACCGGCTTCGCGCCGCCGTAGCCGGCCAGGTGATGCAGCTCCTCCTCCTTCGGCACCGGGCTGCCATCCAGGCAGTACATCAACGGCAGCGGCCCATCCCCGGACTCCGCGCACCGCGCCTCCACCCAACGCATGAACGCGGCGGCCTCCTCGTCGAAGCCGATGCGCATGAACGCGTAGACGGTGAAGGCCGCGTCCCTGAGCCAGCAGAAGCGGTAGTCCCAGTTGCGCGTGCCCCCCGGGGACTCCGGCAGGCTGCACGTGGGCGCCGCGACGATGGCGCCGGACGGTTCGAACGTCATCAGCTTCAGGGCCAGCGCCGAGCGCTGCACCATCTCCCGCCACCGCCCCGTGTACTTGCACTTGGACAACCAGTGCCGCCAGTAGTCCACCGTGTCCCGGAAGAGCTTCTCCGCGGAGTCGTGCGTGTGCAGGTGCAGGTGGCAGCCCTCCAACCCGCCCTCGCGCAGGGTGAAGACCGCGGACTGGCTCTCCTTCAGCGTGAAGTGCGCGACGACGCCCCGGCCCTCCTGCTTCAGCTTCACCGGCGTCACCAACTGCATGCTCAGGCCCGGGGACACGAAGGCCGCGCCGCCATTCACCAGGTGCGTCTCATGTTCGTCCCGGGCGTAGTTGAACGCCGGGAAGCACTCCATGCGGAAGGACATCTCCCCGCGCACCACGCGGATGCGGCGAAGAACCTCGCGCCCCTCCGCCCTCGCGCCCTTGCCCAGGGGCATCAGGTCGATGAGCTCCCCCACGCCGTCCGGCGTGTAGAAGCGCGTCACCAGCACGTTGGTGTCCGGCCAGTAGAACTGGCGCTTCATCACCCCGTCCGGCTCCGGCGACACGCGCCAGTACCCGCCCTTCTCCGGATCCACCAGCGCCGCGAAGACGCTGGGGCTGTCGAAGTGCGGGTAGCACAGCCAGTCGATGGTGCCCTCCTGGCCCACCAGCGCCACCGTGCGCAGGTCTCCGATGACGCCATGGTCCTCGATGGCGACGCCCCCCTTCAGGTCCACATTGGGATTCACCGGGCATGCTCCTGGAACGTGATGACGTGTTTGATGCCGCCCTTCGCCTCCACCACCTTCACGAACTCCGACGGCGGATGGCGCTGGGTGATGAGCTGCTCCACCTTCCCGGGCCAGCGCGCACGGAAGCGGGCCAGGTCCTCCAGCGCCGCGCTGAAGTCCCCGTCCGACGCGTTCACCGTGCCGAACATCACCCGGTTGCCCAGCACCAACTGCCCCAGCACCTCCGCGCCCTGCAGTTCCAGCGGCTCCTCGCGCCCGGGTACCCCGGTGAAGATGAGCACGCCGTTCTCCTCCAACACGTTGAGCGAATCGAAGGCCACCTTGGACGCGCCCGTGGCCTCGTAGATGACGTCCACGCCGCCCCCCAGTTGCTTCTTCAGGGCCTCCACCGTGACCTCCTTCGAGGACACATACGGAACGCCAATGGACTCGGCCGCGGCGGCCTTCTCGTTGGGCTTGGGGCTGCGCGAATACGCCGTCACCTCGTAGCCCGCGCGCATCAGCGCCATCGCGCCCAACTGCGCCACCGGCCCCGCGCCCAGCACCAGCGCCTTGCCGGGCTGCACCTTCCACGGCAGCCGCGACTGGATGTGCGCCACCTCCCGCAGGCCCTTCTCCGCGATGGTGAGCGGTTCGGTCAGCACCGCCACGCCGCGCAGCGCATCGTCCGCGCGGTGCAGGTACGCCGCGTCCTCCACGAAGAACTCCGCGCAGAAGCCGTGCGCGCCCTGGATGCCGCGCTCCGTGTAGTCGCCCGTCACGCAGAAGTCCGGATGGCCGTGGCGGCACGCCGGGCAGCGCGTGTGCGGACACGGCCTGCGCACGCGCGGCACCACCAGGTCCCCGACCTTCAGGCCCTGCACGTGCACGCCCACCTCCACCACCTCCCCCACGCACTCGTGGCCCAGGATGAGGTGGTCCTCGCCCTTCGGCGCCGCGCCGTGGTGGCCCTTGAGGATGTCCTGGTCGGTGCCGCAGACGCCCACCTCCAACGTGCGCACCTTGACCTCCGTGGGGGAATGCAGGCGCGGCTCGGAAACGTCGAGGACCCGCACCTCGCGCGACGGGAACGTGATGGCCACGGCCTTCATGGGCGGAGGACTCCTTGGGTGAAAGGTGCGACGTCCCTGGACAAGGGGTGCGGACCCCCGACCCATGTCGCAAGTGCCTTTCGACCGTCCCGGCCATCCTCGCCCCGGGCGTCGTAAGTTCCCGGCGCTGAACACCCCGCGACGCCTGCCTGCCCGGAGGGCGACACTTGCGAGCGCGCGAAAGCACTGCCCCCTGGCGGCTCCCGGGCTATAGACGCAGGCCGTGCGTGCGCTCCCCTACCGTCGCAGTCGCGCCACCGCCATCGGTGCCACGGCCTTCCTGATGCTCTCCCTGCCCTTCCTGGTGCTGGGGGTGTTCTTCCTCGGCCAGAAGGCGCGCATGGACCTGCGGTGCGAACCCCAGGCCCCGTGCGCCCTCACCCGCTCCAGTTGGCTGGACCATGAAGAGGTCGGCCGCTACGCGCCCCAGGACATCCTGCGCGTGGAGGTGGACCGCAGCCGCAGCCGGCGCGCTGGCGCCGCCCCCATCTTCCGGCCCCAGATGGAGACGACCTCCGGCGTCCAGCCGCTCGCCTTCCAGTGGACGGAGGATGAAGCGGAGGCGACGGCCTTCGCGGACACCGTGCGGCGCTACCTTGCGGGCCCCCGCACGGACGCGCTGGAGGTGTTCCGGGATGACCGCAAGGCGTCGCTGCGCGTGGGCAGCGCCTTCACCGGCGTGGGCCTGGCGGTGCTCGCCGTGAGCCTCTGGCTGCTCTTGCGCACCCTGGCGCACCGCAAGGCCGAACGCGCCGCCACCCCCTAGCG
>NZ_RAVZ01000258.1 GCF_003611635.1 Corallococcus terminator | reverse complement strand
GCGGGTTTCCGCGGTGGTGGGCGCGCCGGGGGTGTTGGACGCGGGGGCGACCACCTCCACGGGCTGGGCCTTCAGTGCGCGGGCTTCGGCCGACTTGGTGGTGAGGGTGGTGTCCAGGCCCTTGGCGAAGCTCACGACCTGGGGGTCCGTGCCGGACGTGCCCAGCTTGCGCAGCGACTTCCAGAACGGGTGCTCCGTGTCGCCGTTGCGCACCAGGCCCCGGGCCAGCAGCGTGGTGGCGGCGTCGCGCTCCGCGGCGCTGGACGTGCGCAGGGTCGTGACCAGTTCCTGCGGCGCCGTGCGGGCGACTTCGCCCATGCCGCTGGCCATCTCCACCTGCGCGTCCAGGTCGCCGGAGAGGGCGGAGGCGCGGCACAGCTCCATCACCCGGGCCATGGCCTCCGTATTGCCGCCCGCGGCCAGCTCCACCATGGAGCTGACGCCGGGCACGCCGACCTCCAGCGTGTGCGCCACCTGCCGCAGCCGGCCGTAGACGTCGTCGCCCGCGGAGTAGCTGTCCAGGAGCGTGCGCGTGCCCAGGTAGTCGTGCGGGTTGGACTGGTAGAGGCTCTCCGCCAGCACCGCGCGCACGGCGGGGTCGCGCTCGCTGCGCCACGCGGTGCGCAGGAAGCCGATGTTGCGTTGATCGCGCTGCTTGCCCAGCTCCAGGTACGTCTTGATGCGGTTGGCGACGTCCGCCGTGGCGCTCGCGACGGCCTTGGGCCCATCCGCGAGCGAGGCCACCGCGGTGCCCGGCCCCAGGGTGGAGCCGGTGGCGGCCACCGCTGCGCCCAGCGCATCCATGCCCGCGACGACGGGGCCCGCGCGGCCCGCGTAGTCATTGACCATGATGGAGAAGGAGAACTTCTCTCCGCCCGCGGACTGCACGTAGCCGCTGAGCGCGGAGACACCTTCCAGGGTGCCCGTCTTGGCGCGCAGCCGGCCCACGGCGTCCGTGCCGTCGAAGCGGTACTTGAGCGTGCCGTCCTTGCCGGCGATGCCCAGCGAGGACATGTACTCCGGAGCCAGCGGGAAGCGCTCGTACATGTGGCGCAACAGCCGGTCCATCTGCGCGGTGGAGAAGCGGTTGGCGTCGTTCAGACCGCTGCCGTTCTTCATCACGTAGGTGCCGCGCGACAGGCCCACGTCACGCTCCAGGAACTCCTCCACCACGTCGATGCCCTTGGCGAACGAGCCGGGCGCGCCACGCAGCTCCGCGCCCATCGTCTTGAGGAGCGTCTCCGCGACGAAGTTGCTGGAGAGCTTGTTGAGGCGCTTGAGGACGATGTCGAACGTGTCGGACTGGGACACGTGCACCATGCGGGCGCGCGACGGCGTCAGGCCCTGCTTCACCTTGCCCTTCACCTTCACGCCGCGCGAGACGAGCAGTTGCTTGAGCGTGTTGCCGAAGTACAGGGGCGGGCTGTCGATCTTCTTCCAGACGCTCACCGCGCCGCGCTCGTCGGGCACCTGGCCCTTCACGACGATCTTCTGCCGGTCCCCGAACGCGTCGGACTTCACGGACACGCGCCGCGCGCGGCCGGGGCCGCTGGTGACGGTGTTCTCCACGAGGAAGAAGTCGCTGGGCGGCTCCATGTCCACCACGGCCTTGCCGCCGGGACCGGAGCGCACGTAGACGGCCACCGCGTTCCAGTTGAGGCTCACCGCGCCGGTGGGCGCCATGTACGCGCGGTCGGAGTCCTCCTGGTCATAGCCGGGCGGGGTGCGCTCGGGATCGAACCAGGAGTCGTCCACGATGATGTCCTGCACCTCGCGCAGGCCCGCGTGGAGCAGCTCGGAGGTGATGCCGTACAGGCGCTCCGTGGTGATGGTGGGGTCGCCCTTGCCGCGCACGTAGAGCGTCTTGACCTTGCCGTCGGTGGGCAGCTCCGGCTCGACGAGGAACTCCGTCTCGTAGCGGTATTCGGGCCCCAGGGCCACGAGCGCCGCAGAGGACGTGACGAGCTTCACGTTGGAGGCGGGGTTGAGCAGTTCGTCGGCGTTGTGGCTGAACACCACGGTGCCATCGTCCAGGCTCTGCATGTGCACGCCGACGCGGCTGCTCTTGAGCGCGGTGCGCTGCATGACCTGCACGAGCGCGTTCTTCAGCGCCTCGCGTTCAGCCTTTTTGTCGTTGGACGGCGACGCGGCAAGGGTGGCGGACGGCAGCCACAAGGCAATGGCGGTCGCTGCCCAGAAGGGTCTGGCTCGAAAAACCTGCACGCACGCTCCGGGGAAGTCGCGAACCATTATGAAGAAGGGATGAAAGGGGCGGCAAGGGTGGGGGCCCGGCGACTTGCACGCCTGGGCGCTCGCTCTTCCAGAAGAAGGCATGCCCGCCTGCCTGCTTCCTGGAAACCGAGAGGATGCTGTCGCAGCATGGACGTTCCCCCTGACATCCGGTCCGTGACAGAAGCCATGCCTCCCCTGCCCTTCCGCGCCGCCGTCCGGGTGGTGTCCGCCACGCTGGCCCTGTTGCTTTACGCCGGCTGCCGCGAAAAAGCGCCCCCGGCCGGAATCACGGTGTTGCTGGAGGCGCCACCGGACAGTCTGGATGACCGCTTCGCCCTCACGGCCCATGGACAACGGCTGGCGCAGCTCATCAGCCCGGGGTTGCTCACCTTCGACGACGCCAGCTCCCCGGTGCCCCAACTGGCGGAGTCCTTTCGTGACGTGTCCGCCACGGTGGTGGAGTTCGTCCTGCGGCCGGGCCTCACCTTCCACGACGGCACCGCCCTCACCGCCGAGGACGTGAAGGCCACCTATGACAGCCTGCGCGACCCGGCGCTGGGCAGTCCCAAGCGCGAACGGTACGAACCCCTGGAGCGGGTGGAGGTGGTGGATGCCCGCACGGTGCGCTTCCACCTGAAGCGCCCCTACGCGCCCCTCCTCGCGGAACTTTCCGCGGCCATCCTCCCCGCCGAGCGCGCTGGCCCCCAGGGCATCGAGGCCCAGGCCACGCACCCGGTGGGCGCGGGCCCCTTCCGCTTCGAGTCCTGGCCGGACGAGGAGCACCTGACGCTCACGCCCTTCGCGGGCTGGCACGGCGGGACGCCCGCCCTCTCGCGGCTGACGTTCCGGGTGGTGCGGGACGAGACGACGCGGGTGCTGGAGCTGCTCAAGGGTCGGGCGGATCTGGTGGTCAACGGGGTGTCCCCGGCGGTGCTGCCCGCGCTCCGGGAGGCGCCGCACCTGCGCGTGGTGACGAAGCCGGGCACGGGCTTCACCTACGTGGGCATCAACCTGCGCGAGGGGCCGCTCGCGGACGTGCGCGTGCGGCAGGCGCTGTGCCACCTCATCGACGTGGGCCCGCTGGTGGAGCACAAGCTGCACGGGTTGGCGGAGCCCGCATCCAGCATGCTGCCGAGGGCGCACTGGGCGTTCACGGCCACGCCCGCGTGCGGGTATTCACCGGAGGAGGCGGGGCGGCTGCTGGATGCGGCGGGGTATCCGGATCCGGATGGGCCGGGAGGGCAGCCCCGGCTGGCGTTCACCTTCAAGACGAGCACGGACCGGTTCCGGCGCGCGGTGGCGCTGGTGCTCAAGGAGCAGCTTGCTCGGGGGGGCGTGGCCATCGAGGTGCGCGGGCTGGAGTTCGGCACGTTCTTCGACGACGTGCGCCGGGGCCGCTTCGAGTTGTTCACGTTGAAGTGGGCCGCCGTGATGGAACCGGACCTGCTGAGAGGCGCGTTCCATTCCGGGAACATCCCCGGGCCGGAGAACCACTGGGGCGGCTTCAACCGGGGCGCGCTGAAGGACCCCGCGCTGGACCGCATGCTGGACGCGGCGACGCAGGCGCCCCGCGAGGAGCGGCGGGCGCTGTATGCCCAGGCGCAGCAGGAGCTGGATGCGGTCCTGCCCGTCATTCCCCTGTGGCACGAGTCCAGTGTGGCAGTGGTGTCGTCGAGGCTCGTGGACTTCGAGCCCAGCGCGCACGGATTGCTCACGCCGTTGGCGAGGGCACGGGAAGTAACGCCTTCGTCTGGCGCAGGGAGGACGCCGTGAGGAAGCGATTGGTGTCGGCGGCCATCGCGCTCGTCGGGGCGCTGCTGCTGGTGTCGCTGTTCCTGTACCTCGTGCCCGGGGATCCGGTGGACGTGATGCTGGGGGAACAGGCGACGCAGGTGGACCGCGCGGCGCTGCGGCGGGCGGTGGGCTTGGACCTGCCCTGGTATGAGCAGCTCTGGACGTTCACCCGCGACCTGGCCACGGGGGAGCTGCGCACGTCGCTGCCTCCGTTTCAGCGCAAGGTGCTGCCGGCCCTGGGCGCGGCGCTGCCGTACACGCTGCTGCTCACGGTGGCGGCGATGGCCGTGTCCTTGTTGCTGGCGCTGCCCCTGGGCGTGATGGCGGCGGCGCGGCGGGGTACTCCGGTGGATGCGGCGGCGATGGGCGTGTCGGTGGCCGGGGTCGCCCTGCCCCGCTTCTGGCTGGGACCGGTGCTCATCATCCTGTTCGCGCTGAAGCTGGACTGGTTGCCCGTGTCGGGCGCGGAGTCGTGGCGGCACCTCGTGCTGCCGGCGTTCACGCTGGGCACCGCGCTGGCCGCGTTCCTCGCTCGGATGACCCGCGCGACGATGCTGGAGGCCCTGCGGGAGGACTACGTCACCGTGGCCCGGGCCAAGGGACTGTCGCCTCGCGTGGTGCTGTGGAAGCACGCCTTCCGCAACGCGCTGCTGCCGCTGGTGACGGTGCTGGGCCTGGAGTTCGGCGCGCTGCTGGGCGGCGCCATCGTGACGGAGAAGGTGTTCGCGTGGCCGGGCATGGGCACGCTGCTGCTCACCGCCATCGAGAAGCGCGACTACAACACCGTGCGCGCCACCGTGCTGCTCTTCACCTTCTGCTACGTGATGGTGAACACGCTCACCGACGCGGCCTATGCGTGGGTCGATCCTCGCGTGCGGAGGCGCTCATGAGCGGGGCTCGCCGTTTCCGGTTGCAGTCGTGGGGGGCCCGGTTCGGGCTCGCCGTGGCATGCCTCTGGGTGTTCACCGCGTTGTTCGCTCCGTGGCTCAGCCCCCATCCACCGGACGCCATCGACCTCACGCGGGAGCTGGCGCGACCGGGCCCGGGGCACCTGCTGGGCACGGGAGAGAATGGCATCGACGTGCTCACCCATGTGCTGCACGGTGCACGTGTGTCGCTGGAGGTGTCCTTCTTCGCCGTCCTGCTCTCGGGCGTGCTGGGCATCACGCTGGGCGGCATCGCGGGGTACGCGGGCGGGCTCGTGGATGAGGGCCTGATGCGGCTGGTGGACGTGCTGCTCGCCTTCCCCGGCATCCTGCTGGCGCTGTTCATCACCTCCGTGCTGGGTCCCAGTCTCACCAACGTCGTCTTCGCCCTCTCCTTCACCGGATGGACGGGCTACGCGCGACTGACGCGCGGGCAGGTGCTCACCCTGCGCGAGCGTGACTACGTGCAGGCCGCTCGCGCCCTGGGCAGTGGGCCCGGACGCATCCTCGTGCGGCACCTGTTGCCCAATGCCGCGGGGCCATTGCTCGTACAGGCAACGTTCGCGTTGCCGGGGGCCATCGTCGCGGAGGCGTCCCTGAGCTTCCTGGGCCTGGGCGTTCCTCCGGGCACTCCGTCATGGGGTGCGCTGGTGGACCAGGGAACGCAGTACCTGCTGGTGGCGCCGCATGTGGCCCTGTTCCCCGGCATCGCGCTGGCCGTCACCGTGCTGGGCTTCAACCTGCTGGGCGATGCGCTTCGCGACGCGATGGATCCGCGTCACCAGGGGCCGTGACGCTCGCGCTTGAAGCCCTGGGCCCTCCCTGGCAGGAAGCATGGGGCAGGACCTCTGGAGGTGATGCGCGATGAAGGCCGTGGTGCAGCGGGTGTTGGAAGCGTCGGTGACGGTGGACGGCCAGCGCGTGAGCGAGATGGGCCCCGGGCTGCTCGTGCTCCTGGGCGTGGGCAAGGGCGACACCGACGCGGACCTCGCGTGGATGGTGGAGAAGATTGCCCTGCTGCGCATCTTCGAGGACGCCGACGAGAAGATGAACCTGTCCCTGGAGGACACCTCCAAGCAGCTCATCGTCGTGAGCCAGTTCACCCTCTACGGAGATGCGCGCAAGGGCCGCCGGCCCAGCTTCATCGAGGCGATGGAGCCGGTCGCGGCCAAGGCCCTCTACGAGCGCGCGTGTGAAGCCCTGCGCAAGCGCGGCCTCACCGTGGGCACCGGCATCTTCGGCGCGGACATGAAGGTCGCGCTGGTGAACGACGGGCCCGTCACCATCCTGCTGGAGAGCCCGCCGAAGCCAGGCGCTCCGACCTAACGCACGTCCAGCGTGCGGCGGAAGAACGTCACGCCCTCCGCCTTCGTGCGCGACTGCGAGGCCCCGCGCGTCCCCGCCACCGGGTCCTTGCACAGCATGGCGATGACCTCGAAGCCCTTCGGATAGCACTCGGGCAGGAAGGTGAAGTGGCCCGCCTCCTCCAGCACCACAGTCGTGGTGGTCGCCGGAGGCAGCCGCCCGGACAACTGCATGCCGTGCTCCTGGTGCGGCATCAACTCGTCGCCCTTCGCGAGGATGAGCTCCACGGGCTTCTGGATGTCCGCCGTGTCCTGGGCCTCGAAGGAGGCCGCCATGCCCGGCGCCATCGCGAAGGCCGCCTTCACGCGCGGGTCCAGATACGACGCGCGCGATTCCTTCATGTCGATGCGGCGGTAGTCCACGTCGCGCAGGGCCTCGCAGCCAATCTCCTCGCGGGTGCCGGGCGTCGTGCAGCGCTTTTCAATCCACTCCAGGTTCAGCCGCAGCCCCACCAGCGCCATCGCCGTGTAGCCGCCCATCGAGTGCCCCGACGCACCGATGCGCTCCGGATCCACGCGCGGGCCCCACGTCGGATCCTTCAACAACTGATCGAGGATGACCGTGAAGTCCTTCGGCCGCTCATAGGCGCGCGCGAAGCCTTCCGGGCTCGTGTCCTTGTAGGAGTTGCCCGGGTGGTTCAGCGACAGGACGATGAAGCCGTGCGCCGCCAGGTGCGCACCGAACCAGGACAGGTCGATGCCCGACCCTCCGCTGCCGTGCGACAGCAGCACCAGCGGCCAGCGCGCCTGCGCGTCCGACAGCGGGGCGTCCTTCGCTCCGTAGAAGGGCTTGAACACGTCCGAGGGCGCGCGGTCATCCACCGGCGTGCTGGGCGCCACCGGGTACCAGATGAGCGGCTTCAGCGTACGGTGGCGGACCGCGTCCTCGAAGGACAGCGACTGGGTGACGCCCACCGCGTAGGCCGCATCCTTGCCGTAGAGCGACGCGACATCCGTGCGCGGAGCCTCCGCCTTCTTCGAGGAAGCACAGCCCGCCGCCAGCACGGCCGCGACCACGAAGGCCCCGCCCGTCATCCGGCGAACCGGGAGCCACGGGCGGAAGGCAGGGGAGGTGCGTCGCGAGCGGCGGTGCATGGACAGCTCCGGAAGAAGGGGCATGCAGCCGGAGCATGGCCGGGAATGGCTTGGCAAGGAAACCGGCTTCTCGGGAAGGCACGGAAGCGTCGGTGGCGTCGGAGCGACCCGCGCGACCACACCTTGGACAGGGCACGAGGCCCCTCTCCCCACCTACGCCTCGGAACAGGGCCCATCGCGGTGGGCCCCCGCGCCTCACAGCCGGACGGTCGTCCCTCGCGTCACCAGCGCCGCCAGCCCCTGCCTCGTCTGCGCCGCGGAGCGCAGGTGCAGGGTGAGCGCGCCCAGCTCACGGATCCACGTGGCCGCGTTGGGCCCCAGTCCGGAGAACAGCACGGAGAGCGGCGGCGGCTGGGCCACCTTGCCCGACCAATACCCCAGCACCTCGTCGCGCTCCGGCAGCGCCGGCAGCTTCATCCGCTCCTGTTCGCGCGCCAGCAACCGCTCCAGCTTGCGCGGCAGGTTCACCTGCCAGTGCGCCACCGTGCGCGCCGGCCTCCAGGCCCAGTCCGCGAACGCGAACCGCTCCTTGGCCGCGTACTCACCCCGGCCCTGCGTGACGAAGACGCGGTCCGGCGGAAACTCCGGGAATGGATCCCACTGCCCGGCCAGGAGCGACGCCAGTCCCTGGTCCCCAGGAGGCCGCAGGCGGAAGCTGTCCCGCACCGCCCGTGCCGCCTTGGTGTCCCAGTACGGATAGGCCGGGTCCTCCACCATCAGCGCCAGGTTCAGCGCCTCATCCCATTCGTCTGCGTAGCCCCCGTGCGCGCCGCCCACCTCCCAGCCGCCCGGCGCCTCCTGCCAGGGCTGGAAGACGAGCCGGTCCACCAGGTCCATCCACCCATCCGAGTCGAGCGCCCCCACGCCTCCCGGCATCGCCGACATGGACAGCCGCTGGCAGAGCGTGAAGGCCTGCGGGTCGCCCAACTGGCTCGCCAGCAGCTCCAGGGCGCCGGAGGCATCCCCCATGGCGCGCTGGAAGAACGGCAGCACCTGCTCGTGGAAGAAGCGGTCGTTGATGGGACGCAGGACGACGTCCATGGTGGGGCGCCTTCCTGTGCGGCCTTCAGGGCCGCGCGTCTTCCTGGACGATGAGGGCGTGGATGTCCGACGCCGTGGGGGCTTCCAGGATGGCGGCCCGGAAGCGCGGATTCTTGAACAGGCGCGAGATGCGGGCGAGCGCCTTCAGGTGCACCCCCGCGCTGTTCTCGGGCGCCACCAGCGCGAAGAACAGGTGCGTGGGCTTGCCGTCGATGGCCTCGAAGTCCACCCCCGTGCGCGACACGCAGAAGGCCGCCTGGAGACTGTCCATGCCCGCCAGCTTGCCGTGGGGGATGGCCACACCCTCGCCAATGCCCGTGCTGCCCAGCTTCTCCCGCTCCTGGAGCACCGCCACCAGCCGGTCCTCGCGCAAACTCGGATGCGCCCGCACCAGCGTGGCACTCAGCTCGCGCAGCACCTCCGGCTTCGTGCGGGCCTGCATGTCCGCGACGACTGCTTGGGGGCTGAGGAAATCGGCGATTCTCAATGGCGCTCCCGCACTGGCGCTCCGGGCCGGCAATGATTCCTCGGCCGGCAATTACTCCTCACACTGGATTCGCGCAAGGGTCGCCTGGGTGGTGGAAAGCGCTTCGCTCACTGCGCATCAGCCCCCGAGGCCTCCGCTGACTTCGCGGACCCCTCCGGGGGCGTCCCCCGTGCCCACGGCTTCCCTTCCCGCCCCCCGCGCGTGAGCGGCGTGGGGGGCGGACCGGACTCCTGCTTTCCGAACCCCAGGCCCGAGCTTCGGACCTGGAAGGTCGGGTCAGGTGCCGGTGGCGGCCACTGCTTCCGAGGGCAGGTGCGGCTCGATGAGCCCGAACCCGCCTTCCTTGCGGCGGTAGACGATGGACAACGCGTGCGACTGCTGGTTCTGGAACACGTAGAAGTCGTTGTTCATCAGGTTCATCTGCATCACCGCGTCGTCCACCGACAGCGACTGGATGGCCAGATGCGTGGTGCGCACCAGGCGCGCGATCCCCGACTCGGCCGCCTGCGCGGTGTCGTTCGAGGCCTCGGTGCTGGACGCCTGCGCCGCCTGGGCGGGTTCGGTGGACTCCAGCGACTCGGAGACCTCGAAGACGTCGTGGCGGACCTTGAGGCTGTTCACCAGGTCCTGACGGTGGTGGACCTTCTCCTTGCCGTGATGCGTCTTGAGCTTGTCGCGGTAGCGGCGCAGTTGGCGCTCGATCTTGTCCATCGCCAGGTCGATGGAGGCGTACATGTCATCGCTCTTCTCGCGGCCTCGGAGGATCCAGGCGCCCGAGTGGATGGTGATGTCCGCGTGGTGCAGGTGCCGCTCCAGCGACAGGACCACGTGGGCCTCTCCAGCCCGGTCCAACAGTCGGTTCACCCGATCGACCTTTTCACGGGCGTATTCCTTCAGGGAATCCGACGCTCCGAACTGACGGAAGGTGATGTTGAGCTGCATGCGTGGTCGCCTCCTAGGGAGAGAGGTAAGCTCCGTCACAGATCAGAGACGGAGCCCACGCCGAAAGCAACCCGGCCCCCCACGTAGGAACTTCCCGTCCACGACACGCGGCCGCGCAAGCGACCGCCAGAGGACACGTGTTGTGTCCACTGCACACCACGTGAAGGGGATTCCGACCCGAGTCCCATTTTCCGGCCCGGGCCCTGCGTTTCACCCTGTCACGCGAGCAGCATGTCGTCGGTGACACCTGTCACTTCGCCAGCACTTCGCCATTGACGAAACGCGAAGGCTTCAGGGCACCACGGCGATGACGAAGTCCTGCGAGTGGAAGAGGGTGCCGTCGCACGAGGCCACGCCCACGCACTCGCGCACGATGCCCGCGAGGCTCGCCTCCATGCTGAGCAGGTGGTTCGCCTGCGGCGTGGTGGCCGGAATCGTGATGCCCACCTTGCCGCCCTCCTGCGTGGCGGTGAGGGTGCCGGGCGCCCTGCCCCCTTCGCGCATGATCATCACGCTGACGGGACCGGGCACCTCCGTGGCCGGCTCCCAGAGAAAGTCGTACGTCTGCCCGACGCGCAGCTTGTCCGGGGTGCCCTCGCCCTGGAACGTGAAGCTGCGCTTGGCCTTGGCGCCCTGGAGCACCAGGCGGACGGTGTGGGTCGCGTCCTGGAGCTGCACGGTGAGGTCGCTCACCGGCTCACGGCTCCAGGCGCCCGGGTCGTAGTTGAAGTACGCGCGGCTGTTCTCGCACGCGTCCCCGCGCCCGCCCACCTCCGACGCGCCGCCCGGCACCACCGTCATGGGCTCGCCGTTGAGGGTGGCCGTCACGTCGTCCGCGAAGCGCGAACACGGACCGTCCACCACGGAGTAGCTGACGGTGAAGCGGTGCGCGCCCTGCGCATCCGGGTTCTCCTCGTCGTCCACGTCCGTCAGCGCGTAGGTGAGCGTGCGGTCCGACAGTTCCGCGAGCGACATCACCTTCGTCTCGCCGCCGCCACAGCCCACCAGCGACACGAGCGCCCCAAGGGCTCCAAATGCACGAACGGTCCAGCGAGGCAGCGAAGAAGACACGGGAAGGGACATAGGGCCCGCGACCCTATCACTCCCGCGCGAGCAGTCCCGTGAGCCGTGCCTGCACCCCTGCCCACTCCGTGTCGAGAATGCTGTAGTACGCGCTGTCGCGCACGATGCCGCCCCTCACCAGCATGTGGTTGCGCAGGATGCCCTCGAACGTGGCCCCCAGCCGCTCGATGGCTGCCCGCGAGCGCACGTTGCGCCGGTCGGTCTTCAACTGCACGCGCATCGCCGCCAGGGTGTCGAACGCGTGGCGCAGGAGCAGGAACTTGCACTCGGTGTTCACCCGCGAGCGCCACACCCGCCGTCCCAGCCACGTGGAGCCGATTTCAAGCGTGCGGAAGTCGCGCTGGATCTCCATGAAGCGCGTGGTGCCCACCACGTCCCCGCCTTCGCGCAGGCAGATGGCGAAGGGCTGTTCGGTGCCCGCGGCCCGGGCCTTGAGCGCGGAGGCGACGTAGTCCGCCACGTCCGCTTCCGTGCGCAGCACGCGTGAGAAGTGCGTGAACAGCTCCGGTTCGCAGAGCGCCGCGAGCGCGGGCACGTGGTCGGTGCTCAACGGCACCAGCCGCACCGTGGTCCCCTCCAGCGTGACGGGAGGGACGACCAGGGGCACGGGCTCCCGGCGGGGAGCGTCGGCGTCACCGGGGAAGGAAGGCGGGGGCACGGGGTCCATGGACCGCTTCATGCCCCAACTCCGGCCCTGTTGTGCAGGGCCGGTCGGGACAAAGCGCTAGTAGTAGCGCTTGCGCTTGCTGCTGGGGAGGATGCCCAGCACCTCGCGGTACTTGGCCACCGTGCGCCGGGCGATTTCGGTGCCCTGCGAGCGCAAGAGCTCGACGATCTTCTGGTCCGAGTACGGGTTGCGCGAGTCTTCCTGCGACACGAGCTGCTTGATGTGGTGCTTCACCGCTTCGCTGGCCGTGTCCTCGCCGGACACGCGCGCGATGGACGAGTTGAAGAAGTACTTCAGCTCGAAGATGCCCTGCGGCGTATGCACGTACTTGCTCGTCGTCACGCGGCTGACGGTGGACTCGTGCATGCCGATGTCCTCCGCCACGTCGCGCAGGATGAGGGGCTTCAAGTGCGCGATGCCCTTGTCCAGGAAGTCCTTCTGGAACTTCACGATGCTCTCGGTGACCTTGTAGATGGTCCGCTGCCGCTGGTGGATGGAGCGGATGAGCCACATCGCGCTGCGCAGCTTGTCCTGGATGAAGTCCTTCGTCTGGCCGGGGCTCACGGCGCCGTTCTTCAGCGCGTTCCGATACATGCCGGAGATGCGCAGCTTGGACAGGCCGTCGTCGTTGAGGACGACCGTGTAGTCCTCCTCGCCCAGCTTGTAGACGAAGACATCCGGGGTGATGTACTGCGCGTCGTCCCCGCTGAAGTTGCGGCCCGGCCGCGGGTCCAGCTTGGGCAGGAGCCTCGCCGCCGCCACGACCTCTTCCAGGGTGACCTTGAGGTCCTTGGCGATGGCCGGCAGGTTCTTGGATTCCAGGTACTTCATGTGCCGCTTGATGATGAGGCCCATGAGCGCGGCGCTCGGGTCCTTCATCGCCTGGAGCTGGATGAGCAGGCACTCCTGGAGGTCGCGCGCGCCACAGCCGCGGGGCTCCAGGTTCTGGATGCGGCGCAGGGTGCGCTCGGCGACGTGCATGGGCACGTCCGCTTCGTTGGACAGGCGGATGAGCGGGTCGCCTTCGATGTCCGGGAGCTTGAGGTAGCCGTCGTCGTCCAGGTTGCCCAGGATGAGCACCGCCACGCGGCGCTCGGCCTCGTTGAGCCGCAGCGTGCCCAACTGCTCCTGGAGGTGGTCGACCAGGTCCTCCTTCTTCACCATGTTGGCTTCGAACGACGGCAGGTCGTCCGTGGCCACGTTGCCCTTGTTGGAGGCGGTGGTGGGCTCGTTGAACTGGTAGCTGTTGAGGTACGCCTCCCAGTCGATTTCCGGCGGGCCTTCCCCGTCCGCCTTGAAATCCTGGGCCGTCTCGGGATTCGCGGAAGGCATGTCGCCGTCGCGAATGGCCTCGGCGTTGTCGGCCTCCAGCGAGGCCTCGCCCGGCTCCTTCTCGCTCACCTCGCCCGGCATGCCCTCCTCGGGCTGCTCCAGGAGCGGGTTCTGCTCCATCTCCTCCCGGACCTGGTCCAGGAGTTCCATCCGAGAGAGCTGGAGGAGCTTGATGGCCTGCTGCAACTGGGGGGTCATCACCAGTTGCTGCGAGAGCTTCAGGCTCTGTTTGAGTTCCATCGCCATGTGGGGGCGTCTCCAGAAGACGTACGTGCCGACTCGATGGGGGTTCCCATCAAGGACCGTGCCAACCTAACAAGGCGATCCGGCTACGTCCAGTGCCCCTCCACATGGTTCTTGATTTGCAGTGTGAAAAATCCGCAAGAAATCCAGAAGGTTGCCACAACCCCCGCCTGCTTGCCCTGTGTTCAAACGTCGACGCAAAAGCGGGGCCAACTTCACGCTGAGCATCTGGAGACGTACGAAGAGTGCGAAGGGTCAGGGGGCCTGGAGACGGAAACGGTCTCCCAGGTAGACGGCGCGCGCACGGGCGGACCCGGCGATCTGCGCGGGGGTCCCCTCTTCGAGAATCTGACCCTGTGCGATGATGTAGGCCCGGTCACAGATGCCCAGGGTGTCCTGGACGTTGTGGTCGGTGATGAGGATGCCCAGGCCCCGCTCGCGCAGCAGGTGGATCTGCCGCTGGAGGTCGCCCACGTTGATGGGGTCCACGCCGGCGAAGGGCTCGTCGAAGAGGATGAAGCGGGGGGAAGGGATGAGGCTGCGGGCGATTTCGGCGCGTCGGCGCTCGCCACCGGAGAGGGTTTCTCCCCAGGACTCGGCGACGTGGGTGAGGCCGAACTCCTCCAGGAGGGTGTCGGCGCGCTTCTTGCGGTCGGCGCTGCCCAGACCCTTCTCCAGCTCCAGCACGGCGAGGAAGTTCTCGCGCACCGTGAGCTTGCGGAAGACGGAGGCCTCCTGCGGCAGGTAGCCCACGCCCCGGCGCGCGCGGCGGTGCATGGGCAGGTGGGTGAGGTCCTCGTCGCCCACGCGCACCCGGCCCGCGTCCGGCGTCACCAGCCCCACCACCATGTTGAAGCTGGTGGTCTTGCCGGCGCCGTTGGGGCCCAGCAGGCCCACCACCTCACCGGGGGCGACGTTGAAGGAGACGTCCCGCACCACCTGGCGGCGGCGGAAGGACTTCTGGAGCCCATCCGCGTACAGCCTCGCGCCCGGGGTCATGGAGGCGTGCTCCCGGGCGCGGGGGTGGCGGCTCCCGGCTTGGGCGCGGCGGGCGCCTTCTTGCGGGTGCCGGGAACAGCGGTGGAGGCCGGGGACTCCACGAGGATGCGGGCGTTCTCCACCTCCACGCGCTCGTTGCCCAGGATGAGGCGGACCTTGGTGCCGGTGACGTAGGTGTTGCCCTGGCGCGCTTCGGGGGAGCCCGTCACCACCAGCACGCCGGAGGGGACATCGTAGTCGGCGCGCTCGCCCCGGGCCTGCCGGTCGCCGTCCACGGCGCGCACGTTGCCGGAGCACACCACGCGCGTCACTTCGCGCGTGGAGTTGTAATAGGCGGTCATCTTGTCGCAGCGGATGTCCATCGTCTGGTGCTTCACCTTCACGTTGCCGGTGAGCACCGCCTGGGTGCGGTCGCCGGAGACGAGATCCGCGGACAGGCCCACCGGGTTCTGCAGCTTGCCGGGGGCCAGCGAGACGCCCGGCGCGGGGAGCGGCGCGGCCGGAGGGGGCGGCGC
>NZ_RAVZ01000257.1 GCF_003611635.1 Corallococcus terminator | reverse complement strand
CTCGGGGGCAGTGGGGTCCATGGGCAGATGCCTCTTTAGCCATCTCCGGGGTCACCCGCCCTCATCCCCGCGTCCGGACCGTGTGTCGGGCGGCGGAGCAACCCCCCACGTTGACCGATGCAGGCTGACCTCCCACCCCCTGGACGGTCAGGGAATCGTGCCCATCTTCGTCACTCGCTGTGTCAGTCCCTGTAAACCCCGAGTCTCGGGGAATTGCAGCGAGTACAGTTATTGTGCAGAATCACATGGTGCCTGAAAGAGGTGTGTTCCAGGCATTTCCCCCCCCTCGGCAGAGCGTTGGAAGGCAGGAAACGAGCATGGCGGACGGCAAGTTGAAGGCCCTGGTGGTGGATGACGACCCGCTCGTCCTCGAGCTGGTGGAGCGCTCCATCACCCGTTACGGCTTCGAGGTCACGACGACGCGCGCGGCGCTGGGCGTGGCGAACCTCATCCGGGTGCACCAGCCGGACATCGTGCTCCTGGACGTGAACATCCCTGCGCTGAGCGGCGACCGCATCCTGGGCGTGGTGCGCCAGTTCGCGGGGCCGGACACGCTGTTCATCCTGTACTCGTCCATGGACGAGTCGAAGCTGCGCGAGCTGATGCGGACGGCGGGCGCGGACGGCTACATCCCCAAGAGCGTGAGTGGCCCGGAGCTGGCCCTCAAGCTGTCGGGCCTTCACCGCAAGTGGATGGCGACCCGTCCGGTGGGCGCTGCCCAATCCCAGAGCACCACCGCCCAGGTGTCGGTGACGTCCGGGTAGGTGTGGACGGTCTGGAAGCCCACCCGCTCATGCGCGCGCAGTGAGCGGGTGTTGTGCACGGAGACCTCGGTGACGACGCAGTCGAACCGGTCCCGGAGTTGTTCGCGGTGCTGGTGGTAGAGCGCATCGAAGAGGCCCATCCCCCGGTGGGCCTTGTCGATGCAGATCTGCCCCATCACGTAGAAGCGTTGTTCCTCCAGGGGGCGTCCCCGGAAGTCGATCCGTCCCAGGAGCGCGAACATCGGCTCCAGGACGGGGACGAGCTTCCGGCACTCCTGGGGCATCACCAGCGCATAGGCCACGACCTCGGAGCCGTGCAGGGCGATGATGCTCGGCGCCAGCGCGTGCATGGCCTCCAGCGTGGGGAGGTCATGCGCCACAGTGACGAAGCCCTGGGAGCGCATCTCCTCCTGCGACAGGCCCTGCTTCAGGTTGTTGCGTTGCAGGGCCAGGACCTGTTCGAGCTCCGAGCGGGACTGGACGGCCCTCACGCTGTAGGGATGCGACATGCGCGGGAGCATAGGCCGTCCGCCGTCAGGGCACCGTGGGTGTCTGGAGGCTCACCCGCTCGACTGCTTGCGGCGGCGCTCGGCCAGGTCGCGCAGGTGTTCGCGCAGGCGGATGCGGGCGTGGAAGAGCCAGGTGCCCACCGTGGCCTCCGGCGCTCCGAGCAGGCGGCCGATCTCCGCGTGGCGCAATCCCTCGGAGTGCATCTCGAAGGTCCTGCGCAGGGTGTAGGGGAGCGCGGTGATGGCCTCGCGCAGCTCCGCCTCGGAGAGGCGCTCCCACAGCTCCGGGGCCGGCGCGTCCGGCTCCTCGAAGAGCTTGTGGACGTTGTCCAGGGTGATGCCCGCGGCGACCTCTGGCTTCTGGCGGCGGCACTGGTCCATGAAGACGGTGTGCAGCGACCGCACCAGCCAGGCGCGGCGTTCGGGCTCCGACCACGACTGGAGCATGTCCCACTTCAGCAGGGCCCGGAGCAGCACGTCGTGGACGAGCCCCTCGCAATCACTGGCATTGCGACCGCAAAGGTTTCGGGCAACGACGAGCAGGATGGGCTGATGACGGACGGCGAAGACGGCGTACTCCATGTCTGAACGGTCAATCTCCTCGGACATTGTGAAACCCCCATTCCGTGACGAAAAGGAAACGTGATGGGTGTCATTTCTTTTTGGAGTCGCTGGGCCTGAGGGGTTGGCGGGCACGGTGAAGCAGGGCGGCCGTGGCCTGGGCGGTAGAGTCGTGTCCATGACGAAGTCAGCGAAGACACCCGCCGCCGTGGTGCTGGGAGAGGTGGACCTGCCCGAGGGCCAATTGCTCATCCTGGACCCGGGCCTGGGGCGCTTCTGGCGGCACGACGCGGAGCCGGCGTCGCCCCGGAAGAAGGACCCGGTGGCGCACGACCTGCGCATCACCGGGCCGGACGCGGAGGCGGCAGGGCGTGCCTATGACCGCGAGTTCGACCCGCGCTTCCTGTTCGACCGGACGGATCCGGAGCAGGCGGTGGAGCACTTCGGGCAGTTCGCGCGCAAGGAGGGCTTCGACGCGCGGGCGGAGGTGTTGTCATCGCGCGTTGCCCATACCGAGCGGGCGCGGTTGGCGGTCGAGCATGGAAAGGGATTGGGGGTCGTGAAATACAACGGCCTGTGGGCGGTGGCGGCGGAGGGCCTGCCCCGGGACCGGGGACTGCAAGTGATTGGCGTGCTCATGCCGGCTGGGGAGTTCAAGGGGCGCTGGCGCTCCATCGACGTGGTGGTGGACGGGGAGGCGGAGGCGGTGCGTTCGGAGCAGGTGGCTGGGGTGATGGTGGAACACGGCCAGTTGTTGTTCTCGGGGCTCGGGCCCCTGGGCCGCTTTCGCATGTGGGAGTCGTTGGACGGGTTGGCGGACTACGTGTTCTTCGGCAAGGACGCGCCAGCGCTGGCGAAGGAGCTGGGCGCGAGCGACCTGGGACGCGGGACCTTCGGCTGGAAGGACCTGCCGGTGGAGCAGGTGGGGGAGAAGGCGACGCCGCTTCAGGCGCGCATCGAGAAGGACGGGCTCGCGGTGGGGGTGGACTACCGGCCGCGCTGCAACCTGGAGCGGCTGAACGCACAGTTGCGTGAGAGCGAAGAGGACGCGGGGACGCTGGTGCTCGACGGCGCGCGCGCGGTGGGGTGTGGGAATCGCTGGGGGGATGGCATCTTCCCGGTGAGCCGCCACTTCGACGCGGAGGGGCGCACGGTGCGGATCCGGGTGGAGCTGGGGACGGAGGATCGGCAGCGGTTGATGCGCAGGTTCCAGCTCCGGCAGCGCGCGGCCATCGTCACGCGGGCCATCCTGGATGACGGTGAGCCCATCCGGTTCGCGGAGCGGATGAAGCCGCATTCGGCGCAGGACAGTGGCTGGGCGTTCTCCGCCGGTGTGGAGGACGACGCCTATATGGACGAAGCGTCCAACCTGGTGGTGGTGTCGCTGCGCTCGCTGCTCGCGCGGTGCAAGGAACTGGATGCCATCCTGGACGCGCCCGTGGGTTCGGTGTTCCGGCGTGAAGGGGAGGGGTTCGTGCCGGAGTAGGCGCGGGGGCAACGACACGCCCAGGTGTCCGACCCCTTCGAGTGTGTTTTTGAACTCCTCCGCGACAATGAACGCCGTCTTGAACTTCTTCGGTCTCAAGACGTGTGCGCCATTCGGCATCACCTCCGCCCGGGTCGAACGCGCGGCCCGGCGGCGCGACGGTTTGTCGATGGCATGAGAAGGTCGTCCCTGAGTGCGACCCATGAGCGATTTCGAGACGGCGTGGCATGTGGAACCGGCGGGCAAGGCGGGTGCGGACCGCGTGCGGGTCCTGACGCGAGGGGACGCGACGGTGCTCGTGGTGGCGGATGGGGCGGGGAACTCACGACGTGGCGCCGAGGCCGCGGAGGCCGTGCTGCGCAGCGTCCAGGACGCCGTGGACGCCGGGGCCGACGTGGAACGCGAGGAGACCTGGCGCGATGTGCTGGTGCGGTGCGATGCGGAGCGGGCGGCCTCGGGACAGGGGGGTGAAACCACCGCCGTGGTCGCCTGTGTCACCAGGCGGCGCGTGGTGGGGGCCAGCGTGGGGGACTCGGAGCTGTGGCTGTTCCAGGGAGGCGAATCGACCGCGCTGACGGAGCATCAGCACCGCAAGCCCCTGCTCGGCAGCGGGCAGGCGCGGCCCGTCACCTTCGAACTCGCGTGGCGAGGCGGTGTCCTCGTCGGCGCGTCAGACGGATTGTTCAAGTACGTCGACCTCCGTCGCATCCAGGAGCATGTGAGCCTCGCTGACGCACATGCCGCAGTGCTCGCGCTGGCCGCGCTGCCTCGACTTGCGAGCGGCGCGCTCCCGGATGACGTGGGGCTCGTCCTGTGCCGCCCGAGCGCTCCATGCCCCTGACTCCGTCCTGGCACTCCCGAGGACGAGGAGGCCATCCGCCAGGCACGAACGCCCCTGCTCGCCGCGCGCATGGGGCGCGACCGCAAGCTGTGTTGGGATTGGGAGTCCATCCCGGCTGCTCCTGGGTGACCGGCCGGCCCATGACGTAACGGAGCGCTTGAGGGCGGACGTCGGCCGTGCTCAGCGCGCGCCGCGAAGGATGGAGCGGGTGAGGGTTGGGCAGCCGCGACGTCAGGAAGCGTCGGCAGTACGAAGCCGCTTCCATGTGCTGGGGTCTCCATCGTGGATGCGTTCCGGTAGGCCGTGAGCCTCCAGGGATCCGTGGCCTCATCAGATTTCTGGGAGGTCTGTTGCCCTCTCCGCGTCGCAAGGTTGCGGAATTCCTACGGAGCGCCCGCTGGTGTGCTCCTTGCTGTGCGACGTGGCGCGGTCACTCTTCGGATGAAGGAGCCACGATGCGCTGGATGCGGATGCTGGGATGTTGCCTGACGGTCATGACCCTGGCGGCCTGTGGTTCGGACGACGCGGACGGCAAGCAGGGGCGGCTGGCCCTGCGGGATGGACAGTCACTGGACCTCGCGCAGGAGTGCGGTGTGGACCTGCCCCAGTGTCCCCAGGGGCTCGGATGCATCGCCATCAAGCTGGAGGGGAAGACCCAGGCGCGCTGCGTGAACGAAGCGACGCTCTGCACGGAACTGGTCTCCTGCAGCGGAGGCACCGAGTGCGCCATCCTGACCTCGTATCCCGGTCAGGTCGTCTGTTCCGGCAAGTGCACGGGTTCGGACTGCGACGGTTCCGTGTCCAGCCAGCCTTGAGCGGACGTAGGGTTTGAGCCTCGTGGGTCGACTGCTCAGCCCTCAGGAGGGGCGCTGCTCAACCAGAACGAACGGTTGCCGCTGCGCGGTGCCTTCTCCAGGAACGCTTCAAACGAAGGTGCGACGAGCTTCGTCTCTGGGAACGTCTCGTGCCACGCGTCGAGCAGCGGGTTGGTGCCCGGCATGATGCTGGAACGCTTTGATTTCAGTGCGATCGCCCTGCCCACACCCCCTTGATCGAGGTCAAGGCGCTGCGCGTCCGCCGATCTCCGGAAAGCGCTCGTAGGCACGCTTGAGCGTGTCCAGGTGGGCGGGGTCGTCCAGGTCGAGCGGCGCGTCGGTGAGCCGCACGACCCAGCCACCTGATGCCGTGCGCCGCGCCCTCGTGAGCAGATCCCCATCGCGTGCAGGGTCCGGGAAGCCGATAGCCCTTGCGGCAGCAGCAGACCAGTAGTTGAGCCACGCGAGGTAATGCGGAAGTTCAGGCGCCGGGAGTTCCCACGGGAGCTTGAGCGAGGGCAGCCCTTTTGGTGGGAGATGCGGATCATCCCCCGGGTGGCGAAACTGCTCCGCCACTGCCACGGCGATCCCCTCCGGATTCACGTGCCCCCAGAATGCGCTAGCGCAGTCCCCTATGGCCTCCAACACCGCCGCCGCCGCCGCGATGCCGGTTGCGTTCCATGGCATCTCCGCATGGACCTCAAACAGTCCGAGACTCCCGGGCGAACTGCCCGCTGGCCGTTCCCATCCGGAGAGCGTCACGCGACTGCTCGCATTGCCGCCATCGCAGACGAGCGGAATTCCCGGCCCGTCTCTCCTCCCCTTGGCCACCCACTCATCACGTCGCGGCAATGGGACAAGCTGCCCCGCGTCGGAGATTGTCCACTCCAAGCGCAAGCCAGGGAACGTGCGTTCCAGTCCATGAACAATGGCCAACGAGCGACTGTCGTTCCTGGTTGGCGCGGGAGCGTAGGCGATAAGATTCAGGGATTCTGATGGAGCTGTCATTTCAACACCAATCCATGACGACGACCCTGAGGGTGCTGTCTCGTTTAAGCAAGGCAGCTTTGTGCGCGGCACTGCGCACGGCGACCTTGAAGTCGAATCCGCAGGCCCTTGCGAGTTCGCGCTCGCTCTGCATCTTCGGTATTTGGTCGTCGAGCACGATTCTGCGGAGGTCGAGCGGGTACGTGTCAAAGTTGTCGGTCTTGACCTCCCACAGAGTTCGCGCAGCGAGCACCAGTCCGTCAAAGTTCTTCCCATTGACGAGTACATCCCAGCCAGGGAAGCTATTGTTCGGAATCTTGTCTGCGCATTCGTTGTGTGGGTCATTGCCGCCCAGATGTCGCACTGGGACAGGCTCGCAACTGGCGCGGTTCGTCCGGTCCAATGGCACAGGCGGCACCGGGGGGCGCCAGTCCTGCCCTACTGGCTCTGGCTTGGGCTTGCGTTGCGCTTCAGCTTCCTGGGGTGACACCTTCGTTCCTCGCGCGGTCCCTGCTTCCTCGGGGTAGAGCTGGCGTAGCTCATATGCACCCAGCTCTTCCTTGATGGCGACGGCGACCACCACCACGCCAAGGACGATAACGGCTCCCACGGCGATCTCAGGAGCCACCAGAACGCAGAGCCCGACTCCCATGGCACCAGCGCCAGCGGAGGCGACCGCGCATCTTCCCGCAGTGTCGTGGAACTCGATTCGGTCATGGTCGAGGGCCTGATAGCACCGCTCAATCAGCACGGGCCAAGGGTGGGAAGCCTCGCGGACAACGCACTGCCCACCCTCCCTCCAGGGCAGCGCCGCCGCTCGCTGGAGGTTGGCGAGTCTCGGGCTCCGAGTTCCGCGCGCGCTGGGAGGCGGTGCCGACGTAGCGCAGGCAGAGAGAAAGAGTAGGAGTCCGATGCAGGCGCGGGAACGCATGACCACAGCCTTTCCACCAAGGTGGGGAGCTACGGGTCAGGGATGGCCCATTCAGAAGTATGCCAGCACGCGCAGACGACGCGGGTGAGTGGTGCAAGGGGTACCGGCCCCTGGCCGCAGGCCCCCGGCTTGTCCGCTAGCTACAGGGACCTTTCACCTCGCAGGGCGCGCGAAGGCCGGTTCGTGCACCTTGCAACCCGGGCCTGAGCCCCGCACCTACAACCCCCTGGAATGTCTGGGGTGGTCCGCGCTCCAGGTGGGCACGCCGGATGCTCAAGGGATGGGGCAGTCCATCATGCCCCTCTCCGAACTCATCTCCCTGTTGCCCCACCTCTTCCTGGCCCAGGCGGAGCCCTCGGTCCTGTCCCGTCTCCAGGTCGAAGGCGGCGTGGACGCCTACTACGGCTACGACTTCAACCGCCCCGCCAGCGCCACCAGCTTCCTGCCGGGCACGGGCACCACGGCCCGGCGACACAGCGAAGCCAGCGTCAATCTGGCCTCGCTCGGCGTGAGCCTCGCGCCAGAGCCCGTGGGCGCGCGCGTGCTGCTCGGCTTCGGCACCGGCATGGATGTCCTCCACCGCGCCGAACCCGAAGGCGATGCCACCGGCCCCGAAGTCTGGCGCTACGTGCAGCAGGCCTCGCTGTCCTTCGCCGAAGGCCCCCTCACCCTGGAAGCCGGCATCTTCCCCAGCCACATCGGCCTGGAGTCGTTCCAATCCCAGCTCAACTGGACCTATACGCGCTCGTGGATGGGCGAGTTCTCGCCCTACTACCAGACCGGTCTCAAGGGAACCTGGCGCTTCGATGAGCGCTGGAGCGCCCAGCTCCACCTCATCAACGGCTGGCAGACCATCGGTGACAACAACTCCGGCAAGGCCCTTGGCACCCAGGTCGCCTACGCCGGGGACCGCCTGTCCGCCACCGTCAACACCTTCGTCGGCAACGAGGGCACCGGTGCCGCCGAGGCCCTGCGCCTCTTCATCGACACCGTCATCACCTTCAAGGTCTCCGAGGTCGTGAGCGTCGCCGCCACCGTGGACGCCGGTAGACAGGCGCGTCCCGGTGAGACCGCCGCCCTCTGGTACGCGGCCGGCGCCAACGTGCGTGTGCGGCTCGCCCGGCCCGTGGCCGTGACCGCTCGCGCGGAGGTGTACTGCGACCGGGACGGTCTTATGAGTGGCACCGCGCAGACCCTCACCGAGGGCACGCTCACGCTCGAACTGAAACCCGCGGAGCGACTCACCCTCAAGGCCGAGGCCCGCCACGACCGTTCAACCCAGGCTGTCTTTGACAGCCACGACACCGACGCGGACGGCCTCCCGCGACAACGCCCCAACCAGACCCTGCTCGTCGTCGGAGCCGTCGCTTACTTCTGACCTTCCGAACGGAGCTCGACCATGGACCTCGTCCTCGTACTGGTGACCGTCGGTTTCTTCGCGCTGACATGGGCCTATGCCCATGGCTGCGAGCGCCTGTGAGGCACACCCCGTCATGACCTTCGAATACGTCGCCGGGACCGCGCTCGCGGTCCTGCTGTCTGCCTATCTCGTCTACGCCCTGCTGCGGCCGGAGCGCTTCTGATGACCCTCACCGGCTGGCTTCAGACGTTGCTGTTCTTCGTGCTCGTCCTCGCGCTGACGAAGCCCGTGGGCGCCTGGCTCTTCCGCGTCTTCGAGGCCGACACCCAACCCCTTCCCCGAGTGCTCGGCCCCGTTGAGCGCGCCCTGTTGCGCTTGTGCGGCGTGCGCCGCGAACACGAACAGACGTGGGTCCAGTACACCGTCGCCCTGCTCGCCTTCAGCCTCCTGGGCGTCGTCATCCTCTACGCGCTCCAGCGGCTCCAGCATGTGCTCCCGCTCAACCCCCGAGGCCTGCCGGCCGTCGGTCCGGAGCTCGCCTTCAACACCGCCGCCAGCTTCGTCGCCAACACCAACTGGCAGTCCTACGCCGGTGAATCCACCCTGAGCTACGCCACCCAGATGGTGGGCCTGACGTGGCAGAACTTCGTCTCCGCCGCCTCGGGCCTGGGCGTGGCGCTGGCGCTGGCTCGCGGCCTCACCCGCCGCCCCGGACCGGAGGGCCGCAAGACGCTGGGCAACTTCTGGGTCGACCTGGTGCGCGGCACGCTCTACGTGCTCCTGCCCCTGAGCTTCGTCGCGGCCCTGTTCTTCGTCTCGCAGGGCGTGCTCCAGAACCTCGCGCCGTACCACGAGTTCACCACCGTGGAGGGCGTGAAGCAGACGCTCGCCTTCGGGCCCGTGGCTTCGCAGGAGGCCATCAAGATGCTGGGCACCAACGGTGGTGGCTTCTTCAACGCCAACAGCGCCCACCCCTTCGAAAACCCCACGCCGCTCACCAACCTGGCGCAATTGCTGCTCATCTTCCTCCTCCCGGCGGGCCTCACGCACACCTACGGGAAGATGACCGGCGACACGAAGCAGGGCTGGGTCCTCTTCGCGGCCATGTCCGTCCTCTTCCTCGTGGGCGCTGCCGCCAGCTACGCCGCCGAATCCCAGTCCAACCCCGCGCTCGCTTCCGCCCAGGTGCTCCAGCACGGGAACCTGGAAGGCAAGGAGGCGCGCTTCGGTGTCGCGGCCTCCACGCTGTTCGCCACCGTCACCACCGACGCGTCGTGCGGCGCGGTCAATGCCATGCACGACAGCTTCACTGCGCTCGGGGGGCTGGTGCCCCTCGTCAACATGCAACTGGGTGAAGTCATCTTCGGCGGCGTGGGCGCGGGCCTCTACGGCATCCTCGTCATGGCGGTGCTCGCGGTCTTCATCGCGGGCCTGATGGTGGGCCGCACGCCGGAGTTCCTCGGCAAGAAGATCGAAGTGCGCGAGATGAAGCTCGCGATGCTCTACGTGCTCGTCTTTCCGCTGGCCATCTTGGGGCTGTCCGCAGTGGGCGTGGTGCTTCCGCAGGGCACATCTTCGCTCAACAACGCCGGGCCCCACGGCCTGTCAGAGATCCTCTACGCGTTCACCAGCGGCGTCGCCAACAACGGCAGCGCCTTCGCCGGCCTCAACGCCAACACGCCCTTCTGGAACATCAGCCTGGGCGTGTCGATGCTCGCGGGCCGCTTCCTGATGATGGTGCCGGTGATGGCGCTCGCGGGCTCGCTCGTGGGCAAGAAGGTGGTGTCCCCCGGGCCCGGCACCTTCCCCACCGAAGGTGTCCTCTTCACGGGCCTGCTCGTGAGCGTCGTCCTCATCGTGGGTGCGCTGACGTTCTTCCCCGCGCTGTCACTCGGTCCCATCGTCGAGCACTTCCTCGGCGCGGCCGGAAAGGTGTACTGACCATGGCCCCCGCTTCCAGGCAGGCGTCGCTGTTGGACCCGACGCTGCTCAAGCCCGCCGTGTGGGAGAGCTTCAAGAAGCTCCACCCGCGCGACGTGGCCCGCAACCCGGTGATGTTCGTGGTGTGGGCCGGCAGCCTCCTCACCACCGTGTTCGTCTTCAAGGACCTGGTGTCCCCACGGGCCGACGGCGCCCCGCTGTGGTTCACCGTGTCGGTGATGTTGTGGCTGTGGTTCACCGTCCTCTTCGCCAACTTCGCCGAAGCCGTGGCGGAGGGACGCGGCAAGGCCCAGGCGAGCGCCCTGCGCCGCATGCGCCAGGACACCCAGGCCCGCCGGCTCAATGACAACAATCAAGAGGAGCGCGTCACCGCCCCCTCCCTGCGCAAGGGCGACCGCGTGGTGTGCGAGGCAGGCGACGTCATCCCCGGCGACGGCGAGGTGGTGGAGGGCATCGCCAGCGTGGACGAGTCCGCCGTCACCGGCGAGTCCGCCCCCGTCATCCGCGAGTCCGGCGGTGACCGCTCCGCCGTGACGGGCGGCACCAAGGTGCTGTCCGACCGCATCGTCATCCGCATCAGCGTGGACCCCGGCGAGTCGTTCCTCGACCGGATGATTGGTCTAGTGGAAGGCGCGGCGCGCAAGAAGACGCCCAATGAGATTGCCCTGCACATCCTCCTGGTGGGACTCACGCTGGTGTTCCTGCTGGCGTGCGTGACGCTGGTGCCGCTGGCGCTCTACTCCGGCGTGCCGCTGTCCGGCACCGCGGTGGTGGCGCTGCTGGTGTGCCTCATCCCCACGACCATCGGCGGGCTGCTGAGCGCCATTGGCATCGCGGGCATGGACCGGCTCTTGCGCAAGAACGTGCTCGCGCTCAGTGGCCGCGCGGTGGAGGCGGCCGGGGATGTGGACACGCTGCTGCTCGACAAGACGGGCACCATCACGCTGGGCAACCGCATGGCCACGGAGCTGCTCCCGATGCCGGGCGTGCGCGTGGAGGAACTTGCGGAGGCCGCGCAGCTCGCGAGCCTCGCGGATGAGACTCCCGAAGGACGCTCCGTCGTCACCCTGGTGAAGGACACCTACAAGATGCGTCCGCGCGAGCTGCGCGCGCATCAGGCCACCTTCGTGCCCTTCACCGCGCAGACGCGCATGAGCGGCTGTGACCTGGTGGATCCGCACCCGCGCAGCATCCGCAAGGGGGCGGTGGAGGCCATCGTACGCCATGCGCAGGAGCTGGGTGGCACCGTGCCGGAGGAGCTGGCCCAGGCGGCCGGCCGCATCGGTGACGCGGGCGGCACGCCGCTGGCGGTGGCGGAGGGTGCCCGGGTGCTGGGCATCATCCATCTGAAGGACGTGGTGAAGGGCGGTATCAAGGAGCGCTTCGACCGCTTCCGCGCCATGGGCATCCGCACGGTGATGATCACCGGCGACAACCCGCGCACCGCCGCCGCCATCGCGCGTGAGGCCGGCGTGGACGACTTCCTGGCGGAGGCGACCCCGGAGGCGAAGCTCGCGCTGATCCGCACCGAGCAGGCCAAGGGCAAGCTCGTGGCGATGACGGGCGACGGCACCAACGACGCGCCCGCGCTGGCCCAGGCGGACGTGGGCGTGGCGATGAACACCGGCACCCAGGCCGCCAAGGAGGCCGGGAACATGGTGGACCTGGACTCCAACCCCACCAAGCTCCTGGAGGTGGTGGAGGTGGGCAAGCAGCTCTTGATGACGCGCGGCACGCTGACGACGTTCTCCATCGCGAACGACGTGGCCAAGTACTTCGCCATCCTGCCGGCGCTGTTCATGGGCGTCTTCCCGCAGATTGCCCCGCTCAACGTGATGGGGCTCACGTCGCCGTTCAGCGCCATCCTGTCCGCCGTCATTTTCAACGCGCTCATCATCGTGGCGCTCATCCCGCTGGCGCTGAAGGGCGTGCGCTACCGCCCGCTGGGCGCGGCGGCCCTCCTGCGTCGCAGCCTGCTCCTCTACGGGGTGGGCGGCGTCATCGTCCCGTTCGTGGGCATCAAGGTCATCGACGTGCTGCTCACCACCGTGGGCTTGGCCTGAGTCGAAAGGAATTGGAACACCATGGTCTCCGCTCTTCTCATCGCCCTGCGCGCCAGCGTCGTCACGCTGGTCCTCACGGGCGTGATGTACCCGCTGGTTGTCACCGGCGTGGCGCAGGTGCTGTTTTCCCAGGAAGCCAACGGGTCGCTCGTGAAGGACGAGCAGGGCCGCGAGGTGGGCAGCGCGCTCATCGGCCAGGGCTTCACCCAACCGGGCTACTTCCAGCCCCGTCCCTCCGCCGCCGGGACAGGCTACGACGCGACGGCTTCGGGTGGCAGCAACCTGGGCCCCACCTCCCAGAAGCTCCGCGACCGCGCGGCAGCGGACGCGGACCGGCTGCGCCGCGAGAACCCCGAGGCCCCCGGCCCCGTCCCTGGTGAATTGGTGACGGCGTCCGCGTCCGGGTTGGATCCGCACGTGTCGCCGGAGTCCGCGCTGTGGCAGGTTCCCCGGGTGGCCCAGGCGCGCGGGGTGGATCCGGCGCGCGTGCGCACGCTGGTGGCGTCACAGGTGGAAGGCAGGACGTTTGGCGTGCTGGGCGAACCCCGGGTGAACGTGCTCACGTTGAACCTCGCGATGGACCGACAGTTCGGGGGACCCGCCCGGGCCCCCGCGACGCCCCTGGGCGCCGTCACCCCCGCGAGCCCTTGAGGAACACCCTGGCATGACGACGCGGCGCCCTCGTGCGGAAGACTTCCTGGAGCTGGTGGAGCGTGGTCGGCGGGGCCGGCTGAAGCTCTACATCGGCTTCGCGGCCGGCGTGGGCAAGACGTTCCGCATGCTGGAGGAAGCGCACGCGCTCAAGGCGCGCGGCGTGGACGTGGTGCTGGGCTTCATCGAGACGCATGGCCGCCAGGAGACGGAGGCGCTGGTGGAGGGACTGGAGCTCGTGCCCCGCCAGCGCCTCACGTACCGCGACGTCCCGGTGGAGGAGATGGACCTGGACGCCATCCTCGCGCGCCGGCCGCACGTGGCCATCGTGGACGAGCTGGCCCACACGAACCTGCCCGTGTGCCGCAATCGCAAGCGCTATCAGGATGTGCAGGAGCTGCTGGCCGCGGGCATCAACGTCATTGGCGCCTTCAACGTGCAGCACCTGGAGAGCCTCAACGACCTGGTGGAGCGCAACACCGGTGTCACCGTGCGCGAGACGCTGCCCGACAGCTTCATCAAGAACGCGGACCAGGTGGTGAACCTGGACCTCGCGGTGGAGGACCTGCACGAGCGCCTCAAGGCGGGCAAAATTTACGCGCCCGATAAGGTGCCGCACGCGCTGGAGCGCTTCTTCACCGGCGACAACCTCTCCACGTTGCGCGAGCTGGCGCTGCGCGAGGTGGCGGAGAGCCTGGACCGCGCCACCACCGGTAAGCAGGCCCGAGCGTCGGGAGAGGATCCGTCCCAGAAAGGGGCCGGAGGCGCCTGGGGCCGTGTGCTGGTGGCGCTCTCCAGCCATCCTCCGCGCGCGGCGACGCTCCTGCGCCGGGGCTCGCGCATGGCGGGCCGCCTCAACACGGACTGGTTCGTGGTGTACGTGGAGACGCCGGGCGAGGCGCCGCACCTCATCGACGCGGAGGCCCAGCGCCACCTGCTGACGAACATCGAGATGGCGAAGGAGCTGGGCGCGGAGGTGGTGCGCCTGCGCGCGAAGGACCCCGTGGCGGCGCTCCTGGATTTTGGCCGCTCGCACGGCGTGGGGCACATCATCATCGGCCGCTCGAACCAGGCGAAGTGGCGGCAGCGGCTGGGGCTCACCGCGGACGCGCGCCTCTTGCGCGAAGGGGACGGCTTCGACATCCACGTCGTGTCCTTCGAATCGCCTCACGAGGAGAAGCGCCCATGACGCTTCGCGCCCGACTGCTGCTGGCCCAGGCGCCGCTGGTGCTCGCGCTCCTGTTGTTGGGCGCGCTGGCGGTCATCACCCTGGCGCGCGTGGGTCGCTCCGGTCAGCAGGTGCTGGAGGACAACTACCGCAGCGTGCTCGCCACCCAGCGCATCACCGAACAACTGGAGCGCATGGACAGCGCGGCGCTGTTCATCGTCGCGGGCGAGCGCGAGCGGGGCGTGGCCCAGCAGGCCTCGCAGCGGCCCACGCTCCAGTCCGAGCTGTCCATCCAACAGAACAACATCACCGAACCGGGTGAAGCGGACGCGACGCGGCGACTGCTCGCCGCGTGGGTGAAGTACCAGGCCGCGTTCGACGCGTTCCTCCAGGAGCAGGATCCGGAAGCCTCCCGCGCGCGCTACTTCGCGTCCCTGTCCCCGGCCTTCCAGGAGGCGAAGGCGGCCGCGTCCGCCATCCTCGCGCTGAACCAGGACGCGATGGTGCGCAAGAGCGACCGGCTGCGGCAGCAGAGCGAGCAGGTGAACACGCTGATGGCGCTGTCGGTGTTGGCGGCGCTGGGCTTCGGCCTGTTCTTCACCACGTCGCTGGTGCAGCGCGCGCTGCGGCCGGTGTCGGTGTTGTCTCAGGCGGTGCGCCGGCTGGGGCAGGGGGATGGGGA
>NZ_RAVZ01000256.1 GCF_003611635.1 Corallococcus terminator | reverse complement strand
GAGAAGGGGGAAGGGGCGACGGAGGAGGGGTGGCGGGCGCGGTGCTTTTCGGGAGGCGGCCTCCCGCGAGGCGCTCCAGGTCGGCGCGGGTCGTCCAGTAGTCGCGGACGGTCTCCAGGTAGGCGCGCCAGGCCTCCACCTGTTCGCGCCGGGCGATGAGGAGCGCGGGCAGGCCGATCTGCATCGCGTTGTACTGGCGTTGCGACTCCTCGACGATGGTGGTGCGCAGCGGGAGCACGACCTTCTGGTAGCGGTCCGCCATGTTCCGGAGCGTCATCAGCCGGGCCCTGGCCGCGCGCACCTCCGAGCGGGCGTTCACGGACAGCTCCGTCAGCCGGTCCTCGCCCTGGCGGTACTGTGCTTCCAGCCTGGCGATGAGGGCCTGTCGCTGATCGAAGATGGGCAGCTCCAGCGACAGCGTGGGGCCGAAGAGGCGTGGACCGTTGGCGTCGCGGTGCGTGTGCACACCCACTTCCACGCGGCCGAAGAAGCGCGTGCTGCGGGCCAGCTCCAGCGCGTTCCACAACAGCGACGCCTGCTTGCGGGCCGCGTCGATGTCCAGTCGCTGCCGGATGGCGAGGGTCTCCAGGTGTTCCAGCGAAGTCTCCGACGCGGGCACCTCCGGCAGCTTTTCCGACAGCGTCCATTGGACCCGCGCGCCGAACAGGCCCATCAGCCGGTTGAGGTGTTCGCGGGCTTCGAACAGCGCCAGCTCCTCCTGGGCGAGATCCAGGCGGGCCTGCTCCAATGAGGCCTGCTCGGTGGCGAGCGCGAGCGCGGTGACGTTGCCCGCGGTGCGCTGCCGGTTCGCGAGCTCCGCCGCGGCGTCGGCGGCCTGGAACACCTCGCGGCGCAGGGCGACGAGCTGCTGGCGGGCCTGGACCTCGGTGAACGTCTGGCGGACCTCCGCGGTGGTGGCCAGGGCCTCGTGCGCGACGCGCAGCGTGTCCGCCATGAACTGCTCCTTCGCCACCCGCTTGCGCAGGGGCAGCGTGAAGAGGTCCACGAAGCTCTGGACGATGGAGAACTCCGATTCGGTGCTGCCGTCGGAGGACAGCGGGAAGCCGATGCTCCCGTCGAAGGACGGGTTGGTGAGCAGCCCGGCCTGCACCATGTCCGCCTGGGACACGCCCAGCTCCTCGTACGTGCCCTGGAGGGCGGGGTTGTTGAGCAGGGCCACCTCCACCGCGCGGTCCGACGTGAGGGCTTCCGCGAGCAGGGCATCCAGGTGCTGTTGCACCTGCGCGTCCTCCGGCGTGCCCTGGTTCCAGCGCGTCTTCAATCCCGTGCGCTCCTCCACGAGTGTCGCCACCTCCGAGTGTCCGCGCTCCTTCTGCACGGAGGCGCAGCCACCCAGGAGGAAGACCGCGAGGAGGCAGGGGTATTTCCAGTGCACACGAGACCTCGGAAGCGGCGTGCCCGTACGGCCAGCCAGGATGCCGGCCACGGATGAGCAAGGGACGGGCCAGGACGTTGCTTAGCGCAAACCCACGGAACGACGGCGTTCGGAGCCACACGCTCGCGCCGCAACGAGGGACGAAGTGTGACCGTCAACGTCACACTGTGATGCCCGGGGCCGTGGGGGACCCGAGTCGTCCCACGCCCGGCACGAAGCGGCCCACGCGCTCCGCATAGCGTGCATAGGCGTCGCCGTGCAGGTGGAGCAGGTGGGCTTCCTCCAACCGCACCTGGAGCGAGACGAGCAGCACGTAGTCGAGCCAGCCCATCACCGTCCAGGCACTTGGGGTCGCGAGCGTCACGCCTGTCACCACGGTGAGCATGCCGCTGAAGATGGGATTGCGCACGATGCCGAAGAGGCCGCCGGTCACCAGTTCCGTGCGCTCGGAGTCGATGCCGATGCGCCACGAGGCGCCCATCTCCAGTTGGGCACGCACCGTGACGAAGAAGCCCACGACCACCAGCGCCCAGCCGCTCCACCGGAGGGCGTCGGGGACACGCCAGAGCCCCAGGGCCTGCTCGCCGAGCGCGAGGTGCGCTCCACTCCAGAGCACGATGGCGGCCATGAACAGCGCCATGCCCACCCCGATGACCCGTTGGAGCGGTGGGCCTGAACGGTGCAGCACCAGCGCGGGTCGCCCCGTGCGCCGGCGCAGGCGCACGGAGGGAAGGACCATGGCGAAGAGGAGGAAGGCGAGGGTGGTGAAGGGGAGGGCCGGTCGGGTGAAGGCTGCGATGTCCATGGAGGCCTCGTGAGGAAGGGAGCGGCGTCACCGCCCCTGTTTCCCCAGGCTGACGCCCGGACCCGCGCGGCCTTACATCTGCATTTTCAGGAGGGCGAACAGGCGCAGTCCACGCACCCCTCCGCGCAGCAGTGGCCGCAGAGGTCCACCAGTTGTCGACCCAGGGCCTGCCGGGCACGGTGCAGTCGCACGGCGGCGTTGTTGGCGGAGATGCCGGCCTCCTGGGCGAACGCGGCGACGGTCACCCCCTCCAGGTCGACGCGGCGCACGGCCTGGGCGTATTCGGGTTTGAGGGTCCCGGCGAGTCCGGCGACGCAGCCGCACACGGTCGCCTCCAGGCCTGGGTCGTCCTCCGTGGACAGTGGCTGCTCGCGGCCCAGGGATTCCAACGCCGAGGCTTCGCGCTGCGTGCGGCGATGCGCGTCGACCAGGGCATTGCGCAGCAGCCGGTAGAACCAGGCCACCGCGCTCTGCTCTTCGCGCAGCGCTCCGCCCTGTTCCATGCCCTTCACGAAAGCGGCCTGCAACACTTCGCGGGCGGCTTCCTGGCTGCCGACGCGCGGCGTGAGGAACGCGAGGAAGGCATGGTGGTGGCGCAGCAGGGTTTCGAGCGCTTCGGGTGACAGGCTCATGCGGTGGCCTTGCTCGCCGTGGTGCGCTGTTCGCGTTCGTGCACGTCCATGTTCACGAGATAGTCCGTGGGCCGCGGAAGGTGCAACGCTCCATCGAAAGGCGTCGCCTTGTCAGGGCAGGGTGGCTGCCGCCATGTCGCCTGCCTTCGAGAGAGCTGGCTGGGAGTGGACGATGCGTGCGGACGTCGTGGTGGTGCTGTGTCTGGCACTGGTGGTCGCGGGTTGCGCCGGGGTGGAGGCGTCCTCTGGGAGAGGAGGTACGCGGGGGCTTCGGCAGCGCGCGGCCTACGCGCTGGACGGCTCCGGGGAAGGGCGTCGGAGCGCCGAGGCGGAAGACGAAGACTTCGAGGAAGAGCGCCGCCGTGAGCCGGTGCGCGTGCCGAGGGGGACGGTCATTCATGGCGGTCGTCCTGGTGAGCTGTCGCGGCAGGCCCTGGAGATGGGGCTGTTGGACGTGGACGCGTTCGAGAAGTTGCTGGTGTGCGCGGGGCTGGAGAACGTGGACGAGCTGCCCGTCCGTCGCAATCCCTTTACGCCCGAGGACGCGGTCGAGGTGCTGGGGCGGCTGATGGAGAAGCCGGTGTCCCTGCGCGCTTTCCCGCCGCGCATGGCCGCGGCCTTCCTCCTTCGCGAGGTGCTGGAGCGAGGAGAAGTCTCTCGGGAGGAAATGGTGCGCCGGGTGGCGCGCTTCTCCCGGGAGCAGGTGGCGGTGCTGAGGCCGGACGGCTACCTGGCGTGGGCGCTCACCGGGAGGACGCAGCAGAGGGTGGCGCCTGTCGCATGGAAGGACGGGGCATTCCGAGCGGGTTACTTCGAGCTGGGGCGTTTCTACAGCGGACGGGGCGGCGTCTTCCGTCACGTGGATGCACAACTTCGAGCCTCGGACTGGAGGCCCCTGGCCGAGGTGTACGACGACGCGGACGTCATCAACCGCTCGCTGGATGGAGCGGAGGATGCGTTCGTGGGCCTGTACCACGCCGTGGGACAGGTGCTCTCCCATCCGACGGACAGCATCGCGGGGCTGAGACATCTTCCGGCGGGCGTGGTGGCGCTCATTGCGTCGTCGCCCGAGTACTGGGAGCGATTCCATCTCATGACGGCGGGGGAGCAGATTCGCGAGGTGGCGCGGCTGGCGACGAATGTCCTCGTCACCTGGGGTGCGGCCTCCGCCACGACGCGCACGGTGACGGGAGTGGTGGCGGGAGCCGAGGCCACGGTGCCGGTGCTCTCCTTGTCGGCGGAGGGTGTGCTGGTGCTGGAGCGCATCGCGGTGCCGGTGGGGCGAGCGGCGACGGTGTTGAGCAGTGGGCCCGGGGCCGTCATCGTCCTCCAGCGCGCCAACGCCTCCACGAATGGTGCCGCACCTGCGGCGGGTCCCGGTCAGTGGGGGCCCTCCAAGGAATCGATGTCCGAACGGGCCCGGCGCTACCAGGAGCAGATTTCAGGGCACTCGGCGGACGAGGCCTACTGGGTGGGGGGCGTGAAGTTCGACGGCTTCACGGACGGCGTGCTGCTGGATGCGAAAGGCCCAGGGTACGCGAACAAGTTCCTCGACAATCTCACGCCCAAGGTCTGGTTCGAGAAGTCAGGCGCGAACGCACTTGTCGAGCAGGCTCAGCGACAGCTCCGCGCCTCCGGCGGTACAGGAACCCAGGTTCGGTGGCATGTCGCGGAGCAGAAGACAGCGGACGCGATAAGGGGCCTTCTGCGGGGAAGGGGCTTCACGGAAATTGAAGTCGTCTTCACTCCTCCGCTACCTTGAGGTGAGGCCCCACATGACTGAAACCATCTACGCGGGTTCTTACTGGGGAGCGCGAAAGGAGTCTGCGGAGGCGTGTGCTCTCCGCATGGAACGCCTCTTCGCAAGTCTCGCCAACGTCGACCCCGGTTTCGCCCAATGGTTCCAGCAGGGTAGATCTCGCAAGGCCGCGCTCCAACGTCCCATTGAGCCAAGAGGGCCTGCCCTTGAGGCGCTGATTCGCCGGGGCAGGGACCGTGTTTTCGAGGACCTCGGATTCCGGGTGCGCGGCTGGAATGGCGTGACCGATGATCATGACGCCAGCGGCTTTGATGTCACCTGTGGTGGTTACGCTCAAGCCGTGAACAATTTCTGCGTCTTCAGCCTCCCCACACAGGGGCCTCATGCGGAGAGGGTGCTGACAGCGCCCATCCTGGGTGGGATCGTTCGGAGCATGGCGACGGCCTGGGAACCGGAGTGGGCCATCGCGACCTCATCGGCTCACCGAGATCTGGTGACCGAAAACCCCAAGCCCGGAACCTTTGTCGGCTGGGTCATGTACCTCGCCCGAAGTCGTGGGTCCGTGCCCCCGCTGCCAGCCCCCGTGCGGATCGAACCCGTCGAGGACAAGGGCACGCTGCTCATCCTCACCCCCGAGCGCTTCACCGTGAGCAACCCGGAGCACGTCGCGCTGGCCGAGCACGTCCGGGGGCTTCTCGAAAATTCAGGACTGATGAAGCCCCTCACTCAGGCGGCGTAGGACTGGGGAAACAAGATCAAGGAGATTGCTGTCATCCACACCCCGGCGCGATGAGGAGAGCCCCGTGACCGACACGTCTAATCTCCAGACCCAACCTGAGACCTACTATGCCGGTGTCTACTGGGGGCCTCGTAAAGAATCGGCTGGGGAGTGTGCACGGCGCACTGCGGACTTCCTCAACCGGTTGGCTCAGTACGACCCATTCTTGGCCCATTGGTACAAGCCGGCCCGGTCCCACAAGGATGCGCGCAAACACCCACTCATGCCGCCCGACGTGGCCTCCCTCACCGAGTTGTTCCGGCGCGGCGTCAATCGGGAGAGCGGAGGGCCCGCCATCGAGCCGTTGGGCTACACCTTCTGGTTCGGCAATGGCGGCGGGGATTACGACAGCGCCGATCTCCGAATTCTGTGTGGTTGCTACGATGAGGCCGTTCTCAATTCGTGCGTGTTGAAGTTGCCCACGTTGGGACATGGCGCGAACGCGGACCGGGTGCTTACCTCGCCCGTGTTGACGGGGGCGGTGAGGAGCATGGTGCTCGCCTGGGAGCCAGATTGGGCATTCGCCACGTCACACGCCTACGAGCGTCAGTCCCGGGAGTCCGATTCAGCGGCTTTCTCCCTGGGTTGGATCACCTACCTCTCACGCCGCCTGGGCCCCGTGCCTCCGCTGCCCGTGCCAGTGCGCACCGAACCCGTCGAGGACAAGGGTACGCTGATCATCCTCACCCCTGAGCGATTCACCGTGAGCAACTTGGAGCACGTTGCGCTGGCCGAGCACGCCCGGGAGATCCTGGACAAAGCAGGGCTGCTGAAGCCCCGCACCCCGTGATCTTCGGAACGCGGACTCATGTGGCCGAAGCAAAAGCGCGACGCTCCATGAGCATTCGTCGCCTTGGCGGAAGGGGAGTGCGAACATCACTGTCGCATTCCTCCGTCATGCCCCCCTTTGTAGGAAGGAGCGGTACGAATGATCAAAGCCTTCCAGAGCGAGGAAACCTACTTTGCTGGCGCGTACTGGGGCGCCCGGAAGGAGTCCTCGGAACAGTGTGCCCGACGGGCAGGGACCCTGCTCGCCGCCCTCCCGAGCGTCGACCCGTCATTCACCCAGTGGTTCCAGCAAGGCAGGTCGCGCAAGGACGCACTGAAACGACCCATCGAGCCCACCTCCGCCGAGTTGGAGAAGCTCATCCTCAAAGGAAAGGACCGGGTGGTCGAGGAGCTGGGATTCCGTTTCGGTGCGTGGAACGGGGCGCCTGATGACTCCGACGGAAGCTCATTCAACGTGACGTGCGGCAGTTTCAGCGACCGGGTGAGCAACGTCTGTGTGTTCAACCTTCCCAACCGCGGACCCACCGCGGACCGGGTGTTGACGGCGCAGGTCCTCTCCGCGCTCGTGAGGAGCATGGCGACTGCCTGGGAACCGGACTTCGCGGCAGCCATGTCGTCGCCGCAGCTTCCGTCGGCCGAGACAGGTGACCCTTCTTCGATCTGGATCGGATGGGTCACCTACCTTTCGCGTCGCCGTGGCCCCGTGCCCCCGCTGCCAGCCCCCGTGCGGATCGAACCCGTCGAGGACAAGGGCACACTGCTCATCCTCACCCCCGAGCGCTTCACCGTGAGCAACCCGGAGCACGTCGCGCTGGCCGAGCACGTCCGGGGGCTCCTGGACAATGCAGGGCTCATGAAGCCCCTCACGCCTTGAGCCCCGGGCCACAGGCTCACGCGGTGGCCTTGCGCGCCGCCCGTCGGGCCGCGATGCGCTCCTGGTGGCCGTGCACCCATGCGTAGAACGTGGGCAGTGCCAGCAGCGTGAAGAGGGTAGAGGTCACGAGCCCTCCCACCATCACCACCGCCAGCGGCCGTTCGATCTCCGTGCCATGCAGCGGCAGCACCAGCAGGGGCAACAATCCGAGGATCGCCGTGCCCGCCGTCATCAGCTTGGGCCGCACCCGCCCCAGGCTCGCTTCGCGCACGGCCTCCGGGAAGGGCTTGCCCCGGGCGATCAGATCCTTCGTCTGCGACACGAGCACCAGGCCGTTCTGCACCGCGATGCCGAACAGGCCGATGAGCCCCACGAGGCTGGACACATTCCAGGTCTCCCCCGCGATGAGCAACGCCAGGATGCCGCCCACGAACGCGTCCGGCAGCGTCGCCAGGATGACCAGCGCCTCCGCCACCGAATCCAGCGCCAGGTACAGCAGGATGAACACCGCCAGCAGCGCCACCGCGATCGCCGCCGTCAACGACTGCGCCGCGCGCTCCTGGCTCTCCACCTTGCCGCCCACGTCCACGAAGTAGCCCGTGGGCAGCTTGAGCTGCGTGGCCAGCACTTCGCGCAGCTCCTTCGCCGTGCCGCCCAGATCCCTGCCGGACACGCCCGCCTCCACCGCGATTCGCCGGCTGCCCGCCTCCCTCCGCACGCTGCCCGCGCCGAATGTCTCTTCAATCGTGGCCAACTGCCCCAATGGGATGCGCGTGCCGTCGTGCCCGTCCACCAGCAGGTTGCGCAGCGCGTTCACGTCGCCCCGGCGGTGGTCCGCCAGCTTCAACACCAGGTCGTAGCGGCGCTGACCCTTCCAGATCTGCGCGGCCTCTTCGCCCACCAGTCCCACGCGGATCGCCTTGATGACGTCCCCGGGCGTCAGTCCCACCCGCGCCACCGCTGCGCGGTTCACCTGGATGCGCAGTTGGGGCAGTCCACTGAGCTTCTCCACCCTCAGGTCCTCCACACCCTCCACCTTCGCCATCAACACCCGCGTGCGCTCCGCGAGCGCCGCCAGCGTGTCCAGATCCGGCCCGAAGATGCGCACCGACAGGTCCGCCGGACTGCCGCCCAGCCCCTCGTCGATGCGCATCCCCAGCGGCGTGGTGAAGAGCGCGGACACGCCCGGCACCTTCTCCACCGCCTCGCGCATCCTCGACTCCAGCGCCTCCCGGTCCCCGGTGACATCCTTCTTGAGCACCACCAGCACGTCGGAGAGCGTGTGCGGCATCGGATCCTCGGTGCGCTCGGCGCGTCCCGTGCGGCGCACCACGTCCTCCACCTCCGGGAACTCGCGCAGCACGTCCTCCACCCGGTGGTTCAGCCGGTCCACCTCGTCCAGGGACGCTTCCGGAGGCAACACCGTCTGGAGCAGGAACGCTCCCTCATCCAGCCGGGGCATGAAGTCACTGCCCACCATGAACGCCAGCCCCAACGCGGGCACGGTGATGGTCAGCGCCACCACGCGCACCAGCCCCGCGCGGCGCATGCACGCCTCCAGGAGCGGCGCGTACGCGGCCTTCGCCTTGCGGATGATCCACACGTCCTCCGGCGCGTCCTCGCGCGGCGCTCGCAAGAGCAGTCCCGACACCACCGGCACCAACGTGAGCGCCAGGGCGAGCGACGCGGCCAGACACGCCACCACCGCCGCCGCGAGCGGCTGGTACATGCGGCCCTCGATGCCCGTCATCGCGAACAACGGGATGAACACCGCCACGACGATGAGCGTCGCGAAAGCGATGGGCCGCCCCACCTCCAGCGCCGCGTGCAGGGCCTCGTCCCGCACCGAACGGCGCCCCTTGCCCTCGCGCAGGTCGTGGATGACGTTCTCCACGACGATGATCGCCGCGTCCACCAGCAGGCCCACCGCGATGGCCAGCCCTCCCAGCGTCATCGTGTTCAACCCGATGCCCGCCGCCTTCAAGAGCAGCCCCGCCAGCGCCAGCGACAGGGGCAGGGTGAGCGTGACGATGAGCGCCGCCCTCCAGTCCCCCAGCATGAGGAAGAGCACCAGCACCACCAGGAACGCGCCCAGCAGGATGGCCCGGCCCACGCCCCCCAGCGCGGAGCCCACCAGCTCCGACTGATCGTAGACGACGCGCAGCTCGACGCCCGGCGGCAGTGAACGGCGCAGCTCGTCGATGGCCGCGCGCACGCCTTCCGTCACCCGCACCGTGTCCGCGCCGAACTGCTTGCTCACGCGGCAGCTCACCACCTCGCCCTTGAGCCGGTGGGCCAGACCTCGCCGCACGGCCGGGGCCTCGCGCACATCCGCCACGTCCCCCAGCAGCACCGGCGTGCTGTCGCGCAGCGCCACGACGGTGTTGTTCAGGTCTTCCACCGTCTCCGCGCGGCCCATCGCCCGCACGGTCCACTCCATGGGCCCCTGCACCACGAAGCCTCCGGACGCGTTGACGCTGGCGCCCTCCAGGCCGTGCTGCACCTCGTTGAGCGTGATGCCTCGCGCCACGAGCTGATCCGGATCCAACAACACCTGGAACTGGCGCAGGTAGCCGCCCAGCCGCTCCACGCCCGCGACCCCGGGCACCGCGAGCAGCCGGTTCTTGATGTCGAACTCCGCCAGATCCCTCAGCGTCATCAGGTCCGCGCTGCCGGGCTCCGCCTCCAGCGTGAACTCGAAGACCTCGTTGAGCCGGCCCGTGAGGCTGGACACCAGCGGCGTGTCGGTGCCGGGCGGCAGCTCTCCCTCCGCCTGGGCCACGCGCTCCACCACGTACTGGCGGCTGCGGAAGTAGTCCGCGTCCGGTTCGAACTCCACCGTCACCTGCGTGACGCCCAACTGGGAGGTGGAGCGGATGCGGCGCACCTCGGGCAGGCCCGCCAGCGCCACCTCCATGGGGATGGCCACCGCCGTCTCCAGCTCCTCGGCGCCCATGGCCGGGTTCTGCACGATGATGTTGAAGATGGGTGCGGACAGGTCCGGGAAGACGTCCTGACGCAGGTTCTTCAGCGCCACCGCGCCAAACGCCGCCAGCGCCAGCACGAGCACCACCGTCAGGCCGGGCCTCGCGAAGGACGCGGTGAGGATGCGGCCCGGCAGCGACGCGCGGGGATCAGTGGCCATGTTCGTCGCCCCCGCCCTTGGACTTCTCCACCTCGGCCTTGAGCAGGAACGCTCCCTCCACCACCACCTGCTCTCCGACGGAGAGCCCCGACAGCACCTCCACCAGCGTGCCCACGCTGCGCCCGCGGCCTACCTCGCGCAGCTCGAAGACCCCGGCCTCCGGCGTCGGGATGAAGGCCACCCAGCCGTTCTCCACCCGCTGGAGCGCCGCCGCCGGCACCGCCGTGAGCGTGGCGTCCGAGTCACCCAGTGGCACGGACGCCGTCGCGGACATGCCCGGCCGCAACTGTCCCTTGCTGTTGTCCAGCTCCAGGCGGACGGGGATGGTCCGGCTGGACGGATCCACCCGCTGCCCCACGTGGCCCACCTTCGCGGGGAACTCCTGGCCCGGGAACGCGGCGAAGGTGACGCGCGCCTCGGTGCCGGGCTTCAGGCGCACCGCGTCCCGTTCGAACGCGTGGACGATGAGCCACAGCGACGACAAATCCCCGATGCGGAACAGGGGCTGGGAGGGATCCGCCATCTGCCCCAGCCGCGCTGAGCGCTCGATGACGGTGCCGTCGATGGGCGCCCTGAGCACGAAGTTCGGGGTGCCGTCGCTGGACGCGCCGCTCGTGCCCAGGGACAGCAGGGACGCCTTCGCGGCGGCGACCTCCGCCTCCGACGCGGCGGCCTCCGCTTCGGCGGCCTGCACGTCCTTGCGCGCGACGATGCGCTCGTCGGCCAGCGTGCGTTTGCGTTCGGCGGCCTGCCTCGCGGCGGTGGCGCGGGCCTGCGCGGCCTGGAGCTCCGCGCGGGCACGGCCCAGCTCCGGACTCTGGAGGTCCGCCAGCCGCTGGCCCTGCTTCACCGCCTGGCCCGTGGTGACGACGACGGCCGCCACCCGCGCGGGCACCGGCGTGGACACCTCCGCGTAGGCATCCTCGCTGAAGGTCAGCTCGCCCAGCGCGGTGACGCTCTCTCCGCCGGGGCGCGCCTCCACCTTCGCGGTGGTGACGCGCAGGTCCCGGAGCATCTCCTGGGGAACGTGTACGTGGTGCTCGTCCTCGGGCTCGTCGTGGGTCTTCGCCGGGGCGGCTTCGTCGTGTCCGTCCTCGTGCGCGTCGTCGTGGCCGGGCTTGGAGGACTTGCAGGAGGTGAGGCCCACGACGAGGGCGGTCAGCAGCAGGAGGGTGGACTTCATGGCGTGACTCCCATTTCCACTGCGTATTGCACCCGGGCGAGGCCGACCTCGAGCAGGCTGTCGAGCCACGCGGTCCGCGCCTCCAGCGTGTCGCGCCGGATGAGGATGAAGCCCGCGAGATCCAACTCACCGGCGTCGTAGGAGCGCCGGGCAAGCGATTCGTTGTCGGCGAGCAGCGGCAGCGCTTCGGCTTCCAGCAGCTCCAGTGCCTCCACCCGCGCGAAGTAGCGCCCGCCCGCGGCGGAGGTCTGGTTCGCCACGGCCATCCGCGCGACCTTCAGCAGGGAATCGAGACGGTTCGCCTCGGCCTCCGCGCTGGCGCGTGCCTCCTGCCCCCTGGCGAAGACAGGCAGTGGCACGCTGAGCGTTCCCAGCAGCACCGTCTCGTCGGCCTCGCGCTGGTAGCGCACGCCCAGGGTCACATCCGGAAGGGCCTCGCGCCGTCCCAGGGTGGCGTTGGCCTGGGCCTGGGTGTGTTCCTCCTCCAGGGCCGTGAGGTCCGCGCGCTCCAGCTTCTTGCGCGTGTCCCTGGGCAGGGGCGCCAGCGCCAGCGTTCGCAGGTCGCCCTGGACGCCGGGCACCTCGGGGATGCTGGCCCCCAGCAGGGCACGCAGCTCATCCATCAAGGCCGAGGCCTCCCCCCTGGCGAGCGCCTGCTCCGCCCGGGCCCGGGCCCGGGCCACCTTCGCCACGTTGACGTCCACCACCGGGACGTCACCGGCCTCGAAGCGGCGCTCGGTGGCGTGAACGGTGTCGGTCAAAGCCACCACGACGGTGTCCGCCAGCTTCACGCGCTCCTGGGCGTGCAGGACGCGAAGGAAGCGGCCCGCCACCTCGCCCAGGACGAGCCGTTCAGCGTCGCGCTCCTGGGCTTCCTCGCGTGAAAGGCCGGCCCGCGCGGCGTCCCGGCGCAGGCCCTGCTGGCCTCCGATTTCGAGGGGCTGTGAGAGCCCCACCGCGAGATCCGTCCCCCGCTCGCCGGTGACGAGCCGGCGCGGGCCCGCCTGCAGGTCGAGCTGCGGATTGCCTCGAAGCAGCGGCGCGGCGCCAGCCACCTGGCCCCGGGCGGCCTGGACGTGGGCACGGGCCTCCAGCAGGGCAGGGGCCCGCTCCCGGGCCAGGGCCAGGGCGGCTTCGAACGTGAGGGGAGGACCCGAGCCCCTCCCTTGATTGGCGCGCGCGTAGGTCGGACCCGCGTCGGCGGGGGACGTCACAAGCAGGGCGGCGGCGAGCCCGAAGGCTGCCGTCGCGGAACGGATGAACACGGGAAGGACCCCTGGAATGGCGGGCGCCGCGCACCAGCAGTCCCGGACAGGGCCGGACACACCGGTGACGCAAACGCGTGCGAACGGACGACGGACGCGGGCCTAGACCAGAGGGGCTATGGGGACGTGCAGGATGTCATCCGCGTCCGTGGACGACGGCGCTACGGCGTCGATCAGGATGCGGGGGCAACGGGGCGCGGAACTCACGAAGCCCGGCAGCGGAACGGCGACGGCCAGCGGCTTCACGTGACTGCAACAGGCGCAGTCCACGCAGGTCTCCGCGCACTGACCCTGGGCGTCGTCATCCGAACACCCGGTGACGCAGATCTCCGGCGGCACCGGTCCGAAGGCATGCGCGAGGCCGCCTCCCACCGGAGCGAGGATCATCAGGCAGATGAAGAGCCAGAGTCGGAGCACCGGGTGGTCTTCTAGCACGCCCCGGCGCCCCTTCACATCCAGACAGGTGCTGGAACGCTCCCGAGGGTGACCTCAAGGGAGCGCTCCTACGTCAGGCCCGTCTCAGGTGCCAATGCCCTTGCGCAGCCGGGCCCAGTCGAAGTTGGCCGCCGGGTCGTCCTTGCGGCCCTTGGGCACCGCGACGTCCTTGTGCCCGACGATGTTGCCCGCCGGCACCTTGTGCTCCTGCTTCAGGTAGCCCACGAGCTGCGTCAGCGCCTTGTACTGGGCGTCGGTGAAGGCCGTCTTGCCGCTGCCGTCGTTGACGATCTCGATGCCGATGGAGCGCCCGTTCACGTCCGTGGGCACGCCGTTGAGCTCGCCCTTGCCCGCGTGCCAGGCCCGCTTGTCGTCCCCGACGAGCTGGTAGATCTTCCCGTCCCGGTCCAGCATGTAGTGCGCCGACACCTTGCTCTGCGGGTCGCGCATCCACGCCATGTCACCCTTGCCGTTGTTCGTCCCGGTGTGGTGCAGGACGATGGCGTCGATGTCCGCGCCGTTGCGCGAGTCGGAATTGGGCGACGGCGCGCTGATGACCTCCGGCTTGGTGAACTTCCCCGGCTGGGTGGGCGTCGTCGGCGTCGTCGGAACCGTCGGCTTCGCGAGCGCCTTCTTCAGGGCCGCGGCCGTCTGCTCGCCGTAGAATCCGGTGGTGGGCAGCTTCTGGGCGCCCTGGAACTTCTTCACCGCCGCCTCGGTCAGCGAACCGAACGTGCCCGGGCCCGTGGCCGCCTGTGCCTTCGTCAGGTAGCCCAGCTTCACGAGGCCATCCTGGAGCTGCTTCACCTTCGGGCCACTGTCACCCTTCTTCAGCCCGGCGGGCGGCGCGGTGATCGCGGGGGCCGTGGCAGCCGCCCGCGAAGTCACGGTGGCGGTGACGCGGGAAGCGATGGAGCGGATGCTCATGATGTAAAATCCCGGTAAAAGTGAAGAGAGGTTGCTTTCGCGATTATCGCCCCGGTGCTCCGGAAGTTGTGTGATTCGGCTCCCAGGATGAAAACAGCCCCGAGACCCGGGTTTCATGCCGGGTCACGGGGCTGCGGGTGATCGGCCTTCCGCCTACTGGAAGAAGGCGGGCGGGAACGCGTCCGCCGGCTCGGTGTCGACAAAATTCTTGTCGTCGAGCGTCACGGGCGTGCCCGTCTCATTGGTCTGGTTCTCGATCTGATCCCTCACGAAGGCCGTGAACTCGGTGGTCGTGGGGCCGGCGTCCGGGGTCCCGGAGTCGGGCGTGCCGGAGTCCGGGGTGCTTCCGCCGTCCGGCTTGTCGTCATCGTCGTCGCTGCATCCGGTGTAGGCCAGGGTTGCGCCCAGCGCGAGGATGCAGGCCATGGCTCTCAGGCTGCGCATGGCATCACGTCCCGTCGCCGTTGGCGCCCGCGTTGGGCGTCCGCAGATAGGGGAAGGTGGCGTCGAACTGCGACGCATCCTGGAGCACGCCGTCGTTGAACGGGATGTTGCGCGACGGGGCCTGGGTGTCGTCGGCCAGCAGGTAGCCCATGGCCACACGCAGCTCGATGTCCACCACGTCGTCGCCGGGGCGGCGGCCGTTGGGGAAGCCCGCCGGATCACAGCCCGCGAGGCCGGTGTCCAGCTTGCCGTCCTTGAAGCAGCCCGCGGCGCCCAGGTTGTTCTGGGTCGCCTTGGCGGTGGCGGGCAGCGCCATGTTCAACCGCTGCATCTCCGCCGTGGAGCCGTTGGCGTTGACGCCGGTGACGCCGGTGAGGAACGCCGTCACCAGGTCCGCACGCGGGAAGACAGTGGGTGCCCTCACGCCGTCGGTGGTGAAGAGCGTCTCCAGCAGGGCGGGCAGGGT
>NZ_RAVZ01000255.1 GCF_003611635.1 Corallococcus terminator | reverse complement strand
TGGCCCATTCCGGCTGGGCCTCGATGGGCGCGGCTTCTTCCGTGGCCCACTCGGGCTGCGCGGTGACAGGGGCAGCCTCTTCCGTGGCCCACTCAGGCTGGGCCTCGATGGGCGCGGCTTCTTCCGTGGCCCACTCAGGCTGCGCGGCGACCGGGGCAGCGTCTTCCGTGGCCCACTCAGGCTGGGCCTCGATGGGCGCGGCTTCTTCCGTAGCGGCCCACTCCGTCTGGGCAGCGACTGGGGCAGCTTCTTCCGTGGCCCACTCCGGCTGAGCTTCGATGGGCGCGGCTTCTTCCGTGGCCCACTCCGACTGCGCGGCGACCGGTGCGGACTCTTCGGCCGTAGCCCATTCAGGCTGGGCTTCGAGGGGCGCGGCTTCTGCGGTGGCGGACCACGCAGCCGACTGCGCGACGGGCGCGGCTTCTTCAGCGGTGGTCCACTCGGGCTGGGCTTCGAGCGGGGCTTCTTCCGAGGCCCACTCGGGCTGTGCAGCGACGGGCGCGGCTTCTTCCGAAGCAGCCCATTCAGGCTGAGCGGTGGCCGACGCGGTGTCTTCGGCCGTGGCCCATTCGGGCTGGGCTTCGATGGGCGCGGCCTCTTCCGTGGCCCACTCCGGCTGCGCGGCGACGGGCGCGGACCCTTCGGAGGTGGCCCATTCGGGCTGGGCTTCGATGGGCGCGGCTTCTTCCGTGGCCCACTCCGGCTGCGCGGCGACGGGTGCGGCCTCTTCGGCGGTGGCCCATTCAGGCTGGGCTTCGAGGGGCGCGGCCTCTTCGGTGGCGGACCACTCAGCCGACTGCGCGACCGGTGCGGTTTCTTCGGCCGTGGCCCACTCAGGCTGAGCCTCGATGGGGGCTTCCTCGGAAGAGGTCCATTCGGGCTGCGCGGCGACGGGCGCGGCCTCTTCGGTGGATGACCACTCCGACTGCGCGGCGGCAGGGGCGGACTCTTCGGCCGTGGCCCACTCTGGCTGAGCCTCGATGGGCGCGGCTTCTTCCGGCGTGGCCCACTCCGGCTGGGCCTCGATGGGAGCCGCCACCGCGGACGGATCCGACCACTCTTCCGCCGCAGCCTCAGGGGCCGTTTCCGACGTGGCCCAGTCCGCCTGCGCTTCAATCAGCGGCGCTTCCCCGGAGGCCTCACTCCCCGCCGCCTGGACGTTGTCGGTGGCCAGTGGCGCGGAGGACGCCGCCCACGCGGCCTCTTCCACCGGGGTTTCCCACTCGGCAGCGGTCGCTTCGGTCGCGGACGCTTCTCCGGTGCTCCACTCCGGCTGCGCCTCTCCAGGCACGGCCTCCGCGGTGGCCTCGGATCCGGTCTCCGCGTCGGCCGCTGCCCACTCCGGCTGCAACTCGATGGGCGCGGATGCATCCGCCGTGGCATTCCACCCGGCGGCCGTCCCGGCTTCGGCGGACGGCTCGGACGAGGCGGCCCACTCCGACCCCGTGCCCTCCGGCTCAGGGGTGGCCCACGCGTCCTGGGTGCCGGTCGCGTTCTCTTCGCCAGCGGTAGCGGCCCACTCCGGCTGCAACTCGATGGGCGAGGACTCCTCGGTGGCCTGCGCCCAGGCGGGCGTCTCGGCGGGGGACTCCACGGCATCGGAAGCCCACTCGGGCTGCAACTCGATGGGCGCGGACTCCTCCTGCAACCCGACGGTGGCGGTCGCGTCGGACGGAGAGCCGTCGGCGGACCACTCCGACTGCGCGTCCTGGCCTCCCCACGCCGAGGCCTCGGTGGACTGGGCCTCCTCGAGGGATTCGCTCGCGGTGGCCAGCGGCACGGCCTCGTCGGGATTGCCGTTCAGCTCGCTCCACTGCGCCGAGGCCAGGCTGTCACGCGCCGCCGACAGCGCCGACGGTTCGACATCCTCCGCGCCGAGTTCGAGCGTCTCGGCTTCCACGTCCGGTCCGACCGGAATGCTGCGGATCCCCAGGGATGAACCCGGATTTTCCGTGAACGGTGATGGGGGAGGGGTGAGCGTCTCCTCGGCGCCCAGGTCGGCCGCGTCGAACGTCGGCGTCTCCGCCGCCTGTGAGGACGTCAGGGCGTCGGAGTCCGTCAGCGCGATGGCCTCGCCTTCGTCCGACGTCGCATCGTCCGTCCAGGCCGCGCCTTCTTCCGAGACCTCGCTCGGGTCGAGCGCGATCTCCTCCGCGGACGCCTCCATCGGCGTTGCACCGTCGGACTGCCAGTTGGTTGAAACATCGTCCGGGCTGAGCGCGATCTCCTCGGCGGGCGCTTCCGTGGAAGCCGCGCCGTCCGCCTGCCATGCATCCGCGCCAGCGGCCTCCGGCTGCCACGTCCCGCTCGCGTCCCCCGCCTCCAGGGCGATCTCCTCGGCGGGCGCTTCCGAAGCCGCGGCGCTGTCCGTCCACGCCTCCGCGAGGTCGCCGGAGCCGAGCACGATGTCCCCATCGGGATCCGTCGCTCCGGAGTCGGACTCCGTCGGCCAGGCCGTCTCGGATCCCCCCGCGTCGGTCGCGAGCTCCTCGGCGGACGCCTCCAGCACGGCGCCCTCCGCCGGGGCCTGGGCCTGGGTCGTCGAGACGTCACTCCAATCCCAATCCGACCCTCCACCCTCGGCCGGGGCCGACGTGTCCACCGCGAGCGGCGTCGTGTCGACCGCCGCGTCGCGGGCCTCGTCGGACTCCACCGCGAGCGGTGCCGCATCCCACGCGGCGTCCACGGGCGCGGGGGCCAGGTCCTCGGCCATCACCGCTTCGGACTCGGGTTCGGCGTCCAGCAGCGCCGCTTCCTCGGAGGCCGCGTGCTCGGCGGAGGCCAGGGCCTCCGCCATCGGATCCAGGCCGGAAGACGCCGGGGCCTGGGCCTCCGTCTCGACCTCCATCGACAGCTCGGCGAACGAGTCCTCCAGCGACGCCTCGGGCTCGGCGGCCGCCACCGGGGGAGGGGTCGACGTCGACAGGCCGGAGAAGTCCTCCTCGGCGCTCGTCTCCCACGTCTCCGCTTCCACCGGCGCGGGTGCCGCTTCCGCCACCGGCTGGGGCATCCACGGCGCGGGTTCGCTCAGCGACGGGATGTCGATGTCGTCGGTGCTGAGGTTCAGGTTGTCCTGATCCACCGGAGCCTGCGGCGCATGGCCGGCCTGCGCCTCGCTCCCCGAATAGGCCGCCCACGCCTGCGCATCGCCCGCGTTCGGATCATACGCCCCGCCAGCGTCGGTGCCGGCAGGGGCCGCGTAGGCGCCCGCCGCGTTCGCGTCGTAGCCCTGCTGGGGCCACGCCGCCGCGTTCGGATCATAGGCCGCGTTGGGGTCGTAGCCGGCGGGGTAGGCGTACCACTGGCCGTCCTCGCCGTAGTAGCCCTGGGGCTGCTCGTAGCCGGCGGGGTAGGCGTACCACTGGCCGTCCTCGCCGTAGTAGCCCTGGGGCTGCTCGTAGCCGGCGGGGTAGGCGTACCACTGGCCGTCCTCGCCGTAGTAGCCCTGGGGCTGCTCCTGGACCTGTTCCTGGGGCTGGGCCCAGGCCTGGGCCGCCGCCGCGGTGTCCGCCGCGTCCTGGATGCCCAACAGGCCGCGCAACTCGACCCAGCGAGCTTCCTCGACGGCGGACAGGCTTCCCAGCTTCCGCTTCTCATCCAGGAAGCGGAATTCTCTCATCGCGGCGCGCGTATCGGACATCCGTCACCTTGCTGCGCCAGCGTCCAACAGGGACCGCCGCAGCGAAAATCTTGGAGGGTCGCGAGTGTAGGGGACTCCCGCCAGGGGGTAAACCAATCCGCCACGCCCGACCGGCCGCTACCTCCCCGAGAGGGCGGTATGCACCGCCTTGTCCAAGCCGGCGAAGTCCTTGTCGTAGGCGGCCTGGAGGGCGGACTCGAAAGTGGCGGCCCCGTTCACCGACTGGATGAAGCCCAGGAGCTTCTCCATCCCGCCCTGCCGAATCAGCTCCTGCACGGCCATGGCGGAGGTGGCGTAGGCCACGGCGACGTTTCTCTGGTTGACGAGCGCCTTCGAGTTCATCTCCGCCATCGTCGGCAGCAGACCCAGCTTCGCATCCGAGCGCATCTTGTCCCGGAGGGCACGCGAAGGGCCATCCAGCTTCTGGAAGCGCCACTCCAGGTACTCGGCCAGGCCTTCGTTGAGCCAGCGGGGCAGGGCCCTCCCGCCTTGAGGGCAGATCTCATCCAACGCCGCGTGCACATACTCGTGCACCAGCGTGGCCCTGTTCTGCGGCGTCATCTGCGCCGAATCGTTCATCCGGATGGCGTCGTTGAGGTACAGCCCGGCGATCTGCGCCGCGACGACGGCCCCCATGTGCGAGCGGAACTCGTCACGCGAGTAGAGCACCACTTCCAGTTGTCGCTCGCGCGCCCGGCCCAGCGTCCGCAGCGTGAACTCATACGCATCTTCCAGCGCGGCGGCGACCTGTCCCTCGTACTCGGCGCGCTGTCCGAAGTCGCGGTCGTTGTTGAAGTAGCGGATGGAGAAGCGCCGGTTGGCGCGCACGCGCATGCCATCCTTGGTCACGCCGGACTCGTAGCTGAGGCTCGCCGTGCGCACCTCTCCGTCCCCCTGCGTGCCCTTCGCGTTGCGTGTGTCCTCCTCGCCGTTCAACCGCCGCTCCAGGCGCTCCACCTCGCCCCGTGCCGCCCCGGCCTCCGCCATCTTCGCGCGCGCGTTCTGGATCAACTTGCGCGCCTCCTTCGACTCCTTCGCCTTCGCGGGGACCTTCTCCAGCGTGGCGATGGCCGCCGTCGTGTCCTCGTCCTGGAGCAGCAGTCGTCCCAGCTCCAGCCCGAACGCGCCGTCCTTGGGGAAGTGCTCCAGGCCTTTTCGCAGCGCCTCTTCCGCGGATGCACGCTGATCCGTCTTCAGCGCGGACTTCGCCAGGCACCGCAGGGCCCCGGCCGTCTGCTGGAAGGCCACGGCGCGCTCGCCCAGCGAGTACGCCATCACCGCGTCCTCCGCGAGCAGGGCCTCGCACCCCTTGAGCAGGGGTCCCGCGACGCCCGGCCGCTGCGCTTCCTCATAGTCGGAAGGGGAGGCCGCCGCGTAAGCCAGGTACAGCTCCTCCCACTGCTTCTGGGCGGCCAGCTCCTTGGCCTTCTGCGGCGGAGGGGCGGCGGCGAGCAGCAACAGGGCGATGAGGGGCGTGTTCATGGAATCCCCAGTATCGCCGAAGCCGCGCTCGGGCGTGCAAGCCCCCTGCTCCCCTGGACTACGTCCGGGCGACCTGCCAGCCCTGGGCCTCCAGGGACGCCATCAGCTCCTGGATGTGGGCGTGTCCGGTGGTCTCCAGCATCACCTCCACCGTGGCCTCGCCCAGGCCCGCCTTGGAGAAGGCGCGGTCGTGGTGCAGGTCCACGACGTTGGCGCGCATCTGGGCAATCTGCGTGGTGAGCCGCGCCAGCATGCCCGGCCGGTCCGGCAGCCGGACCTCCAACTGCACCAGACGGCCCGCCTTCACGAGGCCCCGCTCGATGATGCGGCTGATGACGTTCATGTCGATGTTGCCACCGCCCACGATGATGGCGACGCGCTTGCCCTTCGCCTGCGGCACCTTCCCGCTGAGCAGCGCGGCCAGCCCCGCGGCGCCCGCGCCCTCGGCCACCGTCTTCTCCTGCTCCAGCATCAGCAGGATGGCGGCGGCGATCTCCTCTTCGTCCACTGTCACCACCGCGTCCACGTACCTGCGCACGTGCTCGAAGGTGATGTCGCCCGGGATCTTCACCGCGATGCCGTCCGCGATGGTGGTGCCCGCGGCCGTGAGCTCCGTGCGGACCCCCGCGTCCAGCGACGCCTTCATGCTGGCGATGGTGGCGGCCTGCACGCCCACCACCTGGATGCGCGGGTTGGTCTCCTTGAGGGCGACGGCCACGCCGGAGATGAGTCCGCCGCCGCCCACCGGCACCAGCACCAGCTCCAGGTCGGGGCACTGCTCCAACAGCTCCAGGCCCAACGTGCCCTGGCCCGCGATGACGTGCAGGTCGTTGAACGGGTGGACGAAGACCAGGTCCTCGGCCTGCTGGATGCGCAGCGCCTCCGCGTAGGCCTCGTCGAAGTTGGCGCCCTTGAGCACCACGCGCGCGCCGTAGTCATCCCGCGTGCGCGTCACCTTGATGAGCGGCGTGCGCTCCGGCATCACGATGGTGGCGCGGATGCCCAGCCGCCGCGCGTGGTACGCCACGCCCTGCGCGTGGTTGCCGGCGGAGGCCGCGATGACGCCGCGCTGCCTCTCCTCCGGCGTGAGCGTGAGCAGCTTGTTGAGCGCGCCTCGCTCCTTGAAGGCGCCGGTCCGCTGGAGGTTCTCCAGCTTGAAGTACACCACCGCGCAGTCCGTCTTCTCGGTGAAGTAGTCCGACGCGGGGCACGGCGTGGGGCGCAGCGCCGAGCGCAGCCGTTCGCGGGCCGCCTGGATGTCCTGCAGGGTGACCATCATGCCCGGCCGTGTAGCGGATGCCGGCCCCGCACGGAAGCGACGCGGGGCCCGACGCCTGCCTGGACGCGATGCGGCAGTGGGCGCGGGAAGGATGTTGGCGCCCGAAGCAATCTCCGCAGCCGGGAAGCCCGCGTCAGATGCCGCGCAGCACCGTGGCCTTGCCCACCCGGCCAATGGCCAGGATGTAGGCGGCCGTCCGCATGGAGACCTTCCGGGAGCGGGCAATCTGCGCCACCCGGTCGTAGGCCTCCTTCATCGTCTTCTCCAGCTCCGCGTTGACGCGGTCCTCTTCCCAGGAGACGTGCTGGAGGTTCTGCACCCACTCCAGGTAGCTGACCGTGACGCCGCCCGCGCTGGCGAGGATGTCCGGCACCACGAAGATGCCGCGCTTCTCCAACAGGTCGTCCGCCTCCGGCTGGGTGGGGCCGTTGGCGCCCTCCACCACCAGGCGGGCTCTCACGCTGTTGGCGTTGTCGCGGGTGAGCACGTGGCCCAGGGCGGCGGGGATGAGGACCTCGCAGTCCGCCGCGAGCACGTCCTCGTTGCTGCACGGCGTGCCACCGCTGAAGCCGGTGACGGTGCCGGTGCGCTTGACGTGCTCGAAGAGCGACGGCACGTCCAGGCCCAGCGGGTTGTACATGCCGCCCAGCACGTCGGAGGCGGCCACCACGACGCCGCCGTCGCCCCAGATGAGCTGCGCGATGTGGCTGCCCACGTTGCCGAAGCCCTGGATGGCGAAGCGCGTTCCCTTCACCGGCAGGCCCAGGTCGCGCAGGATTTCACGGCACACGTACAAGAGGCCCCGCCCGGTGGCGGCCTCGCGGCCCTTGGAGCCGTACAGCTCCAGGGGCTTGCCCGTCACCACCGCGGGCGAGTGCCCGTGGTAGCGCGAGTACTGGTCCATCACCCACGCCATCACCTGGGGGTTGGTGTTGACGTCGGGCGCGGGGATGTCGCGCGTGGGCCCGATGACGTCTTGGATCTGATCCACGAACTTGCGCGTGAGCCGCTCCACTTCCTTGAGGCTCATCTGCGACGGGTCGCACGCCACGCCGCCCTTGGCGCCGCCGTAGGGCACGTTCACCACGGCGGTCTTCCACGTCATCAGCGACGCGAGCGACACGCACTCGTCCTGGTCCAGGGCGGGGTGGTAGCGCAGGCCGCCCTTCATGGGGCCGCGGCTGTTGTCGTGCTGGATGCGGTAGCCCAGGAACGTGCGGATCTCACCGGAGTCCATCTCGATGGACACCTGCACCTTCACCTCGCGCAGGGGCGTGGCCAGGAGCGTTTCGATGGGCGTGCCCACGTCCATCACCCGCGCGGCCTTGCGGAAGTAGTAGTTGGTGCCGTCGACGGCGTTCATGTGGGGGCTGGCTCCTGGTCGGAAAACCATAACAGAAGGGGTGCGCTACGATGGGTGCGTCCATGCGCTCCGGCTCTCCGCCCCCAAGCGACGCAAGCGGCTCGCTCCAGGGACTGGCGCGGCGCATTCGCACGCTGCGCGAGCGGCGCGGCCTCACGCAGGAGGAGTTCGCCGAACGCTGCGCCATCTCCGTGAGCTTCGTGTCGCTCTTGGAGCGCGGCGAGCGCAACCCCAGCTACGACACGCTCCTCCAGGTCGCGGCCGCCCTGGAGCTGCCGCTCTGGGAGCTGTTCCGGTTGGAGGACGCGGAGGACGCGGGGGCTCATCGGCTGGTGGAGTGGGTTCGGGTGCGGGGACTGGGCCGGGGAGACGTGGACCGGCTCCTGGCCGTGGCGGACGCGATGTTCAGCGGCGGGCCTGACGCCGCATGCCCCCCGTCCCAGGGGCACGTTGCTGCCTCCTGCACCGAACCGGACTGCGGCCGGCCCGTGCTGGCCCGGGGGCTGTGCACCGTGCACTACCACCGGGCCCGCAGGAGGAAGGTGCCTTCCTGAAACCACGCGCCTTCCGCTTCGAAAGGCGCGTCGCAAGGGAAGGCACCGACGAAGGGGACTACTTGCGCTTCGCGCGCTCGACCTTCAGCGTCTTGTTCTCGCCGTGCGGCTTGCCGTGGGTGGCCTCGAAGCCCGCCACATCCTCTTCCGCGACGAAGACGTACGCGTACGTGGGGCGCAGGTCGGTGCGCAGCACCTTGCCCGCCGGAGCGCCCGCGGCCTCCAGCGCGGCGGTGACGCCCGCCTCGTCCAGGCCTTCCTGACGGCCCAGGCCCACCCAGAGGCGCGCCTGACCGGGAAGGTCCGGCAGGGACTCGTGGCGGGGACGGCGCTCCTCACGCTGGCCGCGCGGACGGTGCCGCTCCAGCTTCAGCGCCTTGTCGGCGTGCGTCTTGCCATTGAGGGCCTCGAAGCCCGGGGCGTCCTCCTCCGGCACGTAGACGTAGCCGTAGGTGGGGCGGGTGAGGGCGCGGATGACCTTGCCGCCCGGAGCACCCATCGACTCCAGCGTGGCGGGCAGCTTCGCCTCGTCCATGCCGTCGTCCATGCCCAGGTTCACCCAGAGCTTCACCTCGCCGGGGCCCGCATCCGGAGACGGGGGAGGGCGGGTGCTGGTGACGTCGCGCTCGCTGCGCGGCTTGCTCTTCTCCACGCGCAGCGTCTTGCTGCCGTGCTGCTTGCCGTTGAGGGCCTCGAAGCCCGTCGAGTCGGCCTCCGCGACGAAGACGTACGCGAACGTGGGGCGCAATTCCGCGCGCACCATCTTGCCCACCGGGGCGCCCGCGTCCTCCATCGCCGTGGCGATGCTGCCCGGCCCCAGGCCGTCGGCGGTTCCCAGGTTCACCCAGAGCTTCACCTCGCCCGGGCCCGGCTCCAGCGCGGCGGACGACGTCGGTGCGCCACGGCTGCGCTCACCCCGGTCCTCGCGGCGGGGCTCGTCGCGGCGCGGACGGCGCTCACGCTCCGCGGACTCCGCGCGCGGGGCGGGACGCTCCGTGCGCTCGCCCCGGTCTTCGCGGCGGGGGGGACGCTCACGCTCGCGCTCGCGGTCCTTGCCCCGGCGCTCCAGGGGCTTGCGCTGCTCCACCGGCTCGCGCTTCTCCGTCTCGCCGGCGGCCTGCGCCTTCTCCATGCGCAGGTGGCTGAAGAAGTACTTGATGAGGAACGCGATGAGGTCGTCCGCGTCGCTGCGCGTCTTGAGCTGCGACGCCAGGGGCAGGAAGCCCTCGAAGATGCTGTTGCCCGTCGCCTCGCGGATTTCGCGCACGTGGCGCTCGGTCCACAGGTGCATGGCCTCTTCCGGGGCCGGCATCTCGCGCATCTCGAACTTGATGCCGAACTTCTTCTCCAGCACGGAGAACGTCGCCAGCTCGCGCCCGGAGAAGAGGTTGATGGCGGTGCCCTTGTTGCCGATGCGGCCGGTGCGGCCCACGCGGTGCAGGTACACGGCCGGGTCTTCCGGCAGCGAGTAGTTGATGACGTACTCGAGCCCGGAGATGTCGATGCCGCGCGCCGCGATGTCCGTGGCGACCATGAAGGCCACCTCGCCGCGCTTCACCTTGCCCATCACCCGCTCGCGCTCCTTCTGCGGCAGGTCTCCGTTGAGCAGTTCCGCGTCGAAGCCGTTGCGGTTGAGCACCGCCGTCACCAGCGCCGTGTCATCCCGCGTGTTGCAGAAGATGATGGCGTTGGAGGGCTCTTCCTTCTCCAGGATGTAGATGAGGTTGCGCGGCTTGGGGAACTGATCCGACACGTCGTAGCGGATGTGGTGGATGTGCTCCACCGTGAAGACGTCGCCGGACAGCAGCAGCGTCTCCGCGTTCGTCGTGTAGCGCGCGATGAGGTTCTGGATGTCCGTGGGGACGGTGGCGCTGAAGAGCAGCACCTGGCGCGTCTTCGGAAGACGGTCGAGGATCCGCGTCACCTCCTCGTAGAAGCCCTGGTTCAGCATCTCGTCGGCTTCATCGAGGATGGCGTGGTCGCACGCATCCAGCTTCAGGTTGCCGCGGTTGATGTGGTCGAAGACGCGGCCGGGGGTGCCCACGATGATGGGCGTGCCCTCTTCCAGCGCGTCCTCCTGCTGCTTCATGGAGGCGCCGCCGTAGATGGCCGCCACCTTCACGCCCTTGTACTTGGCGAGCGTGGTGAGCTCCTCCGCCACCTGCAGCGCCAACTCGCGCGTGGGGCAGAGGATGAGGGCGCGCACGCGCTTCTCGTCCGCGGGAATCTTCTCCAGCAGGGGCAGGCCGAATGCGGCCGTCTTGCCCGTTCCCGTCTTGCTGCGGACGATGAGGTCCTTGCCCGCCATCGCGGGACCGAAGGCCTTGGCCTGGACGGGGGTGGGGTGGGTGTAGCCGCGCTCCGCCAGCGCGCGGCGGAGGGGCTCGGAGAGGTTCATGTCGTCGAAGCCGATGTCCGCGATGTACTCGCCGGGACGCGTCGGGGCTTCGTCAGGCGCCGGGACTCCCGGCGTGGGCTCTTGGATGTCGCTCATCAGGCATGGGCATAGCCCCTGCATTACCCTCTGGCAACAATCGCGGCACTTTGGGGTATGGAGCGCGCATGGCGAATGGGAGGAAGAGAACCAATAATCCGGCCCCCAAGGCCCGCGCGAAGCGGGCCGCGGCCCCTGTCCGCCCGGACGCCGCCCTGGAGGAAGCCGGGGCGGACGCCGAGCAGGGCGAAGCGCTGGATCCGGACTCCCTGGAGCCGGAGCTGTCGGAACTGAACGAAACAGAAGCGGAAATCGAGGAACCCGTGCCCCGGGTCGCCCCCCGGGCGCCGGCGAAGGCGGCCCTGGTGCGCGCGGAGAGCGCGTCCGCCCTCACCAACAGGGATCCGCTCCAGGCCTACATGGCCGAGGTGACGCGCCACCCGCTGCTCACCCGCGAGGAGGAGCATCAGTTGGCCAAGGACTACCAGGCCACGGGGGACGTGCGGGCGGCCTACCGGCTGGTGGCCTCCAACCTGAGGTTGGTGGTGAAGCTGGCGCACGAATACCACCGCAACCCGTTGTCGCTGCTGGACCTGGTGCAGGAGGGCAACATCGGGCTGATGCAGGCGGTGAAGAAGTACGACCCGGACCGGGGCGTGAAGCTCAGCAGCTACGCCGCCTGGTGGATCCGCGCGTACATCCTCCGCTACATCATGGACAACTGGAAGATGGTGAAGCTGGGGACCACCGAGGCCCAGCGAAAGCTCTTCTTCAAGCTGCGCCAGGAGCAGGAGAAGCTCATCTCCCAGGGCTTCGAGGCCAGCCCACGCCTGTTGGCCGAGCGCCTCAACGTCACCGAGCAGGACGTCGTGGAGATGGACCAGCGGCTGGGGCACGACGAGCTGTCCATCGACGCGCCGCTGGGCAACGACGGGGACTCCGGCGCCACGCGCGCGGACCGCTACCTGCCGTCCAACGCGGTGCCCGCCGACGAGCGCCTGGGAAGCGAACAGCTCAAGGCCCTCTTCCGGGAGAACCTGAACGCCTTCTCCCAGACGCTGGAGGGCAAGGAGCGCTACATCTTCGAGAACCGCCTCACCGCGGATGAACCGCTCACGCTCCAGGACATCGGAGACAAGTACGGCGTCAGCCGCGAGCGGGCCCGGCAGATTGAAGCGGCCCTCATCAACCGGATGCGCGAGTTCATGCGCGAGCGCATCCCGGACTTCGACATGGTGGCGGTGCCCAAGGGCTGAAAAGAGCCCCTGGGCTTCTCGCGACACCGCCCGGCCGCTACTTCCAGGGCCGGGAGATGATGCAGGCGTTGATGCCGCCCACGCCCATGGACAGCTTGCCCGAGCACCCCTCGGGCGCCGGCTCCTCGTGGTCGAACACGAAGTGCTTGTGCACCTTGGCGATCTGCTTGTTGAGCTCCGGGGCCGCCAGGGGCGTGGGGTAGACCTTGCCCTGTTCGGCGCCCAGGTACTGCGCCGTGAGCTCCCAGCCGCCGCCCGCGGACATGCCGTGGCCGAAGGTGCCCTTGCGCGCGGTGATGAGCACCGAGTCGGGCAGCACGTCGCGCAGGTTCTGCACCTCCAGGAAGTCGCCCGGGGTGGCGGTGGCGTGCAGGTCCCAGCTGCCCACGTCCTTGGGCTCGCAGCCGGCGGAGGCGAGCGCCTCGCGGATGGCCAGCGTGGGGCCTTCCTTGGACGGGGTGATGATGTGGTCGGCGTCCGCGGTGACGCCCACCGCGACGGGCTCCAGGCCCAGCGCCTTGAAGCCCTTCTGGGTGAAGTGCTCGTAGTCGCCCACCACCCACACCACCGCGCCTCCGGCGATGTGCGTGCCGCGCAGCGCGGTGAGGGGCTTGGACACGGCGGCGTCCGCGGAGATGACGCGCGCGTTGTAGAAGCCGCCCACCACCAGGGGGTTGGGCGCCGCGTCCGTCATGCCCAGCACCACCGCCTTGGCCTCGCCCAGGCGGATGGAGTTCATCGCCAGCTTCAGGCCGTAGCCGAACGACGAGCACGCGGCCACGGGCGCGAACGTCATGCCCGTGATTTGCCCCAGCATGGAGACCTGCGAGGCGGGCGTGTTGTGGATGTTCCACAGCACGTTGGAGGACACCGCGTTCCAGGGCGGCTCCGGCGAGCTCCACTTCTTCTGGAGGCGCGCGTTGCGGGTGCGCTTCTCCTTGATGACGGCGAGCTTGGCGGACTCCACGTCGCCCTCGTCGGGCACGCCCATGGCTTCAATCTCGCGCAGCTCCTCCAGGTACTCGCGCAGCTCCGGCGAGCGGCCGGCCCAGAAGTGCCACCAGTCGTCCTCCGCCTTGTCGCGCTCCACCTCCTCGATGGTGGAGGGCTCCGGGGGCATGCCGGGCAGGGGCTCGCGCGTCTCGCGCCACGCGCGCACGGCGCTGTTGTGTTCGGGGCTGGCCCAGAAGCGGTCCCACCGGCGCTGGGCGCGGTAGAGGTCCAGGGAGATGTTCTGGATGGTGGGCAAATCGCCCAGGCCGGTGCCCACGTAGACGTGCGCGCGCGCGCCCAGGTCCTGGAGCTCCTTCTCGATGCCGGGGTTCTGCGACAGCGACTGGATGAAGGCGCCGATGGCGTACTGCGTGGGCTGCCCCATCTTCCGCTCGAGCTGGGAGAAGCGGCTGCCGGGGAAGCGCGCGTCGATCCACGGCTTGTAGTCGGCCAGGTTGAAGGTGGGGTTGCCGACAAGGAAGTTGTCCGGACCGAAGCCGTTGAAGGGGGTCAGCCAGGTCTCGGAGGACTCGAGGTTCTTCGCGAACGCCTCGATGTTGGGGGAACGCGGGGCAACCACGCCCCAGCCGAAGATTCCGACTCTGCGCACGGGTGTTTCCTTCGCCGCCGGGGGAAGACTAAAGCGGCTGGATCTTGAGGTTGTCGAAGTGGACGCGCGTCTGCCAGCCCGAGAAACCGAAGTACTGGTTGCGCGGGCCGTTGAGGGGAGAGGCGTCCTGGAGGGACAGGAAGGGCTTGCCGTCCACCTCCCACGACAGGAGCCCATCCCGCCGGGTGATGCGGAAGTGGTAGCGCTGCCCGGGGGTGACCACGGCGCCGTCGCGCACGGCGCGGTCGTTGGTGTGCTCGTGCTGGCGGGCGATGATGGACTGGGTGTTGCGCCAGCCGCCGAAGATGAAGACGTAGCCGGTGGCGGTGTACTGCAGGCGCGGGTCGCCCGCGTAGAAGGAGCGGCCGTCGCCCCAGGCCTCCACCTTCATGTCGCCCTCGGCGCTGTCGGCCCAGGCGTCGAATTCGATGGAGGCGTTCTGCGGCAGGGGCTTCTTGAGCCACATGGGGCGGTTGCCCACGCCCTGCACCACCAGCGCGCCGTCTTCAATCTTCACGGCGGCGGGGTTCGTCACGTTCCACGCGTCGCCAATGGTGGCGCGGTTGAAGTCGTCCTCGGACGGGCCCGCGGGCAGGACGGGCTCCTGCTTCATGGCGGTGGCGGGCATGGAGTCCGGCGTGCCGATGCGCAGGTTGTCGAAGAACAACTGCGACTCCCAGCCGGACAGGCCCAGCCGGTCGTGGCCCTTACCCTTGAAGGGGAACGGGTCGTCCAGCTCCGCCACGAGCGTGCCGTCGATGGCCCACTTGAGGACGTTGCCCCTGCGTTCGATGCGCCAGTGGTACACGCGGCCGGACTGCACGGGGGCGCCCACGCGGGACTCCACGCGCATGGCGGTGTCCTTCTTGAAGACGCCGGTGGCGACGAGGTCCGCGCCCTGGCCGCCGCCCTTCTCCGCGACGCGGGCCGCGCGGCGCTGGAGCGCGTCCAGCGAGGGCGCGTTGATGTCACGCCGGGCGATGACGGACAGGCTGTTGTTCCACCCGCCCTGCACCAGCACGTAGCCGGAGGCCGGGTCGCGTCCGTTGCCGAACAGCTCCACGCGGATGTCGCCGTCCGGGTACTCCGGGCGCACGTCGAACTCCACCGCCACGTCGTCCGGCAGCACGGCCTGGAGCCACAGCGGGTTGTTCTTGGGCGCGGGGCCCAGCAGCTCCCCGTTCGTCACGCGCCAGAAGGCGCCCGTGGAGAAGAAGTCGCGGGCGACGATGGCCGGGTCGTTGAAGGACTGCGCGTAGGGGACGGTGGCGGTGATGTCCGCCTGGCCCCGGAAGAGCGCGTAGTGGATGAGCGGGAACTGGATGAGGACGACGATGCCGGCGAGGACGGCCCAGCCCTTGCGGGTGAGCCCAGCGGGCTTCTGCCACGCCTCGGCGGGGGAGGCCCCGGGGGAG
>NZ_RAVZ01000254.1 GCF_003611635.1 Corallococcus terminator | reverse complement strand
GGCTCCTGCCGCACTTCCTCGCGCACAAGGCACAGGCTGTGCCCGTCCAGCAGCAGCAGGAGTTGCCCCACGGAGATGTCGAAGTTGAGCGGCGCGTTGAGGCTGGCCCGAAGGACGCGCGGCACCGCGGCCAGGGGCACATCCGCCATGGCACGGTGCAAGTGGACGATGGAGCGGTGCTGCACCATCACCCCCTTGGGCATGCCCGTGGAGCCAGAGGTGTAGAGGACGTACGCCACGTTCTCCGGCCGCACCTCCACGCGCGGGTTGCCTGGAGACAGCGCGTCGATGCGTCGGGCCTCCGTGTCGAGGCGCACCAGGTGGCGCACCGCCGGCTGCCACGCTCCGGCCAAAGCCTGGGTGGTGAGGAGCACGGTGGCCCCGCTGTTCTCCAGGATGAAGTCCTTGCGTGCTTCGGGGGCCGACGGGTCCAGCGGCACGTAGGCGCCGCCCGCCTTCAGGATGCCCAGCAGCGCGACAATCGCCTCCGGCGAGCGCTCCAGGCTGAACGCTACCGGCACGTCGGGGCCCACCCCCAACGTGCGCAGGTAGTGGGCCAGTTGGTTGGCGCGCACGTTGAGCTGATGGAAGGACACCGTCGTCTCCCCCATCACCAGGGCCGGGGCCTTGGGCGTGCGTGTCACCTGCTGCTCGAAGCGCGTGTGGTAGGGCACGTCGGCCGGGAAGTCGGCCGTCTCGCCGCTCCACTCCTCCAGCACCCACTGGCGCTCATCCGCCGAGAGCAGGGGCAGCGTCTCCACGCCAGCGTCCGGCGATGCGACAGCGCCCTCCAGCAACTGCACCAGGTGCTCCGTCAGCCTTCGGGCCGTGGCCGCTTCGAAGAGGTCCGTGCTGTAGAAGAGCGCCCCCTCGAAGCCCCCGGCCGTGCGGCCCAGGCTCAAGTCCAAGTCAAACTTCGTCGCGTTCGCCTCCACCTTCACCGGCCGCAGCGTGAGCTCCGGCAGGCGCGCGTCCGACTCCGGCGTGTTCTGGAGCACGAACTGGGCCTGGACGAGCGGCGTGCGCGACAAGTCTCGCGCGGGCTGGAGGGCTTCCACCAGCCGCTCGAACGGGATGTCCTGGTGCTCGTACGCGCCCAGCGTGTTGGCGCGCACCTGCGCCAGCACCTGACGGAACGAAGGCCGCGCGTCGAAGCGGGCGCGCAGCACCAGCGTGTTGACGAAGAAGCCGATGAGGCCCTCCGTCTCCGCGTGACGCCGGCCCGCGATGGACGTGCCCACCAGCAAGTCGTCCTGACCGGAGCAGCGGTACAGCAGCGTCTGGAAGGCCGACAGCAGCACCATGAAGGGTGTGGCACCCTCTCGCTGGGCCAACGCCTCCACCGCCTCGCTCAGGGCCGGGGGGATGCTCACCGGGAGCATGGCACCCCGGGCGGAGCGCTGCGGCGGACGGGGCTTGTCGGTAGGCAAGGTCAGCGCTTGAGGTGCACCGGCCAGTTGCTGCTTCCACCAGCCAAGCTGCGCCTCCAGTGCATCACCCTGGAGCCAGCCGCGTTGCCACACGGCGTAGTCCGCGTACTGCACCGGCAGCGAAGGCAGCGGAGACGGCAGCCCCTGGCGGAAGGCCTCGTAGAGGGCGACGACTTCCCGCACCAGCACGCCGATGGACCAACCATCGCCAATGCTGTGGTGGAGGCACAGAAGCAGCACGTGCTCGGCCGCGTCGAGCTTCAGCAGGGTGAACCGCACCAGCGGTCCCGCGGCCAAATCGAAGGGACGCAGGGCGTCCTCGCTCGCGAGCCGGAGCACCTCGGCCTCGCGCGCGCCCTGGGGCAGCGGGGTGAGGTCCACCACGAACAGGCTTTGCGCCGGGGCGGGGTGGATGCGCTGAAGGGGCTCACCGTCGTGGGACTCGAACGAGGTGCGCAGGGATTCGTGCCGTTGGACCAGCGCATCGAAGGCCCGCTGGAGGTGCGGCACGTCCACCGTGCCTGACAGGCGCAGCGCGGTGGGCATGTTGTACAGCGGGCTGCCCGGGTCCAACTGATCGATGAACCACAACCGCTGCTGAGCGAAGGACAGCGGATGCGGTCCGGGCGTCGTGGCCGGGACGAGCGGCGGCAGCACGGTGGCCGTCGGAGCGTCCGGCAGTCGCAGCGCGAGCGCCGCCACGGTGGGCGATTCGAACAGCGCGCGGACGGGCAGTTCCACACCGAAGCGGGCACGCACCCGAGCCACCACCTGCGTGGCCAGCAGTGAGTGTCCGCCCAGCTCGAAGAAGTTGTCGTGACGGCCCACGGCGGGCACGCGCAGCAACTCACTCCACAGCGCGGCCAGGGCCACTTCGGTGGGGGTCCCTGGAGCGTCGGAACTCTGGATGGTTGGACGCGACGCTTCCGGCGCGGGCAGGGCCTTGCGGTCCACCTTGCCGTTGGGCGTCAGCGGCAGGGCGGGCAGGGCCATGACGGCGGCCGGGACCATGTATTCGGGCAGGTGCTTGCGCAGGTGTTCGCGCAGGGGAGAGGTGTCCACCTCCGGAACCACGTAGGCGACGAGGCGCGCATCGCCGGGCACGTCCTCCCGCACCGCCGCCACCGCGTCCCGGATGCCCGGGTGCGAGCGCAGGGTGGCTTCGACTTCGCCCAACTCGATGCGGTAGCCGCGCAGCTTCACCTGGAAGTCCAGCCGGCCCAGGAGGTCCAGCGTCCCGTCCTCGCGCCAACGCGCCTTGTCGCCCGTGCGGTACAGCCGCGCTCCAGGCTCCATGCTGAACGGATCCGGAACGAAGCGCTCCGCGGTGAGGTCCGGGCGGCCCAGGTAGCCGCGCGTGACGCCCGCGCCGGAGAAGCAAAGCTCACCCGGAAGCCCGAAGGGCACCAGATGCTGGTGCTCATCGAGCACGTAGGCTTGCAGGTTGTCCAGCGGCCGGCCAATGACGGGCCGGGGCAGGGCGGTGCCCTGGATGTCGAACGTCGTGACGGCGACGGTGGCCTCCGTGGGGCCGTAGCCGTTGAAGGCGCGCGTGCGGTCCGTCGTGGCCAGCCGCCGCCACGTCACCTCGTCCAGGGCTTCACCGCCCAGCATGAGCTGCGATGGCACCCAGGCCCGCTCCAGCATCCCCGCGTCCAGCAGCAGCTTGAGCTGCGCGGGCGTCCCTACCAGCACGTCGATGCGGTGCTGCTCCAGCCACGTGAGCATCCGCCCCGGCTCCAGGCGCGTCTGCTCGGGGATGACGCACAGGCAGTGGCCATCGAGCAGCTTGATGAACGACTCCATGACGGCGTCGAAGTACAGTGGCGCGTTCAAGCTGACGCGCAGTCGGCGCGGCGACGTGTAGACGTTGCGCACCATCGTGTGGTGCAGGTGGACGACGGAGCGGTGCTGCACCATCACGCCCTTGGGCGTGCCCGTGGAGCCCGACGTGTAGATGACGTAGGCCATGTTGTCCGGGCCCGCCGAGGGAGGCAGGGGCGCCTCGGAGAGGGTCGCCACGTGCGCCGCTTCGGCCTCCAGCATCACCACGTGGGCGATGTCGGGCCGCCACGCTTCGGCCAGGGCCCGGGTGGTCAGCAGCACGGACGCGCGGCTGTTCTCCAGGATGAAGGCCTTGCGCGCGCCGGGGGCCGCCGGGTCGAGCGGCACGAACGCGCCGCCCGCCTTGAGCACCGCGAGGAACGCGACGAGGGCGTCCGCGGAGCGCTCCAGGGCCAGGCCCACCGTGACTTCCGGGCCCACGCCCAGCGAGCGCAAGTGCCGGGCGAGCTGATTGGCCCGGGCGTCGAACTGACGGAAGGACAGCGTCGTCTCCTCGAACACCACGGCGTCCGCGTCCGGCGTGCGGGCCGCCTGCGCTTCGATGAGGCCGTGCACCGTGGTCCCCAGCTCGAAGTCCACGACGTCGCCGTGTCCGAGCGTGATGAGCCGCGCCTGAGCCTCGGGTGAGTCGAGGACCAGGTCAACCAGCGGGGCATCCGGCCGCGCGACCACCGTCTCCAGCAGCGCCCGCAGGTGTGTCACGAGCCGCTCGATGGTGGCGGACTCGAACAGGTCCGTCGCGTATTCGAGCCGGCCCGCGAAGCCGTCCGCGTCGCGGCGCAGGTCCAGGCTCAGCTCGAACAGGGTGGTCCCACGGGTGCCGAACTCCGCGGGGTGCACGGCGAGACCGGGCATCGTCGCCCCCGACACGGGTGCGTTCTGGAGCGCGAACAGCGCCTGGAACAGCGGCGTGCGGGACAGGTCGCGCGTCGTCTGCAGCGACTCCACCAACCGCTCGAACGGGAGGTACTGGTGTTCATACGCGCCCAGCGTCGTGGTGCGCACCTGCGAGAGGAGCTGCCGGAACGAGGGACGCGTCCCGAAGCTGCCGCGCAGCACCAGTGTGTTGACGAAGAAGCCGATGAGGCCTTCCGTCTCCGCGTGGCCACGGTTCGCGATGGGAGAGCCCACCAGCACGTCGTCCTGACCGGAGTAGCGGTGCAGTACGGCTTGGAACGCCGCGAGCAGCACCATGAAGGGCGTGGCGCCTTCCTTCTGCGCCAGCGCCTCCACCTGTTCAGAGAGGACGCGCGGCAGGTGCACGTCCACCGCGTCGCCCCGTTGGGAGGCGACGGCCGGACGCGGCTTGTCGGTGGGGAGGTCCAGCACCTGGGACGCGCCCGCCAGTTGCTGCTTCCACCAGCCGAGCTGCGCCTCCAGCACGTCACCCTGGAGCCAGTTGCGCTGCCACACGGCGTAGTCCGCGTACTGCACCGGCAGCTCCGGCAGGACCGGTGCCTGACCGCGGAGGAAGGCCTCGTAGAGAGCGGTGACTTCACGCACCAGCACCCCCAGCGACCAGCCGTCGGACACAATGTGGTGCAGGTGGAGCACCATCACGTGATCCTCGGCCTCCAACTTCAGGAGCAGGGCGCGAATCACCGGCCCGTGCTCCAAGTCGAACGGGCGGCGGAACTCAGCGTGAGCCCGACGCTCCATTTCGGCCTGGCGCTCGGCCGCGTCCGCGAGGCCCGTGAGGTCCACGGACTCGAAGGGCACGGTGGCCTCGGCGTGGATGTGCTGCACGGGCTGGCCTGCCTCCACGCGGAACGTGGTGCGCAGCGACTCATGCCGCGCCATCAGCGCGTCCAGGCTCTTGCGCAACGCGCCTTCGTCCAATGCGCCGGTGAGGCGCAACGGCAGCGGCATGTTGTAGAGCGCGGTGCCCGGCTCCAACTGGTCGATGAACCACAACCGCTGCTGCGCGAACGACAGTGGAGGCGCGGTGGTGCGCTCCGTGCGGACCAACGGGGGCGCCTGCGTGCGACTGGCGCTGCCCAGCTTCTCGGCCAGGGTGGCCACGGTGGGAGCGCTGAAGAGGTCTCCCAGCGGCAACTCCACGCCCAGCGTCGAGCGGATGCGCGACACCACCTGAGTGGCCAGCAGCGAGTGGCCACCCAGTTCGAAGAAGTCGTCGTGGATGCCGACGGCTTCCAGGTGCAGCACCTCTGCCCAGATGGCGGCGAGCGCCGTCTCCATCGCGTTGCGCGGCGCGGCCACCGTCGCATCGGAGACGCTCGGCGCCTCCGGGGCGGGCAGGGCTTTGCGGTCCACCTTGCCATTGGCCGACTGCGGCAGGGCGGGCAGGGTGATGAACGCGGACGGCACCATGTAGTCGGGCAGCAGCTTCTGGGCGAACGACTTGAGCTGCTCCACATCGCCCGCGTCAGCAGCGACCACGATGTACGCGACGAGCCGCTTGTCGCCGGGCACGTCCTCTCGCACCAGGACCACTGCCTCGCGCACTTGCGACGACTGGCGCAGCACGGCTTCGACTTCGCCAGTCTCGATGCGGAAGCCGCGAATCTTCACCTGGAAGTCCGTGCGGCCCAGGAACTCCAACGTCCCGTCCACCTGCCAGCGCACGCGGTCGCCCGTGCTGTAGAGGCGGGCGCCGGGCTCGGTGGCGAAGGGGTGGGGGATGAAGCGTTCCGCGGTGAGGTCGGGGCGCTGGAGGTAGCCCCAGGCCAGGCCCTCACCACCAACGTACAGAGCACCCGGGACGCCCACCGGCACGGGCTGCAAGGCCGCATCCAGCACCCACGCGGTGGACTGCGCCAGCGGACGGCCGATGGGCACGGAGCGGCCCACGCTGTCGCCAGAGCGCAACGTGTGCGTGGCGGAGAACGTCGTGTTCTCGGTGGGGCCGTAGCCGTTGACGAGCACGGTGCCCGAAGGCATCCGCGCCAGGTGCTCGCGCACGCGCTCCACGGGCAGCACGTCGCCACCCGCCAGCACCTGCCGCACGCCCGCCAACGCTTCGCCCTGATGGATGACCATCTGCTCGAAGAGCGCGGCCGTCAGCCACAGCGTGGTGATGCCTTCGGTGGTGAGCAGCGCTCCCGTCTCCTCGAAGGACAGGGCCTTCGCCGGGGCCAGCACCAACTTCGCGCCGTTGAGCAGCGCGCCCCAGACTTCCAGCGTCGACGCGTCGAACGCCACCGGGGCCAGTTGCAGGAAGACCTCCTCCGGCCCGAAGTGGATGAAGTCGTTGCCGCGCACCAGCCGCACGATGCCGCGCTGGGGCACGCTGACGCCCTTCGGACGCCCCGTGCTTCCCGACGTGAACATCACGTACGCCAGCGCTTCGGCCGGCACCTCCAGCCCCAACGCCGTCTCCGGCTGCCGGGCAATCTCCGCCGCATCCGCGTCCATGAGGACCTGGAGGTCCACCACCGCTGGCAGTTCATCCGCCAGCGACTCCTGCGTCACCAGCACGCTGACGCCCGTCTCCTGCAACATCCAGGTGATGCGGTCCGCCGGGTACTTCGCCTCCACCGGTACGTACGCAGCACCCGTCTTGAGGATGCCGAGCATGCCGACGACGAGCTCGAACGAGCGCTCCAGGCACAGGCCCACGCGGTCCCCGGGCCTCACGCCCGACCGGCGCAGGTGATGCGCCAGTTGGTTGGAGGCGCGGTCCAGCGCCGCGTAGCTCAGCGTCTTCTCCCCGGACTTCAGTGCGACGGCATTCGGCGTCCGCGCCGCCTGAGCGGAGAAGAGTCCGGCCACGGAGGCGTCACGCGGGTACTCGCGCGACGTGGGGTTCCATTCGACAAGGACCTGTCGGCGTTCCTCGGGCGTGAGCAGCGGGAGCCGGGCCACTGGGACATCGGGCGAAGCCAGGACGACGTCCAGCAGGACCTGGAAGCGATGGACCAGACTGGCCATCGTCTCGGGCGAGAACAACGCGGTGTTGTAGAGCAGCGTTCCGCCGAAGCCGGCCGGGGTGCGGCCCAGCAACAACTGGAGATCGAAGAGGCTGTACCGCAGCTCGCTGTCCATCGGCCGGAGTGACAACTCCGGGAGCGTCAGCTCCGACATCGGTGCGTTCTGCAGGGTGAATGTCACCTGGAAGAACGGCGTGCGGCTCAGGTCGCGCTCGGGATTCAGGGCCTCCACCAGCTTCTCGAACGGGAGGTCCTGGTGCTCGTAGGCGCCCAGCGTGGTGGTGCGCACCTGAGCGAGCAGCTCGCGGAAGGAGAAGGTGTCCTTCACCTGCGTGCGCACGACCACGGTGTTGGCGAAGTAGCCGATGAGGTCTTCGGCCTCGGCGTGACGGCGGCCCGCGATGGGCGAACCGATGAGCACGTCCTCCTGACCCGAGTACCGGTGCAGCAGCAGCTTGAAGGCCGCCAGCAGCAGCATGTACGGCGTGGCGGACTCGCGCTTCGCCAGGGCCTCCACCGCTTCGCTCAACGCGAGCGGCAGGGACACGGTCTGGTCGGCGCCCTGGAAGGACTGCCGCGCCGGACGCGGATGGTCCGTGGGCAGGTCCAGGTACGGCGCGGCGCCGTGGAGCTGCCCGCGCCAGTAGCCAAGCTGCTGCTCCAGCACGTCACCCTGGAGCCAGCCCCGCTGCCAGAGCGAGTGGTCGGCGTACTGCACCGCCAGCTCCGGCAGGGGCGAGGACAGGCCCTTGGAGAAGGCGGCGTAGAGCGCGCCCATCTCCCGCACCAGGACGCTCGTGGACCAGCCGTCGGAGATGATGTGGTGCTGCGTCAGCACCAGCCCGTGCTCGTGGGGGGCCAGCTTCAACAGGAGCACCCGGACCAGCGGGCCCTGCTCCAGGTTGAACGGGATGCGGGCCTCGTCGTTGGCGATCCGCAGGGCTTCGGCCTGACGCGCCTCGGGCGCTTCGATGGACGTGAGGTCCACGCGGCGCAGCGGCATCGGGAAGGGCGGGTGGATGACCTGCGACGGCGCCCCTTCGTGCGGGCGGAAGGTGGTGCGCAGTGCTTCGTGACGGCGCACCAGCTCATCGAATGCGTGCTGGAGCACGGTCGTGTCCAGCGTGCCTTCGAGCTTCAACGACACCGGGATGCTGTACGCGGTGCCCGCCGTGCCGAGTTGTTCGATGAACCACAGCCGCTGCTGGGCGAACGACAACGGGAGCACCTCCGGCCGCTCCCCACGCACCAGCGGAGGCAGGGACGCGCCCGTGCCGTCCGGGCCCTGGAACGAATCGATCAGCGCGGCCAGCGCGGCCACGGTGGGCCGCTCGAAGAACGCGCGCAGGGGCAGCTCCACCCTGAAGTGGGCTCGCACGCGGGAGACCAACTGCGTGGCCAGCAGCGAGTGGCCACCCAGCTCGAAGAAGTTGTCGTGCCGTCCCACGGTGGGGATGCGCAGCACCTCACTCCACAGTGCGGCCAGTGCCACCTCGGTCGGCGTCTCCGGCGCCACGTAGGTGCGCGAGCCGACCTGCGTCACTTCCGGTACGGGCAGGGCCTTGCGGTCCACCTTGCCGTTGGGCGTCAGCGGCAGGGCGGGCAGGGCGACCAGCGCGGCGGGCACCATGTACTCGGGCAGGTGCTTGCGCAGGTGTTCACGCAAGGGCGCGGTGTCCACCTCCGGAACCACGTAGGCGATGAGGCGCGCATCGCCGGGCACGTCTTCGCGCACCAACGCCACCGCGTCCCGGATGCCCGGGTGCGAGCGCAGGGTGGCTTCGATTTCCCCCAGCTCGATGCGGTAGCCGCGCAGCTTCACCTGGAAGTCCAGGCGGCCCATGAAGTCCAGCGTGCCGTCCTCACGCCATCGGGCCTTGTCGCCCGTGCGGTACAGCCGCGCACCGGGCTCCGTGCTGAACGGATCCGGAATGAAGCGCTCCGCGGTGAGGTCCGGCCGGCCCAGGTAGCCGCGCGTGATGCCCGCGCCGGAGAAGCACAGCTCACCCGGCAGGCCGAAGGGCACCAGGTGCTGGTGCTCATCGAGGATGTAGGCGCGCAGGTTGTCCAGCGGCCGACCGATGACGGCCCGGGGCAGGGAAGTCCCCTGGATGTCGAACGTCGTGACGCAGACGGTGGCCTCGGTGGGGCCGTAGCCGTTGGTGGCGCGCGTGCGGGTCGTCCCCGCCAGGAGGCGCCAGAGGGCTTCGTCAATGGACTCGCCGCCCAACAGGAACTGGGACGGCACCCAGGCGCGCTCCAGCAAGCCCGCTTCCAGCAGGAGCTTGAGTTGCGACGGGGTGCTGGTCTGCACGTCGATGCGCCGGGATTCCATCCACGTGATCATCTGCTCCGGATCCCGGCGCGTGCCCTCGGGGATGATGCAGAGGCAGTGGCCGTCGAGCAGCTTGATGAACGCTTCGATGACCGCGTCGAAGTACAGCGCCGAGTTCAGGCTGACGCGCATCGGGCGCTGCCGCGGGTAGAGGTTGCGGCCCAGCGCGTGGTTCAGGTGGACGGCGGTGCGGTGCTGCACCATCACGCCCTTGGGCATGCCCGTGGAGCCCGACGTGTAGATGACGTACGCCAGGTTGTCCGGGCTCGCCGAGGGAGGCAGGGGCTCCTCGGAGAGCGCCGCAAGCCAGGTCTGCTCGACATCCAGCTTCACCACATGGTCCACGTCGGGCTGCCACGCGTCGGCCAGGGCCCGGGTGGTCAGCAACACGGAGGCACCGCAGTCGCGCAGGAGGAAGTCCTTGCGCGCTTCGGGAGCCGCCGGGTCGAGCGGCACGAACGCACCGCCCGCCTTGAGCACCGCGAGGAACGCGATGATGGCGTCCGCGGAGCGCTCCAGCGCCAGGGCCACCGTGACTTCCGGCCCCACGCCCAGCGAGCGCAGGTGCCGGGCGAGCTGATTCGCCCGGGCGTCGAACTGACGGTAGGGCAGCGTCGTCCCCTCGAACTCCAGGGCGTCCGCGTCCGGCGTGCGAGCTGCCTGCGCTTCGATGCGCCCGTGCAGCGTGGACTCCACGTTGAAGTCCACGACGGCCCCGCGCCCGATGCTCACGAGCCGGGCGGTTTCTTCAGGCGAGCGGAGGGGCACCTCGGACAACGGCACCTCGGGCCGCACGAGCACGGTCTCCAGCAGCACGCGCAGGTGCGTGGCGAGCCGCTCGATGGTGGCGGACTCGAACAGGTCCGTCGCGTACTGGAGCTGGCCCACGAAGCCGTCCGCGTCCCGATTCAGGTCCAGGATCAGTTCGAACTGGGACAGCTCCCGGCTGCCGAAGTGCGCTCCCGTCACGGACAGGCCGGGCAGCGCCATTTCCGGGAGGGGCGCGTTCTGGAGCGCGAACAGCGCCTGGAACAGCGGCGTGCGGGACAGGTCGCGCGTCGTTTGCAGTGACTCCACCAGCCGCTCGAAGGGCAGGTCCTGGTGTTCGTACGCGCCCAGCGTCGTGGTGCGCACCTGCGCCAACAGCTCCCGGAACGTCGTCCGAGCGCCGAAACTTCCACGCAAAACCAGCGTGTTGACGAAGAAGCCGATGAGGCCTTCCGTCTCCGCGCGACCACGGTTCGCGATGGGAGAACCCACCAGCACGTCGTCCTGACCGGAGTAGCGGTGCAGCACGGCCTGGAAGGCCGCCAGCAGCACCATGAAGGGCGTGGCGCCTTCCTTCTGCGCCAGCGCCTCCACCTGTTCGGACAGCGCGCGCGGCAGGCGCACGGAGACCGTGTCGCCGCGTTGCGAGACGACGGCCGGACGCGGCTTGTCGGTGGGCAGGTCCAGCACGTGCGACGCGCCCGCGAGCTGCTGCTTCCACCAGCCGAGCTGCGCCTTCAGCACGTCACCCTGGAGCCAGTCGCGCTGCCACACGGCGTAGTCCGCGTACTGCACCGGCAGCTCCGGCAGGACCGGCGTCTGGCCGTGGCGGAAGGCTTCGTAGAGGGCGGTGACTTCACGCACCAGCACCCCCAGCGACCAACCGTCGGACACGATGTGGTGCACGTGCACCACGAGCACGTGATCCTCCGCCCCCAGCTTCATGAGCAGGGCGCGAATCACCGGGCCCTGCTCCAGGTTGAACGGACGGAGCGATTCCGCGACACCGCGCCGCTCTGCTTCGGCCTGGCGCTCGGTCGCGTCCGCGATGCCGGTGAGGTCCACGGACTCGAAGGGCACGGTGGCCTCGGCGTGGATGTGCTGCACGGGCTGGCCCGCTTCCACGCGGAACGTGGTGCGCAGGACTTCGTGCCGCGCCATCAGCGCGTCCAGGCTCTTGCGCAAAACCGCTTCGTCCAGCGCGCCATGCAGCCGCAGCGGCAACGGCATGTTGTAGAGCGCGGTGCCCGGCTCCAACTGGTCGATGAACCACAACCGCTGCTGGGCGAACGACAACGGCGGCGCGGTGGTGCGCTCCGTGCGGACCAACGGAGGCGCCTGGGTCCGACGGGCGCCGCCCAGCTTCTCGGCCAGGGTGGCCACGGTGGGAGCGCTGAAGAGGTCTCTCAGCGGCAGCTCCACGCCCAGCGTCGAGCGGATGCGCGACACCACCTGCGTGGCCAGCAGCGAGTGGCCACCCAACTCGAAGAAGTCGTCGTGGATGCCGACGGCTTCCAGGTGCAGCACCTCCGCCCAGATGGCGGCGAGCGCCGTCTCCATCGCGTTGCGAGGCGCGGCCACCTCCGCATCGGAGACGCTCGGCGCCTCCGGGGCGGGCAGGGCCTTGCGGTCCACCTTGCCGTTGGCGTTGAGCGGCAGGGCGGACAGCTCCACCCAGGCCGTGGGGACCATGTATTCGGGCAACTGCTTCTGGACGAACGCCCTCAGGGCACCGGGATCGAAACCCTCTCCCGTGGACACGACGTAGGCCACGAGGCGCTTGTCTCCGGGCACATCCTCGCGCGCCAGGACCACGGCCTCGCGCACCTGCGACGACTGGCGCAGCACCGCTTCGACTTCGCCGGTCTCGATGCGGAAGCCGCGAATCTTCACCTGGAAGTCCGTGCGGCCCAGGAACTCCAACGTCCCATCCGCCTGCCAGCGCACCCGGTCGCCCGTGCTGTACAACCGCGCTCCCGGCTCCGTCGCGAAGGGGTGGGGGATGAAGCGCTCCGCCGTCAGGTCCGGACGGTTCAGGTAGCCCCACGCCAGGCCATCGCCTCCAACGTAGAGCGCGCCCGGTACGCCCACGGGCACGGGCTGGAGGGCTGCATCCAGCACCCACGCGGTGGACTGCGCCAGCGGACGGCCGATGGGCACGGACAGGCCCACACTGTCACCGGCACCCAGTGCGTACGTGGCGGAGAACGTCGTGTTCTCGGTGGGGCCGTAGCCGTTGACGAGCACGGAGCCCGAATGCATCCGCGCCAGGTGCTCGCGCACGCGCTCCACGGGCAGCACGTCGCCACCCGCCAGTACCTGTCGCACGCCCGCCAGCGCTTCGCCCTGATGGATGACCATCTGCTCGAAGAGCGCCGCGGTCAGCCACAACGTCGTGATGCCTTCGGTGGTGAGCAGCGCCCCCGTCTCCTCGAAGGACAGGGCCTTCGCCGGAGCCAGCACCAACTTCGCGCCGTTGAGCAGCGCTCCCCACACTTCCAGCGTCGAAGCGTCGAACGCCACGGGCGCCAACTGGAGGAAGACTTCCTCCGGCCCGAAGTGGATGAAGTCGTTGCCGCGCACCAGCCGCACGATGCCGCGCTGGGGCACGCTGACGCCCTTGGGCCGTCCCGTGCTGCCTGACGTGAACATCACGTACGCCAGCGCTTCGGCCGGCACCGTCACGCCCAACGCCGTCTCCGGCTGACGGGCAATCTCCGCCGCATCCGCGTCCAGGAGGACCTGGAGGTCCACCACCGCCGGCAGTTCATCCGCCAGCGACTCCTGCGTCACCAGCACGCTGACGCCCGCGTCCTGCAACATCCAGGTGATGCGGTCGGCCGGGTACTTCGCCTCCACCGGTACGTACGCAGCACCCGTCTTGAGGATGCCGAGCATGCCGACGATGAGCTCGAACGAGCGCTCCAGGCACAGGCCCACCCGGTCCCCGGGCCTCACGCCCTGGCGACGCAGGTGGTGCGCGAGCTGGTTGGAGGCGCGGTCCAGGGCCGCGTAGCTCAGCGTCTTCTCCCCGGACTTCAGCGCGGGCGCATTCGGCGTCCTTGCGGCCTGCGCGGTGAAGAGCCCCGCCACGGAGGCGTCACGCGGGTAGTCACGTGACGTGTGGTTCCAATCGACGAGGACCTGTCGGCGCTCCTCTGGGGTGAGCAGGGGCAGCTCGGACAGCCGCGTGTCCGGTGCGCGGACGGCGGCCTCCAGCAGCAACCGCAGGCGCTGGACCAGGCCAGCCGCCGTCTCGGGAACGAACAGACTCGTGTTGTAGAGCAGCCAGCCCGTGAACCCGTCAGGCACTCGGGTCAACACGAGTTGCAGGTCGAAGAGGATGGTGCCCGGATCATGGTCCAAGCCTCGGAGCGTCAGCTCCGGAAGCACCAGCTCCGGCATCGGTGCGTTCTGGAGCGTGAACGTCACCTGGAAGAACGGCGTGCGGCGCAGATCACGTGCGGGCTTCAGGACCTCCACCAGCTTCTCGAACGGGAGGTCCTGGTGTTCGTAGGCCCCCAGCGTGGTGGTGCGCACCTGCGCGATCAGCTCGCGGAAGGTCCGCGTGTCCTCCACCTGCGTGCGGATGACGACGGTGTTGGCGAAGAAGCCGATGAGGGCTTCGGACTCGGCGTGACGGCGGCCCGCGATGGGCGAACCGACGAGCACGTCCTCCTGGCCGGAGTACCGGTGCAGCAGCAGCTTGAAGGCCGCCAGCAGCACCATGTACGGCGTGGCGGACACCTGCTTCGCCAGGGTCTCCAACGCGTCGGCCAGCTCGCGCGACAGCTCCACGCGTTCATCCGCCGCAAGGAAGGACTGGTGCGCCGGACGCGGGAGGTCCGTGGGCAGGTCCAGGTACGGCGCGGCGTCGTCGAGCTGCTCGCGCCAGTAGCCAAGCTGCTGCTCCAGCACGTCGCCCTGGAGCCAGCCCCGCTGCCAGATCGAGTGGTCGGCGTACTGCACCGCCAGCTCCGGCAGGGGTGAGGGCAGGCCCGTGGAGTAGGCGGCGTAGAGCGCGCCCATCTCCCGCACCAGGACGCCCACGGACCAACCGTCGGAGATGATGTGGTGCGTGTTGAGCACCAGCACGTGCTCGTGGGGGGCCAGCTTCAACAGGAGCGCGCGGAACAGCGGGCCCTGCTCCAGATCAAACAGCGTCCGCGACTCCTCGAGGGCGAGCCGCTGGGCCTCGGCCTCACGCTCCTCCTTCGACGCCAGGCCCGTGAGGTCCACGTTCCGCAGGGGCATGGGGAAGGGCGGGTGGATGACCTGCGACGGCGCTCCCTCATCCGAATGGAAGGTGGTGCGCAGGGATTCGTGGCGGCGCACCAGTTCGTCGAACGCCGCCAGGAGCACGATGGTGTCCAGAGAGCCTTCGAGCTTCAGCGCGTTCGTCAGGCTGTACGCGGTGCCCGCCGTGCCGAGCTGCTCGATGAACCACAGCCGCTGCTGGGCGAACGAGAGGGGTAGCACCTCCGGCCGCTCCCCACGCACCAGCGGAGGCAGGGACGCGCCCGTGCCGTCCGGGCCCTGGAACGAATCAATCAGCGCGGCCAGCGAGGCCACGGTGGGCCGTTCGAAGAACGCGCGCAGGGGCAGCTCCACCCCGAAGTGGGCTCGCACGCGGGCGACCAACTGCGTGGCCAGGAGTGAATGGCCGCCCAGCTCGAAGAAGTTGTCGTGCCGTCCCACGGTGGGGACACGCAACACCTCACTCCACAGCACGGCCAGAGCGACTTCCGTCGGCGTCTCCGGCGCCTCGAAGG
>NZ_RAVZ01000253.1 GCF_003611635.1 Corallococcus terminator | reverse complement strand
CCCGATGACCACCGCCCCCTCCCGGGGCAGCGGCACCAGCGTCGACGTGTTGCCCTCCAACAACAGCAGGTACAGCCGCTCCGGCGGGGCGGCGCGGGCAGCCCCCCGGCGGGGTTCTTCGGTGTCCATCAGGTCGCGCGACGGCATTCCCTGAAAGAATGCCCAGGCCCTTGAAGCCCGAGCAACCCGGTCGATTGATTTGCGGGTCAGGCCGGGCGCGGTCCATGCTCCCCCGGAGGAAGAGGGAGGCAGGTGCCATGGGCAAGACGCTGCAAGAAGGGGATGCCGTTCCGGACATCACGCTGATGGGCCCGGGCAACGCGCCGGTGCGGCTGCGCGACCTGCTGGGTGACAAGGCGCTGGTCATCTACTTCTACCCTCGGGATGACTCCCCGGGCTGTACCGTCCAGGCGTGCAGCCTGCGCGACCAGTACGAGGACTTCAAGGACGCGGGCGCGGACGTGGTGGGCATCAGCAGCGACTCCGCGGAGTCGCATGAGAAGTTCGTCGCCAAGCACCGGCTCCCGTTCCGCCTGTTGAGCGACCCGGATGGCGCGGCGCGCAAGGCCTTCGGGGTGGGCACCAACTTCCTGGGCATGCTGCCGGGCCGGGTGACCTTCATCGCGGACCGCGCGGGCACCATCCGCTACGCGTTCGATTCGCAGATGCAGGTGAAGAAGCACGTCACCGGCGCGCTGGATGTCGTCCGGTCGCTCACGGGCCAGGGAACCTCCCCCGCCCGTCCCGGCTGACACACACGGCCGTCCGCCGTTTCCCGGTAGACTGAATCCGGGCGTCCTGGCCGAGGGGGTCGGGACGCCCTCCCCCATTCGCTGGCACCATATGGGGCGCGTCGGGCGGCAGGAGGTCACGTCATGCGGTGGCATTGGATGCTGGGACTGTCGTTGTGTGTCGGCGGCTGCGCCAGCCTGACCCGGGACCTTCACGCGGACGGCATGGAGCAGGGGGAATTGCCCACCGAGGAGACGGTGTACCTGGTGCCGCTGGACGAAGCGCTGCTCACCATGCGCCGCGTCTTCGAGGAGCAGCGCTACGACGTCTTCGAGCGCGAGGGCCAGAACGAGCTCTACACCTCCGCGCACGAGCCCGGCATGAACCGGCCCGGCAACCGCACCTTCGAGCGCTACTTCGTGAAGGGCGCGAAGGTGGGCCCGCGCCAGTCCGTCATCCGCGTCTTCCGCCTGCGCTACCGCGAGCAGGACACCAACATCGAGCAGAAGCCCAAGTGGCTCAACGAGCGCGTCCAGGAGGAGGAGAAGTACCTGGCCCGGAAGACCTTCGATCGCACCTCGTTCGACGGCGTGCCGGCCATGGAAGGCTTCACCCTGGTGCGCGGCATCCGGGACCTCCCGTTGGAGCGGCGGCTGCTGTCGAAGCTGGAGATGGTCCCGTCGCTGGAACTGGTGGGCGGCAAGACGTCCGCGCCGGTGCGCTCCGTGAAGGTGGCGGGCTGGGACGAGGACGCTTCCCAGCCGGCCCCCCGGTGTGGTGAGCCGCTCGAAGGCGTGGAGCCGTTGCTCGTCGCCGGTCAGACGGTGCTGGTGGCGGATCCGCTGGGCACGCGCGAGTTGCCAGAGGCCGCCACGCGGATGCTCTGCGACGCGGCGGGGAAGAAGCTGCCGGTGGCGCTGGCCCTGTCCATGCCGTCCGAGGATCAGTCCACGCTGGACGAGTACGTGACGAGCGAGGGCACCAACGCGGACCTGGAGCGCCTGCTGGTGGTCAGCTCCTTCTGGCGCCGGGTGCACCAGGATGGCCGCAGCAGCAGCGCCGTCCTGCACCTCATCGAACAGGCGCGCCGGCTGCGCTCCCAGGGCAACGTCGTCACGGTGCTGGCCTTCGACTCCAACGCCGCGTCCGGCAACGCGCGCGAGGAGGAGATGGCGAAGAACCTCATTGCCTACCGTCAGGAGAACCCGGGCGTGTGGATGCTGGCGCTCGCGGGCGACGTGCACGTGCGCACGAAGCCGGTCAGTTGGAACAAGGACTACGACCCCCTGGGCTCGCGGCTGACCCGCGCCCTGCCCTCCTCGCCCGTGAAGGCGCTGGAGGTGGGCTTCACGCGCGGCTCCCAGTTCTCCTGCCGCTTCAACGTCTGGGAGCAGGTGGAGTGCAACGTGTACGCGCTCAGCCCGTCGGTGGAGGTCCGCCAGGAGCCGGGCACGCCGCGCGGGGTGGCGCTCTTCGCCGCGCCCAGTGACAAGGGCTTCCACGGCCGGCTCTACGTGGGCGCGCTCAACGCGTCTCCGCCCGTCATCCAGCGCGCGGTGAACCGTCCCGTCGCCCAGCAGGAAGAAGCGCCCCCCGCGCCCACTCCCTGACACTCCCGTGCCACTCCGGGCGGAGGGGTTTCCGGGTGGATGGTTTCCTGGCGCAACGGTAGGAAGCCGCTCCTGGCCTGGAAGCGTAGGCTGATGCGTACGGGCGGCACGCCTGCCGCACCGCTTCCATCACGCGGGGAGGGTTGAGCCATGCGATGGCACTGGACGCTGGGACTCTTGTGCACGGGGTGCGCGGCCCTGTCGCGTGGACTGGATGGGGACCCGGTGGACGCCGAGCCCATCCCCACCGTGGAGAAGATCCTCCGGGTGCCCCTGGACGAGGCGCTGTTCACCACCCGCCGCCTGCTGGAGGAGCAGCGGCTGGACGTCTTCGAGCACAACGACACGAATGAGCTGTTCTCCCAGTCCTGGGAGATTGGCGTGAACGTGCGGGGCAACCGCACCTTCGAGCGCTACATGGTGCGCGGCGAGCAGGTGGGCCCGCGCCAGTCCGTCATCCGCATCTTCCGGCTCCAGTACCGCGAGGCGGAATCGGCCGTGGAGCAGCAGATGCCCGAGCCGGGCAGCGAGAAGACGAACGACCACCGCTACGTCCATGAGCGCGATCCCTTCGCGCGCGAGACCTTCGAGAACGTGCCGACGCTGGATGGCTTCAGGCTGCGCCGAGGCATCCGCGACCTGCCCCAGGAGCGCAAGCTGCTGGCCCGGCTGGAGATGGTCCCGTCGCTGGAGCTGGTGGGCGGCAAGGCGTCCATCCCGGTGCGCGACGTGAAGGTGCCCGCCTGGGGCCCGGAGTCCGCGGACGCCCCACCCCGCTGCGGGGACGCGGTGCAGGGCGTGGAGCCGCTGCTCGTCGCCGGCCAGACGGTGCTGGTGGCGGACCCGCTGGGCACGCGCGAGCTGCCGGACGCCGCCGCGCGGATGCTCTGCGACGCGGCGGAGAAGAAGCTGCCCGTGGCGCTGGCCCTGTCCGTGCCGTCGGGGGATCAGCCCGCGCTGGACGAATACCTGGCGAGCCCGGGCACGCGCGAGGACCTGGAGCGCCTGCTGGTGCTCAGCGCCTTCTTCCGCCGCGTGGATCAGGACGGGCGCAGCAGCGCCGGTGTCATCCACCTGCTGGAGGCCGCGCGCCGCCTGCGGGCCCGGGGACATGCCATCTCGCTGGTCGCATTCGATTCCAACGGCGCGTCAGGCAACGCGCGCGAGGAGGAGATGGCGAACCACCTCATCGCCTTCCGCCAGGAGCACGCGGACGCGTGGATGCTGGTGCTCGCGGGCGACGTGCACGTGCGCACCGCGGGGGTGGCCTGGGATTCGAAGTTCGAACCCATGGGGGCCCGGTTGACGAAGGCCCTGCCCTCCTCGCCGGTGAAGGCGCTGGAGGTGGGCTTCGCCCGGGGGGTCCACTACGCGTGCCGCTTCAACGTCTGGCAGCAGGTGGACTGCGACGTGCACGGCATCAACCCGACGGCGGAGGTGCGCCAGGAGCCCGACACGCCCCGGAAGGTGCTGCTCTTCCCGGGGCCTGGGGAAACGGGGTTCCACGGGCGGCTGTACCTGGGACCGTTGAGTGCGTCCCTGCCCGTCCTGCAGCGCGCCGCGCGTGCCCCGGAAACTCCGGCGGTCACGCACGGCGCGGATGCGACACCCGCGGTGCCTACGGCTGGGAAGCCTTCGCCGTTCTGAGGGTGCCGCCGCTCACGACCAGGCCGTAGACGGCATCCACCGCCGTCGTCGCCGGGTGGCCGTCCTGCACGACTTCATCCGCCAGGACCTCCACCTTCCACGTGCCCGCGGCGGGCTGCGCGAGGAAGACGTTCTCCACGGTGTCGACCTTGTTGGAGACGCCGCCGGAGGTGGAGACGTTGCCCGCCGTCAGACCGTTGTTGCCCCAGTACACGACGCCCGAGGGCGACGTCACGCGCAGGGACAGGTCGTTGATGCGCGCACGGGCCGCGCCCACGGTGCCCATGGGGTCCTTGTAGGCCAGCGTGACGTTGAGCTCCGTCTCACCGGTGGCCACGGTGACGTTGTACGTCTTGGTGGCCAGGGGCGTGAGGACGTCCGTCTCGTCGATGATGAACGTCTTCGCGGCGCGGTCGAACAGGCGCTTGAGGTCGGAGGTTCCCCAGCCCTGCTTGTAGCGGTCCAGATCCGCGTTGGCGCCGCCGGCCAGCCAGTTGTACTTCGCGGCGCCGTTGATCATCAGCGCCTTGGCGGTGGCCATCTGCGGGCGACTGGTGAAGACGTCCGCCTTGCCGCCCTTGCCGGCCCACACGCCCTGGTGCCACATCTGGAACAGCAGGCCGAAGTGGCCGGCCGTCTGCGGCGTCGCGGAGCTGGTGCCACTGAACTCCGTGTAGCTGGTGTCGCTGGAGCCGGACGCGCCCCGGACCGAGTCGTAATAGAAGGCCAGGTCCGGCTTGATGCGGCCGTCCGCCGCCGGGCCGATGCTGCCGCCCGCGCTCCACCGGTCGTCCGTGCGCGCCAGCGTGTTGTAGTGCCGCACGCCGCCCACGGAGACGATGTTCTTCGCCCACGCCTGCGGGCGGGAGTTGCGCGTCCCGGAGTTGCTCTGGGACTGGGTGCTCAAGAGCGGGGCCTTGAACAGGTAGTCATCCACCTCCGCGGAGATGGTGGTGTACGCGGTGCCCAACGTGCTGCCCACGCTGGAGGTCTGGAACACCGCGCGGTAGGGGCCCGCCGGGTTGATGAGCTCCTGGTTCATCGCGAGGCGCGACTTGGTGCCGCCGAACTGGGTGGACTCCGAGTACAGGAAGAAGATGCCCTGCCCGCTCGGGAGCAGGCCCTTCGCCAGCGGATCGATGCCCTGGGCGAAGTTGTGGCTGTAGCAGCTCGTGCCGTGCAGCGACCCCGTCGTCCCCGTGCTGTGGACGATGGGCGGCGTGGGCCACTCGCGGTGGGTGGTGCGCAGCTCCGTGTCGAAGATTTCGCCGCGCACGCCCTGCCCCGTCCACCCCTTGAGCCCCTGGATGTAGTTGGCGCCGCCCGTCTCGCGCACGATGTCCATGTCCGTCTCGCCGGGCCCACCCCACCGGTCGATGAACTGCACCTCGTTCGCGCGCGCAAGCTGGGCCAGTTGCGCCTGGTCGAGCGTGGCCTCCACGCGCAGGCCGCCCGGCTCCACCAGGTCCACCTTGCCGCCCAGCCGCTGCACCAGCGCCGTCACGCGGGCCTGCCGCGCAGGGCCGCCCTCGCCCAGCATGATGGAGTAGCGCTGGGGCACAAGCCCTTCGGCCCGTCCCAGCAGCGCGTCACGCAGCGCCGGCTCCAGGCGGTATTCCGGGTGGTAGTCCCCCACCCAGCGAACGGCCGGAAGCTGCGCCACGCGAGCGCGGACCTCCGGATCCATCTCCACGAGGTAGGTGTGATCCGACAGGAAGCGCAGCACCTTGCCGCCCGCGTTCTGGATCGTCTCGCGGAACTCCGGCAGCGGCGTGCCATGGAACTGCACCAGCGACAGGGTGTTGTCCCGGTCCGCCACCAGCGTGGTGCCCAGCAGCGGCGCGTTGCGCGCGAGCGGATCGAACGACGCCTCCTGCAACCGGATGAGGTACTGCTCCTCCTGCACGCGCCCCAGCAGCTCCGTGCCGCCGCGCGTGTAGGCCGAATAGGCCTGCTCCGTGCCGTCCGCCTGACGCTCCTTCCAGACGTGGATCTGCACGCCGGTGTCCGCCACCACGTTCAGGGAGCGCAGGGCACTCACGGGCCGCGCCGTCTGGTGGAACACCAGCCCGGAGGCCGTCGCCAGCGTGCTGCCACCGGCCTTCAGCGCCGTGACGACCGCCGCGCCCGGAGCCGCCACGGCCCGCGAGGCCGCCGGGGGCGTCCGGTCCGCCGCGAGCGCGCCCGCCGGAACCGCGAGGGTGCAACCCAGGACCAGCGCCGTGAACGGCTGCCAGCTACGAGGGGACGTCGAGAACCGCTTCCGCATGTTCTGCATGTCGGCACTCCCTTTAAGTTGAGATAAACCTGTAATACGCATTTAGGCCGCATTTCAAGTCATGCCATTGAGTTGCAACAGGGCGTGCTTTTTGCGCTGCGAACGTCCTCCCCCAGGTGGGAGCAGGTGTGGAGAAGGCCTGGGAACTCTCATCTTTCAGGAGTGTGAGTCCTACACCCTGAGTGGAAACAATCAGGTCGGAATGCCCGATAAACTCGGTACATGACTTCCATCTCCAATCGCCCCGTTTCGTCGACCCCGCCCCGCACGCCGGTTGCTCCCGTGGAGCGTCAGGCCCCTGCCGCCGAGTCGCAGGCCCCCGCCGAGCCGCAGGTCGACACCGCGCAGCTTGCCGCCGCCGCGCGCGCCGACCGTGAGCGCTCCACCTTCACGCCGGCCGCGGCGCTGCGCCCGTCGGGCCGCGCGAGCGTGCGGACGGAGGGCGACAACTTCGTGATGGAGGCACAGGGCCAGGTGGGCAACCGGGGCTCCACGCCGCGCGGCGGGCGGCTGTCGGCGTCGGGTTCGTTCAGCGCGAATGGCAGCGTGCGGGTGGAAGTTCCCCGTCAGGCCGCGACGGACGCGATGCGTGCCGGCCAACTGCCCAACCCCGCCGCCCCGGAGACGTGGCCGGTGGGCACGCGCGCTCGGGCAGAGGTCTCCGGACAGGCGGGCTTCAACGCGAGCGTCCCCGCGGGTCCGGGCCGCGTGGGCCGGGAGCTGGGGCTGGGCGCTTCGTACGACCGCAGCCAGACGCAGCGCTACGAGTTGGAGCGCACGTCGCCGGACACCCTGCGCGCCACCGTGACGTCCCAGGGCCGCCAGCAGGACGCGGCCAGCGCCCGGGGCCTGGAGGGCCGGCAGGACCAGCGCCTGGAGCGCACCCAGACGGCGGACTTCAACATCACCCAGCCGGAGGGCCGGGCCGCGTACCAGGACTTCCTGCGCACCGGCCAGTTGCCCCGCGAGAACGGCCCCGGCGTGAGCAACGTGCGCACCACGGACGGCCTGGACCAGAACCGTTCGGGCCGGGTGCTGGGCCGTCAGGTGGCCACCTCCGCGCGCGAGACGAACCTCACGGGCGACGGCGACGGCAACCGGACCGTGCGCCAGACGGACCGCAACGTGGCGGGCAGCACCCAGTCCACCGACCTGCGGCTGAGCCCGGACGGCACCGGCCAGGGCGACACGCGGATCAACGACTCCGTGCGCGCGACCACCACGACGCGGCCCGGTCAGCCCGCGGAGACGAACTACGATCTCACCTTCACGGATCCGAACGCCGCGCGCATCGCCCGGGGTGCCTTCTCCGGCGACGCCGCGGCGATGAACGACGGCTCCCCGTACTCGGTGCGCCTCAACGAGTCGCAGGCGCGTGAGCTGCTGGGCCGCACCCTGGGGCCGGACATGGCCGGCGGTCAGCGCCCCATGGACCAGGCCTTCCGCGCGCTGTCCCAGCGCGGACAGGAGACCTTCGCCACGACGCTGTTCAACGCGACCCAGAACCCGGACGGGTCGCGCCGGCCGTTCGCCTCGACGCCGGCCCCGACGCCGGTCCCCGCGGCCACCCAGCCCCAGTTCGAGCCGGCGCCGAGCATCTCGTAGTCCCGATGTCCCGGACCGGAAGCGGGGGCCCTGACGTCACGGGCCCCCGCTTCCGGTCCAGCGTCCGCATGCATGACCTGAACGCGATCGTCGGCACGCACGACCTGCTCTTCCTCACGTTGGACACGCTGCGGTACGACGTGGCCCGGGAAGCGCTGGAGGGCGGTCGCACGCCCACGCTCGGCGGGCTGTTGCCCGGAGGCCGGTGGGAGGAGCGCCACAGCCCGGGCAGCTTCACCTACGCCGCGCACCAGGCCTTCTTCGCGGGCTTCTTCCCCACCCCCGCCACGCCCGGCCGGCACCCACGCCCGTTCGCCCTGCGCTTCGAGGGCAGCGAGACGACAGCCCCGGGCACCTGCGTGCTGGACGCGCCCGACATCGTCACCGGCCTCGCCGGGCGCGGCTATCACACGGTGTGTATTGGTGGAGTGGGGTTCTTCAACCTGAAGAACCCCCTGGGCCGCGTGCTCCCGAGCCTCTTCGCCGAGTCTCACTGGGCCCCGGAGCTGGGGGTGACAGACCCCCAATCCACGGAAAATCAGGCATCACTCGCAGTGAACATCTTGGACGCGCGGCCCCGGGAGCAGCGGGTGTTCCTGTTCATCAACATCTCCGCGTTGCACCAGCCGAACCGGCACTACGTGCCCGGGGCGACGGAGGACTCCCGGGAGACGCAAGCGGCGGCCCTGGCGTACGTGGACGGCCAGTTGCCCCGGCTGTTCCAGGCGCTGCGGCGGCGGGGCCCGGCGTTCTGCATCGTGTGTTCGGACCATGGGACGGCCTATGGCGAGGACGGCTACTCGGGGCACCGGCTGGGGCACCCGGTGGTGTGGACTGTTCCGTATGGCGAGTTCGTGCTGCCGCTAGACTCCGCGCCATGACGCGCCTGGAGTCGATGCTCGAAGGGACGCCCTATGTGGCTTACCTCTACGGCTACCCGCACAAGACGGCCTACCGCCCCTTCACGCCCGCACTCCCGTTGGAGGATGTCTGGGCGAAGGAGCAGCGGGACGCGCTGTTCCTCTACCTGCACGTGCCCTTCTGCGAGATGCGCTGCGGGTTCTGCAACCTCTTCACCGCCGCAGGCCCGAAGGAGGACGTGGTCCAGGCGTGGCTGTCCGCGCTCAAGCGCGAGGCCCGCCGCGTGAAGGACGCGCTCGGGCCGGCGACGTTCGCGCGCGCCGCCATTGGCGGAGGCACCCCCACCCTGCTGGACGTTCCCGGCCTGGAGACGGTGTTCGACCTGGCGGCGGATCTGGGCGTGGACCCTCGCGCCGTGCCCATGTCCGTGGAGGTGTCGCCGGAGACGGTGGACGCGGCCAAGGTGGCGGTGCTCAAGGCCCGGGGCGTGGACCGGGTGAGCATGGGCGTGCAGAGCTTCCTGGAGTCGGAGGTCGCGGCGGTGGCGCGGCCGCAGAAGACGGCGCAGGTGGAGGCCACGTTGGACCTGCTCCGGAGCGCGGGCTTCCCCACGCTCAACCTGGACCTCATCTACGGCATCGAGGGCCAGACGCCGGACACCTTCCTGCATTCGCTGAAGGCGGCGCTGCGGTACACGCCGGAGGAGCTGTACCTCTACCCGCTCTACGTGCGGCCCCTCACGTTCCTGGGGAAGAAGTCGCGCGCGTGGGACGACCTGCGCCTTTCGCTGTACCGCACCGGCCGCGACTTCCTCCTGGCGCAGGGCTACACGCAGGTGTCGATGCGGATGTTCCGCGCGAAGCACGCGCCGGCCGCTCGGGGCGCGGTGTACCGCTGCCAGGAGGACGGCATGGTGGGGCTGGGCGTGGGGGCGCGCTCGTACGCGGGCGACGTGCACTACTCGTCCGAGTACGCGGTCGCCTCGCGCGAGGTGCGCGGCATCATCCAGGCGTACATCGAACGCGACACCGCATCCTTCGGGGAGGTGCGCTACGGGTTCAAGCTGGATGAGGCCGAGCAGCGCCACCGGCACCTGGTGCTGTCGCTGTTGGCGGAGGGCGTGTGTCCGGGGGCGTACCGCCAGCGCTTCGGCACGGACGCGCGCGAGGACTTCCCGATGCTCGCGGAGCTGGAGGCGCACGGGCTCGCACGGGACGTGGGCGGCGTGTTCCAACTCACGGACGCGGGCGTGGAGCGCTCGGATCTGATTGGCCCGTGGCTGGACTCCGAAGCGGTGCGTCAGCGCAAGCAGGAGTACGCCTGGCGATGAAGCTCACCGTGCTCTACCGGGGCCCGTTGTCCGGCTGCAACTACGGCTGCGAGTACTGCCCCTTCGGCAAGTGGAAGCAGAGCGAAGAGGAGCTGACGAAGGACCGCGCGGACCTGGAGCGGTTCCTCCAGTGGGTGGAGTCGCGCACGCAGGACACCGTGTCCGTCTTCTTCACCCCGTGGGGCGAGGCGCTCATCTGGCCCTGGTATCAGCAGGCCCTGGCCCGGCTGACGCACCTGCCCCACGTGGAGCGCGCGGCGGTGCAGACCAACCTCTCCTGCCGGCTGGACTGGCTCACCGACTGCCGCACCGACAAGCTGGGCATCTGGGCCACGTACCACCCGGAGTGGATGAAGCGCGCGCGCTTCCTGGCGCAGTGCGAACGCTTGAGTGAGCACGGCGTGCGTCACAGCGCGGGCATGGTGGGTTTCCGGCGCTTCGCCGATGAGGCGGAGGCCCTGCGCCGCGAGCTGCCGGAAGACACGTACCTGTGGATCAACGCGGTGAAGGACGGCCTGGACGCGTACTCGCCCGAGGACGTGGAGCGCTTCACCCGCATCGATCCGCTCTTCCCGGTGAACAACACCCGCCACCCCAGCCGGGGCAAGGCCTGCCGAGCGGGCGAGTCCGTGATCTCCGTGGACGGAGACGGCACGGCCTACCGGTGCCATTTCATCAAGGAACCGCTGGGCAACGTGTACGCGCCGGACTTCGACCAGGCGCTGAAGCCGCGCGCGTGCTCGAAGGACACGTGCGGCTGCCACATCGGCTACGTGCACCTGGAGTACCTGGAGATGGATCGCGTGTTCGGCTCCGGGCTGCTGGAGCGCGTGCCGACCTCCCGGCTGTGGAGTGGCGGAAGTCAGCGCAGCGCTTCGCGGATCTCCCATCCGTAGACGGACAGGCCGTCGCGCGTGAGGCCGGGGAGCAGATCCCCGAAGGCGTTCGCTTCCAGCACGCGGTGGCCGTGGAAGAACTCCTCGAACATCAGGTCGATGCCCACGTGGAGGCAGTCGTGCGCGCGGGCCACGGCGCGGCAGCTCTCCAGCGCCGCTTCCCACTCCCGAGGAGGCACCGCCGCGTGGAGTTCGTCCAGGTCTCCCCGGTAACCGCCCAGGTGGAGGTTGGTGATGGGAAGGCGGCTCTGGCGCACCACGGTGAAGGCGGGCTCGCCGCGCACCGTGAGGATGCGGCAGTCGAACACGTCCCCGCCCAGCCGGGCCTTGGGCCGGGCCTCCTCCACCTGCGAGCCCTCGCGCAGGAGGAAGGACAGCACCGCGTCCACCTCCCCTGCCTCCGACACGCGCCGCACCTTGAGGGAGTTGAACCACCCGGTGGGCCCCCAGTGGAGGCTGGTGAGCAGCGAACCGGTGGAGCCCGCGGAGCGCCCCGGCCGGTACACGGCGAGGCACGACGCGGACGAGCCACAGGACAGCTTCACGAACGCTTCGCGCCAATCCGCCTCGCGCATGCCCGTGCGCAGGGCGTCCGGTGTGGCGATGCCGTCCAGGAACGCAGGCACGGGGATGCCCAGGGCCGCGTACCGGCGCGACGTGATGCGCTTGTCGAACAGGTCCGCGATGGCCGAGGGCTTCGACAGCACGCGCCAGTGCGGACGCCGGACGAACCGCTCCGTCAGGTCCTCCAGCACGCGCAGGAAGCCAAGGTGGTGCTGCCGGGGGCACAGCACGCGGCCATGCTCGGAAGGCAGGGCGTCCACCTGCTCCGGTGTCACCACCTCACAGCCAGAAGTCAGCGCATCCGCGTGGCCGCGCTTGAGGAATGCGCGCTCCACGTCCGTGTCCTCCCCCGCCGCGTCGATGCGGACGATGCGCTCCGCGTCGGGCAGCTCCAGGAGGACGTCCGTCTCGCGGGCCACCGTCTCCCAGGACACCACGTGCGCGGGAGGAAGCCCCGCGTGGTGCAGGGCCTCCTGGAAGAGCGTGACGCGCCGGTTCCCGGGGTTGCCGATGATCAGGAACGGCGGTGCGGACATGAGCGTGGGAGGGACTACTCGCCCACGGCGACGTAGCGCGAGTCCTCGTCGTAGGGCTCGCGCTGGTTGCCACGAATCACGGAGGGAGCGGCGGTGGCCACCCGCTTCTGCCCGGCCTGGGTCAGGAAGTTGTTGGAGACGTCCAGCGTCTTGAGGTGCTGGAAGGCCTTCGCGTTCGAGGCCAGCGTCTCCGCGCCCGCGTCGGTCATCGTGCCCATGGACAGATCCAACTCCTGGAGCTGGGCGACCACCCTGGCCTTGGGCAACACCTCGCACAGGGCGTCGGTGAAATCCGAGTTGCGCAGACCCAGTTTGCGGAGGTTCGGCACGCCCTCGCCGTCGAGCAGGGGCTGGATGTCCTTCACCCCGCCCCCCGCGCCGTAGTTGTCCGAACCGAACCAGATCTCCAGCGCCTCCAGCTTCGGCCACTGCGCCTTCACGATGGACTTCACCGCCTTGAGCGGCAGGCCGCCGGTCTCCACGGTGAAGGACCGCAGCTCCGGCAGATCGATCTTCCCAAGCTCAACCTCACCACCGCGCACGCGCAGCTCCCGCAGTTGCGGGAACACGCTGTAGAGCGGCTGGAGGTTGCCCACGTGCGTCCAGGAGATCTCCGTGTCGTCCGGGTACTCGAAGTCGCCGATGAACAGGTGGCGCAGCGTCGTCAGCGGCTTCGACTTGCCGAGCACCTTGAGCGTGTCGTGGTACTCGTTCTCGCCGTCGAAGCAGGCCATGCCGATGGTGAGACTCCGCAGGAAGCGGGCGGAGGGGTGGGCCAGCAGCAGGCCCAGCAACTCAGGGACATCCTCGTCCGAGTCGTAGTCCACCTGACCCAGATGGGCCTCGCGGATGAAGCCCAGGTGCCACTCCAGCTTCAGCGCCTCCCCGGAGATGGCTTCCGTCAGCTCATCGCCCAGCAGCGAGTCCGCGTGCTCCGCGATGTACTTCGACGCCCGCTTGCGCATCAGCGTGGCGGCGGAGGAGGACGCCTCCAGCGTGTCGTGCTGGAGCTGGATGAGCTCCGCGCGAGGATCGCCCTTGCCCTTGAGCCACTCGGCGTACGCGAGGTAGCCCTTCACGTCGTCGGGTGCGGCGAGGATGGCGGCTTCCAGGGCCGGGTCGGACGCGGAGACCGCGGCCGGCGCGTCACCGCCACTGGGCCCCGATCCCGCGACGAGCGCGTAGCCCTTCTTCTCCTTCTCCTTCACCTGGGCGGCGTAGGCCTTCTTCGCCTCGGCCTTGGACTCGAAGTCCTCGACCTTCTCCTGGCCGTCGGTGCCGATGCGGCCCCAGCGCTTGGTGAGCGTGGAGCCCTCCAGGGTGATCTCCCAGAACTTGCTGGAGCTGCCTTCCGTGAACTCGTACCGAGGCATGGGCGCGTCTCTCCCGAGGCGGCGAAGCGAGGTGGCCGGACGCTAGAAGAGCCCCCTGACAACCTCAAGCGCGACGGCGCCGGGACTCAGGGGCGCAGCAGCACCAGCTCCACGCGGCGGTTGAGATCACGTCCGCGGGGAATGAGGTTGGGGGCCTTGGGGCTGCGGTCGCCCACGCCCACGGCCTCGATGCGGGAGGGGGCCACGCCGGCCCGGATGAGCAGGTCGGCGACGGCGCGGGCCCGGGCATCAGAGAGGCCCTGGCGGGCGGGCGCGGGCACTTCGCGGCCGTCCGTGTGGCCTTCGACGCGCAGGCGGGCCTTGGGGTCGCGCACGAGCAGATCCACGATCAGGTCCAGGCCCGCGAGCGTGGTCTTGGTGGGCACGGGCTTCATCTCCTCGAAGCCCAGGGACTGGGGCAGCTCCACGTGGTTCTCGACCACCTTGGCGGCCTTGGCGGCCTTGGGAGCCGGCACCAGGGCGAAGGCCAGCGACGCGTCCGCACCGGCGGCCAGCTCCACCTGGCGCGTCTGGGCGAGGAAGCCGTCGGCGATGAGGTCCACGGTGTACGCACCCGCGGACAGCGGCACTTCGTGGGGCTTGCTGCGGGGGACCACCAGCTTCAGCGGCTCCCCGGTGCCACGCACGAAGGCGGTGGCGGCGGTGGGCTTCTTGGACGTGACCTGGAGGCGCAGGCGGCCGGTGGGCACCGGCGTGCGCTCCACGGGCGGCGTCACGGAGACGACCGTGGTCGTGGGCTTCACGCCGGCATCGGGCGTCGCGGGCTGGACGACCTTCACGGGAGCGCCCGCGTCCGGTGGCGGCTTCGCGGGCGTGCCGGCGTCGACCTTCACGGCCACGGCGGGCTCGTCCTGCGGAGGCTTGATCATCTCCACGGTGACGGCGTGGGTGAGCTTGAGCTTGAGGCGCGGATCCGGCGCGTTGGGGACGACGCGGGGAGAGGCCTTCACCGCGACGCGCAGCCCGCGCTCGGTCTGGAAGCCGACGGACGCGGTGATCTTCCAGAGGAAGCCGTTCGACTCGCTGAAGAGGCTCCAGGAGCCGTTGGTGTACGTGACGCGCGACACCAGGGTGTGCTCCCCCGGTTCGACCTTCATCACGGCGAGCCGGTGGACGCCGGGCGCGTTGAGCTCCTCGATGGACGGCACCGCGAGCGGTTCACCATCCAGGAGGAAGTCGCTCTCCACGAGCCGGTAGCCTTCCTCGGCCTTGAAGCCCTCGAAGAGCAACTGCACTTCGGCGGGGGACTCGGGGACCATGGCGCGAAGCTGACGCTCCAGCTCCGCGCGCGCCTGTTCCTCACGCGTCGTCTCCGCCGCGAGCGCACCCGGGGCGAGCAGTCCGGCGAGGACGAGTGATCCGATCTTGAGGAAGGAGGAATCCACGAGTCGCCATGCAGCATGGCACAAGGTGGCCTCCGGACGATGCAGGGATACATCGCTGTAGAGGGTGCAGGCGGGCGCCACAGGCCTGCAGCGGACCTCCTGTTCGCCCCTGGGTTGAGGGCTTCGCCGTGAATTCAACGTTCCATCCTGTCCTGGCGTGGGGGCGCCCGGATGGATCATCCTCGGAGGGCATGGATCCGAGGCCCGTCCCCTC
>NZ_RAVZ01000252.1 GCF_003611635.1 Corallococcus terminator | reverse complement strand
GGGGCTCACCTCGCCGGACTTCGTCGCCCTGCCCGGCCAGGAGCTGAAGCTCACGGCCCGCCCCCCCGACGAGGACGGCAAGCCCGTGGGCCTGGGCACGACCTCCTTCGTCTTCGTCGACAGCAGGCCCCAGCAGGGCCCTCGCATCGACCTCCTCCTTGGCCCCGGCAGGCGCGTGCTCAACGTCCTCCACGTGAGCGGCACCGCGGCGGAGCTGGCGGGTCTGGTGTTCAGCACCAGCGACGACAGCCGGACGGAATGGCGCTGGGATTTGTCGGGCGAGCGCGCCACCGCCACGGGCGCCTCCTTCACCCTCGGCGCGCTCGGCCAGCTCCCCGGCCCCATCGCCCGGGGGACCCTGGGCTACCACCTGCTGAGATCCCGCACGGGAGGCCACCAGCGGTGCGTCGCCATCCACTTGCTCGAACGGGGCGAGCTCGTCATCGGCTGCGAGGCCGGCGTCTTCCTGCGCGACGGCACGCGGCTGAAGGCGCTTTCGGTGGAGCCAGCCCACTCGCTGCGGAGCTGGCACTCGGTGCATGCCATCCAACCGGCCGAGGGCGTCGCGCAGCTCGGGGTGGGCGGCGCCGACGACGTGAAGTCCGACACGGTCGCGCTCGTCACCGTGAAGACGGGCCTCACGGCTCCGGCACCTGGGAACGGGCCGCCCCCTACCACCACGCCGGAGCGCCCCTCCGACGCCACCTTCAGCCTCTTCATGGCGCATGGGGGCGAGGAGCCCCTGTTACTGGAAGGGGGCGCCCGGGGCTCGCCCGCGGTCTTCCGGAGCGCTCTCGCAGACTGGGCTCGGCCCTGGCACGCGTACGACGCCAACGTGCGGCTCCTCATCGTGGGCCGGACCAACGACCTGGGCACGGATGGTCTCAACACGTCCCTGGCGGCGCGGCGCGCGCAGGCCGTGGGAGTGCGGCTCACGGAGGCGCTCGTCGAGGCGGGCATCCAGGCCGAGCTGGAGGAGGAGCTCCCCGCGTCCTGAGGCAAAGCCGGCCATCTACTTCAAGAACTCCACAAGCCTGGGGAGCAATGCCTTTACACTGACCATGTGATCCTGGCCTGCAAGTTCGGCGAACTTCGCATTGGGTATCGCCCTGGCCAGTTGATTCGCGACATCGCGCAGGCCGGAAGGGCTCTTCTGCCCGACCATGACTTGCATTGGCACGGCAACCCCAGCGGCCCGCTCAACAGGCGGCAGCTCGCGGGTCAAAGCGAGGTCGTACGCAAGGGTTGGCGCGAGTGCCTTCATGGTTCGCCAGCCGGGGACCAATGGCAGCAGGAAGACGAAGGCCTTCGGCATCCCAATGCCCTTCAAGAAGGACTTCATCGCCTCTGCGTTCTTCCCCTCCTCAAGCAGCTTGAGAACCGCCTGCCCCAAGATCATGTACCGGGCTTTTGCCGTCTCATCATGCACGTAGGCCGCGTCATACAGCACCACCTTCCGAACCTTGCCGCCAAGCCGCAAGGCGGCTTCGAGCGCAAGCACCGCGCCAGAAGAATGGCCGAACAAACAAGCTTCGCCCCCGGCGGCGTCAATCATGGCTTCGATGTCTTCGACCTCGCGCTCAACCGTCCACGGCAAGGTGTCGCCGCTGTCGCCACGTCCGCGGCGATCGTAGTTGTAGACGGTGAACTCCCTGGCGAAGCCCTTGACGTCCTGGACGATTGGCATGAACGAGCGGAAGCAGCTCGCGCCGGTGATGTAGATGAGCGGCGGGCCGCTGCCATGAACGTCGTAGGCGAGCACCGTGCCGTCTTTTGATGTGGTTGTCTTCACGAAGCGTGGTCCTTTTTCATGCTTCAATCCATTACACGGCGCCGCGCGGGTGGAACTGCTCGATGGTGATCTCCTCGGCCAGGGCATGAAGAGGTGCCCCGAAGGTGGTGACCGTGGTGAACCAGTGCGAGGTGACGCCATTGAAGGTGAAGGTCAACGGCACCAGCACGGCCCCCGAGCCGCCGGGCATCGGCGGGAGGTGACGCGCGTCGGGGAAGGCGAGCACGCGCGCCAGCACGCGCGCGACCTCGGAATGGGGACCGCGCAGCCGGGCGTTCTCCCGCAGCCGGTAGAGCAGGAAGCCCGCCACCTCCTGCCAGTTCCCGATGGCCGACCGGACCCGTCCTGGAGAGAAGACCAGGTCCATCAGGTTGATTCGCCCGAGCGCGTCTCGCCCCTCCCCCATCAGCGTGAGCGCGCCGACGTTCGCGTCGAGCACCGTGGATGCCGCATTGAGCACCAAGGCGGGGTGAGGGTCGTGCGCTGCGAGAATCATCGTCGCCGCCTGACGAAGTTCCTTCATCTCTTCGCTGTCCCAGGCGCCTTCGCCGAACTGCGGCGCGTAGCCGGCCGCCACGAGCAGGACGTTGCGCTCTCGCAACCCGAGCAGCAGCACATCGGCCAGCCGCAGCACCATGTCCTGGCTGGGCGCCGTCCGGCCCGATTCGATGAAGGCCAGGTGGCGTGGCGAGACCTCGGCGTCGAGCGCCAGGGTGAGCTGGCTCTTGCCTCGCAACGCGCGCCATTCCTTCAACAGCGCGCCCAGCTCGCTGACGGCAGCCGCCGCGACCTTCCGTCGCACCGTGGCGCGACTGGCACCCTTGTCATCGACGTCACGCACAGCAGTCCTCCCCACGCGATGACCGATGATGAACGACGCCGCACTTCCCTCCCAGGTCATTGCGGGGTGCCCCGGGGACCTGGAGTCTTCGGGGCTCATCCTGACACCGGAAGTGCTCCTCATGAATGACCGCCTCGTCTACCGCCTCGATGCCTTCGCCGCCATCTTCATGGGCGCCGTGTTGCTGCTCTGGGCCACGCCTCTCACCACGCTCGCCGGCTGGCCGCTGCCCCCGGCCTTCCTGTTCTGCGTGGGGCTGTTCCTGGTGCCCTGGGCCGGTTTCAATGCGTGGACAGCCACCCAGCCGGTGGTCCCATTGCGCGCGGCGTGGGTACACCTCGCGGTCGACGCCTCGTGGGTGCTCGGCAGCGGAGCGCTCCTCGTGGCGTACACACCTGGGATGTCGGGAGTTGGCGTCGCGATCGTCGCGGGACAGACCGTCGCCGTTCTCGGCGTCTTCGCGCTCAAGCTCGCGGGTGTCGCTCGCCTCCGTGTCGTGCGCGGGTAGATCCAGGCGCGTTGCTGGCTCAGCGCGCCAACCCCGCCTGCCAACACGCACTCAAGCGCCTGTCCCAGGAGGACCGCGCCGCCGTGACCGACGAAGGCGCTTGGCTCCGCCCCTTCGCCGCCGACAAGGTCAAGGACCACGACGTCCGCTTCACCCGCGCGCGGTGAAGTAGATTCGCACCGTCCGCGAAGCACACAGGAGCCACCATGAAGCTGGTATCGAGCAGTGCCATCGTGACGGGAGCAGGCCAGGGCATCGGGCTGGGGATCGCCGCGCGCCTCATGCGGGACGGAGCCAACGTCCTCCTCTTCGGGCGGACCCCGGAGAAGGTGGAGGCGGCTGCCGGAGAGCTCAACCGGGTGATGGAGGGGCGCACGCGGGCCGTACCCTTCGCGGGAGACGTGGTCAGCGCGGAGGATGTGGCGCGGGCCATCGAGGTTGCCACGCGGGAGTTCGGCCTCCCGGGGATCCTGGTGAACAACGCGGGGTCGGCCACCCTCCGCCCGCTCCTCGAGTTGCCGGTGGAGGAGTTCGACCAGGTCCTGGCCATCAATCTCAAGGGGCCCTTCCTGTTCACCCAGGCACTCGCGAAGGCGCTCGTCGCCGCGAAGCAGCAGGGCTCCATCGTCAACATCTCCTCGTTGAATCAGACGTCCGTGACGGACGGGCTCGCCCACTACTGCGCCTCCAAGGCGGGGCTCGCGAACTTCTCGAAGGTCGCGGCGTCGGAGCTGGGGCGGTACGGCATCCGTGTGAATGTCGTGGCCCCGGGAGCCATCCGCACGCCCCTGGCCGAGGGGGCCGGCCTCCTGACGGGAGCCATGGGGCGGGAGTTCCTCGCCCACACGCCGCTCGGAAAGCCGTGTGGCGAGCCGGAGGACGTGGCGAAGGTGGTGTCGTTCCTCTGCAGCGACCTCGCGTCATGGATCACCGGCGACACCCTCGCCGTCGACGGTGGCAATCACATTCGCGGGCTGCACAGCTACGCGGACACGCTGGGCCTCACCCGTCCCGTGGAAGGCTGAGCCGTCCGCCGCTCGCGGTCCCCGGGGAGTTGAAGCCTCCCCGGGTTGGGCCGGCGCGTCAGCGTCCCTGGAAGCGGGGCGGCCGGCGCTCGGCGAAGGCGGAGAAGGCCTCCGTCAGGTCATGCGACTGGAGGAATGCCGAATTCCACACCGCCACGTAACGCAGCCCATCCGCGATGGACTTGTCCGCGCAGTACTCCATCACCTGCTTGGCGCCCTGGATGACGAGCGGCGGGTTGTCTGCGATGCGCCGCGCCGTCGCCCGCGCCTCCGTGAGCAGGGCCTCGGGCGTGGGGAAGACTTCGTTGACCAGGCCCATGCGCAGCGCGCGCGCCGAGTCCACGTCGCCGCCGGTGTAGGCCAGTTCGCGCGTGTTCCCATCGCCGATGATGCGCGGCAGCCGCTGGAGCGCGCCAAGGTCCGCGACGATGCCGACCTTCACCTCGCGCAGGGAGAACTTCGCGTCCTGCGAGCAGTACCGGAAGTCACACGCGGCGATGAGGTCCATGCCCCCGCCAATGCACCACCCATGCACCGCGGCGATGACGGGCTTCTTGCACCGCGCCACCCCTTCCGTGCCCTGCTGCATCTCACCAATCAGCTTGAGCAACTTGCTGCGCTCCAGCGCCAGGTTGCTCTCGGCGGTGAGCAGCGGCCCGAGGGTCTCCATCATCCCCATCAGGTCCAGGCCGTAGGTGAAGTGGTTGCCCTCGCCGCGCACCAGCACCACGCGCACGGCGTCGTCGGCGTCCAGGTCGCGGAGCGCCTCGGGCATTTCCCGCCAGAAGTCGGGGCCCATGGCGTTGCCCTTGCCCGGGCCGATGAGCACCAGCTCGGCGACGCCCTCGCCCTTCTCGATGCGCAATGACTTGTACGTGCCGTCCATCCAGTCCCTCCCGGGGAAGTTCGATGGCGGCACTTGAGCAGATGCAATGCGGCGGCGTCACGCTCTCCGCGACCGGCAGTGACAACATGGAGCTGGCGTCCATCGCCTTCCAGGTGGACGGCACCTCGCTGACTCCCTTCGCGACCACCGCGCCGTACACGATGACGTGGAACGCCACGGGCCTGTCAGGCACGCATACGATTGTCGCCATCGCCTACGATTGCGCCGGCAACTGCGTCCTCTTCCCCCTGGCGAATCCAAGACCCAGGAAGCGCGCTACCTGGACATCCACGAGGATGAACCGCTCGACGAAGCCCGGTTCACCGACTGGGTGAAGCAAGCCAGCCGCTTGCCCGGCGAACGGTTGTGAACCGCCAGAAAGGAGGGGCCGGCGTGGCGAGTGAGCCGCAGCCTGGTCCTCGACGACTTCACCGTGGTGGGTCCGTGATTCCCCCGTGAAGACGCGGGCCTGAAGTCCACGCGGTCCCAGGAGCGGTTCGCTTCCGGGGCTCGAACGGGTCAGCGCGGGCGGTTCACGGCAGGGCCCGCTTGTTCCCGTGATGGCGCGCGGAACGGGCGAAGTTGAGCACCTGGTACAGGCTCAGCAGCATCATGGTGGCGGCCCGCGACGCGTCGTGCGCCGGGGACGTGCGGATTCCCGACGGGTCCAACGGGTTGAGTTCCTTCTTCGCTTCCGGCTCGCTGGCGACGCGGTCCACCCAATCCAGGTCCAGCAGGGCGCGCATGGACACCCGGTCCCCGGCCACGTCCAGCCGTGACAGCTTGACGCCCGCCGGCAGCCGCACGGCCCGCCTCGCGCTCGCGTCCAGCCTCGAGAGCCCCGGGAAGCGCTCCGGCTTCACGCGCAGCCCCACCTGGAGCAGCGCCTTGCCCTTGCGTTTGAGTTTGAGCCTCCTCTTGCCCCTCCCGACTGTCGCGAAGCGCTTGCGCTTCTGGAGGCGCTCCACCATGGACACGTGCAGATGCGTGCCGTCCGCGAAACGGCCCTTCAACGACAGCCACGGGTCGGTGAAGTCCTCGCAGTTCCACTTGCCCCGCTTGAGCTTGCCCACGGACTTGCGTGCTTCGTCGCACGGCGACAGGTCCAGCTTCAATTCCACGGGCGCGTTCTCATCCAGGTCCACCCACAGGCGCTTCAGCAGCGTGGCCACCAAACCGTAGCGCCGGTCCTCCAGGTCGCTCCTGCGGGCCCGCCTGCGCACGAGGAAGAGCACCACCGACGTCAGCGCGAAGGCCCAGAACACGTACACGTGCAGCTCGTCGTAGCCCTGGCGCTCTTCGTATGAGAGCGAGAGGACTTCGGCCAGGAACTGCTGGCCCAGCATGCCTACGAGGCAGAAGCTGGCCATGCCCAGCCCCAGCATTCACCAGGCGGAGGCCCACAGCCTGCGACGCCTGCGTTCCGCCAGCGCATCGATGGAGCCCAGGACCTTCAGGTCCTCCAGCACCCGTGGCAAGGAGGCCCGGGTCTCGTAGAGGTACGTCTTCTGGAACGCGATGGGGTCGAGCGTCACGGTGCGCAGTCTACAGCAGGACGTCTCCCTGAAGTTCCGGCCCATCACCGAGGCGAGCGCACAGCAGCGGGTGCCCCAGGCGGGGGTGCTCTCCGTTTTGGGACCCTGACAGTCCGGAAAAGGAACCGGTTTATTAACCCTCGTCAATGCGGGCGAGGGCGCTCTCCCCCACTCTCGAGGCCACAACGTCGCTGAACGTTCTGGAGCCCTCGCGATGAACATCCCCCGCCTTCACTCCCGCTCCCTGGGAATGCTCTTTCTCTTTTCGTTCCTCGCCTACGGCATCGGCACCGCGCTCGTCACATCCGTCCTGAAGGAGCCGGAGCATCTGGCCGTAATGGCCGGTCAGAGGACGCCGTTCGTCGGGGGCGCGCTGCTGCTCCTGTTGAACTCCATCCTCGTCGTCGGGATTGGAGTGCTGTTCTTCCCGATACTCCGCGAGCGGAGCCTGGGCATCGCCGTCGCCTACGTCTGCACGCGGGTCATGGAGGCGCTGGTCCTCATCATCGGAGTGGTGTTCCTTCTGTGCATCCTCCAGCTCGGAGAATCCGCGCAAGGGCAGACGACGCCGGAGCTGGTGACCCTGTTCAAACTCTTCTCGAAGGGGAACTTCTGGGCGTACCAGCTCGCGATGATCACCCTGGGAGTCGGCAGCGTGGCGTTCTGCCTGTCGCTGTACCAATCCCGGCGTCTTCCATCGCTGCTCCCGCTGGTGGGCGCGGTGGGCTACGGGCTTCTGGCGCTGGGGGCCGTGCTCGAGCTCTTCGGGCTGCCGTGGGGCATCCTCTTCTCCGGGCCCGGGGGCCTGTTCGAGCTGTTCCTCTGCGGCTGGCTCATCACCAAGGGGTTCCGGACGGTCACGCCTTCCGTCGCGGCGTAGCCGGCTTGCCGCGCGTGGCGATACGCTTTCGGATCCGGCTCAGCGACTCGGGCTTCACGCCGATGTAGCTGGCCAGTTGATACTGGGGAATCCGCTGGAGGATGTCCGGCCGCGTCTTCGAGAGCTTGAGGTAGCGCTGCTCCGGGGTATCGGTGAGATAGGAAGCGAACCACTCCTGCTGTTCCGCCAGGACCTTCTGCATCACCATTCGGGAGATGCTCTCGAAGCGAGGGAAGCGTCGATACAGGTCCCCCTCGCGTTGCTCGGTCCCCACCACCACCGTGGTGTCTTCCGCGCAGACCAGGAAATGATCCGCCGGGGTCTGGTTCATCATGCTGTGAATCGAGAGGACCCAGTCGTCCTCGGTGAAGAACCCGTTGCTGCGCTCTTCACCGTCGACGGCGTAGTACTGGCGGACGCAGCCCTGGAGGACGAAATAGGCCTCGGTGCAGACCTGCCCCGCCATGAGCAGGTGCGTGCCCTTCAGACAGGTCTTCACCACCATGCTGTCCAGGATGGCCTGGGCTTCCTCGTCCGACAGAGGAGAGACGCGGCGGAAGTAGTCGATGAGCTTGTTTTTCATGAGAGCACCGCGCGACCGCAGGAACCCCATCATTCCACCGGGTCGGCGAACGTGCCCCGAAAAGAAGTGTAACGGGCCGGGGTCATGGATCGTAGCCGGGCCGGCCAAGCGGACACCGTGGTGGCGCTCGCGGCGAGGGCCGCGGGCGCCGTGGCCGCGGGGGCCCGCTGACGGCTACAAGCGGACCTGCAACTCGTAGCGGCGGTTCTTCGCCTTCTTGGCCGCCGTGTCGTCCGGCTTCACCAGGGGCTTCTCGGAGCCGAAGCCCACGGCGATGATTTCGTTGCGGGGAACGCCGCGCGTCACCAGCTCCTTGACGAGGGTCTCCGCACGCTGCTCGCTGAGCTTCTTGTTCTTCGCCGCGTCACCGGACGAGTCCGTGTGGCCGGAGACCTCGAACTTGTAGCTCTTCGCTCCGGCGCCATCGAGCTGCTTCTTGGCGTCGATGAGGGCCGCAGCCAGCTTCTTCAGCTTCGCGTCGCAGCCGGCGTCCAGGTCGGCGGTGCCCGACTTGAAGCTGCACTGATTCTTCCGGCCCTCGTCCATCAGCTTGGTGTTGACGCGCTTCTCGACGGCACCCTTGCCGGCGTCGCCCGCGGTCTTCTTGAGGGCGTCCAGCGGGAGCTGCGCGGAGGCCACTCCAGGGAGGGCCAGCAGCGACACGGAGAGGCACAGTGCCTTGAGCTTCATGGGAAGGACTCCTGGGTTCGAAACGTGAAGGGTGGACCGACGCGCAAGGCTGCCCACGCGCACCCGCCACGTCCAGCACGGAAAAGCCCGAAGCGTCCACCTGCTCGCTGATGTCGGTGGGGGTCCCGCCGGAGGCCCGGATCTGCTCGAAGTTCGCCCCGGTCTGCTTCTTCCCTCCGACGACGCGGTGGAGTCCGGCCCCCTTGAGCGCGGCCCCGACCTCCTTAAGCAGATGCAGCGCTGGAGCCGGCTCAGGGGCTGCCGAGCAACAGCCCGACCCCGAAGCGGTCCTTCGCCATCCCCTGGATATCTTCAGGGCCACGGCGAGGCATCACCGGAGACTTGAATGTATGTCATTGAGGACGCGGCTCCCACGCGACATGCCGCGGCCCGCAGGCACCTTCGTGGCGCGGTGGCGTGACGCAAACGTCCACGACCGGACGAACCAGACCGGCGCCACCGTCGAGCCCTTCTCCGTCGCGTCATCCGTGGGGGCCGCAGCGGGCGGCGATTTTTGACAATGTTTGTCGCACCATTGACGTAAGCGATTAACAGCCTATATTGCGCACTGACTCCTCCCTGACGAGCCTCGCTCGGGGTAACGGATTCCTCCTGACGCACCGCCCTGGACTTGAAGCGTTTCGCTTCGTCCGCGGTCCCCCCCGAGCTCCCATGCAATCCTTCATCGCAGGTTCCCGCCACCCGTCCGTCCGCGGCGGTCTTTCGGCCCGGCTTGGCCTCCTTCTGCTGGCGCTCGTCGTCGCCTCCTGTGGAGAGGAGACGGACGCGCCCCTGACACCGCCGCCGCCAGAGTTCACCTCGACGTCCCCTCTGGATGGACAGCCCGACGTGCCGCTCAACGCGACGCTGTCCGTGGCCTTCGACATGGCCATGGAGCCCCTGGGTGCGTCGACCTTCACGCTGAAGCAGGGGGCGACGCTGGTTCCCGGCACCGTGGCGACCAGCGCCGACGGCACGAGTTCGACGTTCGCGCCTTCCAGCAGCCTGGCCGCGAGCACCGTCTTCACCGCCACCATCACCTCCAGCGCGAAGTCCACGGCAGGTGTCAGCTTCGCGGCGGCCCGCTCCTGGAGCTTCACGACGGGCGTGGCCGCCGATACCAGCCCTCCCAGGATAGGGGAGACGACACCCTCCGCGGATACCACCGACATGGCCATCAACCGGAAGATCACCGCGACCTTCAGCAAGGCGATGGATCCGCTCTCCCTCACCTCTGGCTCCTTCACGGTGCGGCAGGGTGACACGCAGGTGTCGGGTCGCGTGACGTACGGTCCCGGCACCACCGCGACGTTCACTCCTGAAAGCGCGCTGGCTTCCAACACCCTTTTCACCGCCTCACTCGGCTCCGGCATCAAGGACCTGAACGGCAACCTGCTGGCGGAGCCCTTCGCCTGGAGCTTCCAGACGGGCGCCACGGCCGCGAAGGGGCCCATGCCGGTGTCGCTGGGCACGGCGGGCAACTTCGCCATCCTGGCGAAGAGCGGCGTCTCTTCGGTGCCTGCTTCGAGGGTGACGGGGGACATGGGCGTCAGTCCCGCCGCCGCCAGCTACTTCACCGGCTTCTCGCTGGTCGCGGATGCCACGAATGTCTTCGCGCTCTCCTCCCAGCTTGTCGGCAAGGCATACGCCGCCAACTCCGCGGTGCCGACGCCTTCGATCCTGACCACGGCGGTCAGCAACATGGAGGGCGCCTACAACAACGCGGCGGGCCGCCCGACGCCCGACTTCCTCAACCTGGGCTCCGGCAACATCGGAGGGAAGACGCTCGTCCCGGGGCTCTACAAGTGGACGAGCACGGTGACCCTGCCGGCGGACGTGACCCTCTCCGGCGGTCCGAACGACGTGTGGATCTTCCAGACGACGGGGGATCTGACGATGAGTGCCTCCAAGCGCGTCACCCTGACGGGAGGGGCGCTGGCGAAGAACGTGTTCTGGCAGGTCGCCGGCCGGACGACGGTCGGGACCGGCGCGCACTTCGCGGGTGTCCTGCTCTGCAAGACCGACGTCACCTTGCAGACCGGCGCGACGATGAATGGCCGCATCCTGTCGCAGACGAACGTGGCCCTGCAGCAGGCCACCGTGACCCAGCCCGCCAGGTAGGCGGGTGTTGAGCGCCAGGCCGCAGTTGCCCACATGCTGAGCCTCACGGACCAGCGGCATGCGAACCCCAGCGGCAACAACAGCATCGCGGCGAGCCCCCAGAGCGCCGCGAGGTTCGGGGGCGGTCTCAAACGATCATCGGAACGGCTCCAGCAAATACCGCAGCGGGTGGTCGAAGGGCATGTGCCCCAAAGCGCCTATCTCGCCGAAGCGACTGCATGGCTGTGCGTGAAGAGCTCCACGGAGATGACCGCCACGGAGGCCGCGCGCGTCGTCACTGGGGCTCGGAATCACCGAGGCGCGCTGAGGGCGACCGCCGCCCGCTGTCCATCTTCCGAGCATGCGAAGAGGAGGACCTGCTTCCCGAGGGAGTACCCACGGGTGAAGGCACGCACGGCATTGCAGACGAGAAAGGCGCCTGTCGCGCTGCCCACATCACCGAAGTTCACGGGCAGCGGCCAGAGCCTCATGCCCCCAAATACTCCGCTGACCCCAACACACCGGCTGAGCGCATACCCCCAATCCATGGCACGGCGCGTCTGTCCATTCAGATCCGACAGGATCAGCCCGACATCCCGCACCTGGGAGTCACGGATACACCCTGCCTGGAGGAGCGCCGCCGACAACGCCTCGCCTCGGGGACTGAAGTCCTCATCGAAGTACCCGTGAGGCTCCCGGCCTACTCCCAGTGCATCCAACGTCGCAAGGCTCCCCGCTCCACGGCGACGAGCCGCCACCTCGGATTCAATGACAAATGCTCCCGCCCCTTCCCCCGGCATGAAACCCACGGGCTGACTCACCGACTTCAGTCTCCCAGTCGCGTTCAGCCACTCCAGGGTGCTCAGGTCCAGGTAGCTATCGACGCAGCAGACGATGCATGCGTCCGCGCGACCGGCCTGGAGGATTTCCACCGCGGTCTCAATGGCCAGCAGCCCTCCTGCGTGCCCGGCCTGGAGGAATTGCACCGGGGCATCGAGCAAGAACATGGGCAGCAGGGGCTTCAGGCACCGCAGCAGCGCCTCTCCCTCTGTCTCCTCCTGTCCCTGCTCCCACAGAAAGCCCAGATGCTCATCCAGGGAGGGGCGCTCGATGGCCAGGGGCTGATTGAGCAGCAGGACCGTGCGAGAAGGGGCCACCTGCTTCGGAGACCAGCGGGAAAACAGGTCTTCGAGCGCAATCGCGGCCAGGCAGCTCAGACGTCCGAAGCTTCCGAAGCCGTCCACCTCCCAGCAGGAATGCCCGTTGACGAGAGCGGGCTCAAGCCCATCCATGCCCGCGGCGAAGGGAAGCGGCTTCGTCCGAACGATGCCCGCACGCGCGGCGGCGCACGCCTGGATGGCGTCCCCCAAGGATGAAGCCAGGCCAATGCCCGTGACCGAGTACCCCTGGAGGGAGCCGCCCCGCACCCGGGAAGCCCCGGCGCTCATAAGTCCTCATCCCCCGGCCGCGATGCGCCAAGGATGAGCGGGTTCACGCCCACGAGCACGGGGCGGGCTCTGAGCAAGAGCCCCGGAATCTTCGGCCGCACCGCTGGTGCCAGGGGGCAACCCTGGTGCTCCGCAAGATTGAGCACCGCGAGCCCTTCGAGCCAGACATGGCGGGTCAGCCCCAGGGACCAGGGGGCTCCGGCAGCTTCGGCGGTGCGGTCCAGCGCCGCCGCGGCTTCCTGATTCCACGCATGGAAGGCCAAGTCGAACCCCGCCCAGTCCCTGCGCGCGAGCGCTCGCAGGGCCCTCGCGTGCGGTGTCTCCTTCTCCCAGGCCTGCTCCAGCCGGTCGCTGATGGATTCAAGGTCCGCAGGCGGCTCGCCGGGTGCTCGCGGGCGAATCGCCTCCTGGAGGAAGAACGCGCCGAGGAACTCATCCTCGTACTCAGGGGGGAGGCGCTCGCGCGCTGACAGCGTGGCGAGTTCCCCTGCGAGCGCGGGGGCCGTCACGAGCGCGGCCAGGAGCCCATCATTGCTGGAGGCGGGAATACGCCCGGTGCCTTGCGGCTCCTCACGGACCACCCGGAGCAACTGCAGGCCATTGGCCGCCACACGGTAGAGGTTGACGAAGAAGCCTTCGACGTCGCTTTCCAGCAGGAGCCTCGCATAAGCAACCATCTTCAAGGCCAGGCTGTAGACGCGGAATGCCTCAATGCGTGCTTCGAGCGGTGCTCGCGGGTCGTAGCGCTCCGCGGTGTCCAGCACGTAGTCGCGGGCGTTCTCCAGATAGAGCCGAAGGGTGGGCATGGCGCTGGTGGCTCAGGCACACCGGTACATGGCCGAAGCAAACTCCTCGGGCGGGACGAAGCTCATGCCCATCAGCCCCTGGTCCTCGATGGCCTTTTTGAGGGTTTCGCTCACGATGTGGGCCCAGGGCCGCTCCTTCAAGCGAAAGAGGTGGCGGTCCGGCGGAAGGGCGTCCTTCAACAGCACGAGCTTCTCGACGTGGGAAAGTCGCGTGGGAATGAAGGGGTCGACAGAGAAGCTCGAGTTGGCGCGATCCACGCACTCCGTCAGCCCGAGCACGTTGACGATGGAGTACTCCGTGCTGGCGACCTTGTCGCGGTGGTCGCGAAGGGTGATGGGGAGAAACTCGCTGTGCTCGCCCGCGAACCGCTCCAGCACCGACCGCAGGGCCTTCGAGACCACCAGGACCTGAAGCGTGTTGTTCTGCAGGTCATAAAGAGTCCTGGCCTGCGGATAGCGAGAGCTCATGGCGTACGGCACACCGGGAGGAAACCACGTCGCGAGCGGAACGCCCTCCCTGAAGCGATAGGACTGCTCATCCACGTCGGGAGGGTGCTGCGAGAGCACGGCATTGTCACTCTTCCAGATGTCCAGCGCGAACACGTAGAAACGCACGCACACCTCTAGCTCAGCTTGAGCGGCCCTCTCTGGCCGACGTTCTTGATGAAAACAAAGGCTTGTTGCTCCGCCTGATGCAGGCTCGTTTCAATGGAGCCTGCCGCATCTGGATGGGGTAGCTCCCTGCCCTTGATTTCCTTCAACGTCTCCTTGACCGACTGGAGCCAGTCCTCGACCTGTTGGTCATACTGGGGATGGCACCCGACATGGTGCGGGAGCTTGTGCGGCTTCCAATAGATTTCACTCGAGCTTCCGGGCAGGAAGACGATGTTCCGTCCATCATTGATGTCATAGGTGGACGAAAGGATCAGCTCTATCTCCTCCTGAGTGAAGTACGTGTAGAACACGTTCTGGGGGAGCATGTGGTGCGCCTCCCATTCGTACGGGAGCGAGCACCCCACGAGCCTCGAGGGCACGTAGGCCGGATTCTTTGCCTTCTCGTTGTCCTGTCGGTAGAAGTTTCCCGAGGCCGCGTTGTTATAACGCTTGCTGTATTCAAGCCGGTCGACGTCGACCCCGTCCTGGGCGTCCTGCAGCTCATCGACCCGGCCGAACATGGCGATCCGGCGGGTGAGCCGTGCGTTGCGCTGCTCTTTGCCGCGAAGGAAGCGCCTCTTGTTGCCCAGCGCCGCGAGGGGGTAGGCCTGATAGAAGTTGGGCCGGTAATTCGAATCGAAGAACCGGTACTCCTCATACGGCGAGCTGGAATAGACGTTGCGCGCGCGGCCGGAACTCGAGCCGATGTAGTTCCAGGCGTTCCAGGCATAGAAGGATGCGTTGGATTCGACCTTGGCCTCCTTGCCATCGGGGAACACATACATGTGCGAGCCACGGGCAAGATTGCCCTTCAGCAGTTGCTGAGCGGCGACATGGGGCTCCTTCTTCTCCTTCGGCTTGTCCTGCTGCTTCTTGTCCTGCCGGGGCCAACTGGGGTCCACGGTGCGGAACGCGAGGCTCTTCTTTCGCGCCTGGTAGGTGCTCTCGATGAGCTCCTTCCGGGCCTGCTCCTCAGCCGAAAGCTCGTTCCCCATATCCTGGCAACTCTAGGACCGAGCAGTCGGCGTCAGCAAAGGACCCGCCTGGCGCGGGCCCTCCGGATGCGAACGAGGACGGAGTAGCGAGCCCCGGAAATGAAAACGGGCTGGAGACCTTGAGATCTCCAGCCCGCTTCACTGATGGTCGGGGAGACAGGATTTGAACCTGCGACCCCTTGGTCCCGAACCAAGTGCTCTACCAGGCTGAGCCACTCCCCGATATCCGGTGCTGCGCCAGGAACTGCCCTTCGGGCCCGGCGAAGCGGAGGCGGATCTATCCGAGCCGCTTTCCTGAGTCAACGGCCACTTTCGCCCGCCCCTTCCCCCTCGGTCCCTTCC
>NZ_RAVZ01000251.1 GCF_003611635.1 Corallococcus terminator | reverse complement strand
GGGGAGGGTCCTCCTTGTGGGGGGCGGGCTTGCCCAGGCCCTTGAGCGCCTCGCCCAGCTTCCGGGCGACCGTGGGGGAAAGGGCCTTGGGGGCGACCTTCGCCACGTCCTGGAGGAAGCGCTGGCCACTTTCCCGGGTCGCTTTTGTCAACTCCTCGGTGTCAACCTTGATAGGGGGACGCAGGAGGTGAGCGGGCCGGGCAAGGCTCGCGACAGAAAGTTCGATGTCCGGCCCGACGCGCCGGAGCACCAGTTCCAGATGCGCATCCGTCAACGAAACCTGGGCCATCCGGCGGGCGCCGACGTGCAGGGCCGCCACGGCCTCCACCAGAGCGGGAATCACCTCCGCCAGGGGCTCTTCCACGGCCCCGGACAACAGGTTCACCCCGTCCAGTTCCAGCGCGATGGAATCGAGCGGGGAGGCTGACGGTTCGCGCTTCCAACGCTGTCCGATGCGTATCCGGGTCATTTACGTTCGTTGACAAGCCAGTTTAGCGGTGGCTAGCATCCGCCGCCCATACGGACCTACATTTTTGTAACCGTTCGGAATTCTTGGGGATTACTCGATGACATTTTACGAGGCCGCGCTCCGAGTGCTGGAGAGCGAAGGTCGCCCCCTGCATTTCCTTGAGATCACGGAGAAGTCCATCCAGCTGAGCCTGCTGTCCCACATCGGCAAGACACCGGAAGTGACGATGCTGTCGCGTCTGGCTGCCATGGCGCGGCGGACGCGGGATCGCAAGGTGATTGTCACGGCGAAGGATACCTTCGCACTGACGGACTGGTCACTCTCCGAGGATGCCGAGGCACTTGCACAGACGGGCGTGATGGAGCCGCATCCGGAGGAAGAACTTCCTCCCCTGCGGCCCGTGGAACGCCACCCGGAGCCGCGCACGGACAACGTGCGCGCGTCGGGGCGTGGCACGGAACGCAAGCGCCGCCGGGACGAGGGCGACGAGGAGCGGGGTCGCAGGAAGCGCTTCCCGCCGCTGCCGGAGGTGGTGTTCGAAATCCTCAGCGAGGCGGAAGTCGGCCTGCGCACGGATCAGCTCATCGAACGCGCTCGCTCCAAGGAGCTGTGCGCCGAGGAGACGACGGTGGAGGCGGTGCTCACCGCCCTGCTGGAGGACAACCAGCGCCGCATCGACGCGGGCCGCCGGCCCCAGTACGCCTTCAACCAGGAGACCGGGGAGGTGTCGCTGGAGCGCGCGGGTGCGCCGAGCGAGGCGCCGCCCCTGGAGCTCCAGGCGGCGTTCGCGCAGGCCCTGGGCATCCCGCTGGAGGGAGGCCGCCCGGTGCTGGGCAAGCCAGTCGCCGGTGTGGAACCCCTGGTGGACGAAGCCCTCATCACCACCGCGCGCACGGCCCTCAAGGACGCGCGTCGGGCGGTGGCGCGCGGGCTGCGCAAGCGCCTGGGCGACGCGGACGTGGGCACCTTCGAGAAGTCCGTGGTGAAGATGATGCACGGGCTGGGTTTCCGCGAACTGAAGGTCGCGAAGCGCTCCAAGGAAGGCCCCCTGCTCACCGCGCGCAAGCGCGAGGGCAGCGTGGAACTGCGCTACGCGGTGCGCATGCTCAAGGGCACGCCGGGCGTGGACCGCAAGACGGTGCAGGAGTTGCGGCGCGACCTGGGCCACTACTCGGCGCAGGTCGGCCTGTTGGTGAGCGCGGGCGAAGTGCGCGGCGACGCGCGCTCCGAGGCGCAGGCCACGGGCTCGCTGGTGATGCTGTGGTGCGGCGACGCGCTGGGTGAGAAGTTCCTGGAGGCCCGGACGGCCGTCAACGTCACCCAGGTGGAGCTGTACGACATCGACGAGCGCTTCTTCGAGGCCGCGAAGCTGGACGCCGAGGAGGCCCAGCGGCGCCGCGAGGAGCGCAAGAGCGAGAAGCAGGCCCGCGAGGAGGGTGGCGAGGTGGAGGTGTCCGCCTCCGCTCCCGCCGCGGACCGGCCGGAGCGCGAGGAGCGTCCCGAGCGGGGCGACCGGCAGGAGCGTGCCGAGCGCCGTCGCGACCGTCAGCGTGCGCGCAACGAGGCCCGCGACGCGGCCGCCGCGCAGGGTGGAGCCGAAACGCCCGAGCCCAAGGCAGCACCGGTGGCCGCCGCGCCGCCGGCCGCCGCCGGGTTCACGCCCGCGTCGTCGGAGGAAGACGACTCCGACGAGGGGGATGACGAGGACGGGGACGACGACCTGGAGGCCGCCAGCGCCTTCGTGGGTGGAGCCAAGGAGGGCGCCGAGGGTGGTGCTTCCGCCGAGGCCTCCGCTTCCGAGCGCAAGCGCCGCCGCCGTCGCCGCCGGGGTCGTCGCGGCCGTGGCACGCGCGGAGCGGAGGGCACGCTCGCGGGCGAGGCCGGCGCTCCCGCGCCAGGCTCGACTGGCGAGACGGTCGCCGCCTCGGGTGAGATCGCCGCGCCTTCCGTGGGTGGAAGTGGCGGAGGCGAAGGGCTGGTCGCGCTCGCGGGCGAGGCACTGCCCGTCGCGGCCGACGCGGCCCCTGGCTCGTCCCACGGGGAAGCAGCCGTCAGCGCGCCGAGCGAAGGCAACGCGTGGCAGGCGGGCGAAGCCGTGAAGGCCGAGCCGGAGTCCGCCGATGCGGCGCGGGCCCGTGTGGAAGCCGCGCAGGCCGCGTCCGATGCCGTGACGCCGGGCGCGAGCCCCGCGTTGTCGCCCTCGGATGAGGCGTCCGCGACGCCTGCCGCCGATGCGGCTGCATCCCAGAGCGAGCCCGTGGAGATCCGCGAGGCCCGCGAGGTGCACGAGGCACCGGTGTCGTCCGAACCGGGGACTCCGCCCGAGGGCAAAGAGGGCTGAAGTCCCTCACGGAATCGGGTGCGGTGGACGCGGGAGTGTTAGCGTAAGGGGGCCATGAAGCCGGCCCTGCTGCTCACCTCCTGCGTGCTGTTACTCGGGGCCTGCCGCTCGCAGGCCCCGCGCCATCCGGTGGCGCCGGTGGAACTGTCCGGGGACACCGTGCGGGACAACGCGCTCCTGGGCTTCGGTCCGGATGGGGTGCGGGAGCTGTTCTCCGACGCGCTGGAGGGCTCCGGCCGCTTCGAACTGGTGGCGGACGAGGATCCGAAGAAGGTACGTCCCTGGCGCATGTCGTTGGACCTGCCCTTCACCCGCGAGGTGCTGAAGGACGGCAATCCCCACAGCTTCGCGGAGGTGGGCGCCAACCTGTCCCTGGAGCGCTTTGGCGGCGCCGTGCCCCAGCACTACGAGGTGGTGGGGCTGGGCGAGGCGCAGGTGCAGGAGGACTCGGAGGAGGGCCGCCGGGTCGCCATGCGCGCCGCGCTGGAGAGCGTGCTGCGGCAGGTGACGGAGTCGGCGCTGATGCAGCTCTCCGCGCTGGAGCGCACGGACGAAGCGCTGGTGACGGACCTGCGCGCCGTCGACGCTCGCATCCGCGAGTTCGCCCTGCGCACCCTGGCCGAGCGCAAGCACCCGGCCGCCGCGCCCCTGTTGATTGAGCGGCTGAAGGACACCAGCGACGCGGACGCGGTGCGCCGCACCATTGGCGCGCTGGCGGAGATGAAGGCGAAGAGCGCGGTGCCGGCCCTCATCGACCTGGCGCGCGGCCGCGACCCCGGCTTCCTGCAGGAGATCGTCTTCGCGGTGGGCGAGATTGGCGGCCCGGAGGCGGAGGCGTACCTGTACACGGTGGCCCAGGGCCACGACACGCCGTCGGTGCAGGCCGCGGCGCAGCAGGCGCTCGACACACTCTACGCATCACGAAACCACGCAACGGTGGAGGCGCGTGGCCAGGGCCACGCGAACCCTTGAGTATGAGGCAATCGCTGTCGACGGTGGGGGGCATCGCCCTCCTGGCCACCACGCTCGTGGGCTCTGGATGCGCGAAGCGCGTCGAGTCGGACACGCGCCCCGCACCCGAATCCATCGCCGAGTACTACCCGCTGGCGGTGGGCAACCAGTGGACGTACCGGCTGGACAAGCGGGACGACAAGCCCGTCACCGTGGAGATCGTCAAGGAGCAGGACGGGTACTTCCTGGACAACCAGGGCGGGCAATTGACGGTGGACGCCTACGGCCTGCGTGACCCCAAGCGCTACCTGTTGCGCGGCCCGCTGGAGGCCGGGCGCGGGTGGAACAACGTGGTGTCCGTGTCCTCAACGGAGCGCTACCAGCTCGTGCAGGTGGGCTTCGCGTGCCAGGCGCCCGCGGGGTCGTTCCCCAACTGCGTGAGCGTGGAGGGCCGCAACCGGGTGGACGCGAAGACGACGCTCGTCAACACGATGACCTTCGCCGCGGGCGTGGGCCTGGTGCGCGTGGATGTCGCCACGGAGCAGGACGGCAAGCGCGTACCGCAGACGGAGCTGGAACTGGTGTCCTTCAAGGTGGGGCCCGCTGGCGCCGCCGCGACCCCGCCGGCCGCCGCGAACTGAAGCGCCCGCGCATGGCCGTGGAGACGAACGAGCTGTCGCAGGACGCGCGCATCCTGGGCTTCCTCTCCGAAGGTGGGGAGGGCTTCATCTCCGGGGAGGCCCTGTCGAACCGGCTGGGCCTGTCGCGCACGGCCGTGTGGAAGCACGTGGAGGCCCTGCGGCTGAAGGGCTACCGCATCGAAGCGGTGCCCGCGAAGGGCTACCGGCTGGTGGGCCGTCCGGACCGGCTCTCCTCGCTGGAGCTCCACCCACTGCTCACCACGCGCGCGATGGGGCGCGTGCTGCACCACCACGAGACCCTCGGCTCCACCAACGCCACGGCCTTCCGGCTGGCCCAGGATGGCGCTCCGCACGGCACGGTGGTGGTGGCTGAACAGCAGACGGCGGGCAAGGGGCGCCGGGGCCGCGCCTGGGTGTCCCCGCCCGGCCTCAACCTGTACTTCTCCGCCATCCTCCGCCCGGCGCTGGCCCCGCAGCACGCGCCGGAGCTGACGCTGGTGGCCGCCGTGGCCCTGGCGGAGGCCCTGCGCGAGGCCGGCTCCGACGCGGCCATCAAGTGGCCCAACGACGTGCAGTTGGGGGGCCAGAAGGTGGCGGGCATCCTCACGGAGCTGTCCGCCGAACCGGAGCGCGTGCACTTCGTCATCGTGGGCGTGGGCGTCAACCTCAACGCCGGTCCGGAGCACTTCCCGGAGGAGCTGCGGGACACCGCCACGTCGCTGTCCCAGGTCCTGGGACGGCCGGTGGCCCGCGCGGCCTTCACGGCGGCCCTGTGGGCGCGGCTGGAGGCCTGGCTGGATACGTACCTGGCCACCGGCTTCGACGCGGTGCGCACCCGCTGGAAGGCCTTGTCGAGCACCCTGGGGCAGCAGGTCCGGGTGCGCACGGACCGGGGGGACTGGGAGGGGTTCGCGGAGGACATCGATCCCACGGGGGCGCTGATGGTTCGCACGGCGGACGGCCGGGTGGAGCGGGTGCTCGCGGGCGACGTGGAGCAACTGCGCCCCCAGGGACAGACGCGCCCTCAAGGACGCGGCTGATTCACGGGCTTCGCGGTAGACTGGCGCACGTGATGCTCCTGGCCATCGACGTCGGCAACACCAACACCGTGCTCGGCGTGTACGAGGGCAAGCGGCTGTTGGATCACTGGCGCCTGGAGACGAGCGCGCGGCGTAGCGCGGACGAGTACGGCATCCTCGTGCGCCAGCTCTTCACCTGGAGCGGCATCGACGCCTCGCGGGTGTCCGCCGTGGCCGTGTCCAGCGTGGTGCCGCCGCTCCAGTTCAGCCTGGAGAAGATGAGCGAGCGCTACTTCAAGACGCGCCCCATGTTCGTCGGCCCGGGCGTGAAGACGGGCATGCCCATCCTCTACGACAACCCGCGCGAAGTGGGCGCGGACCGCATCGTCAACGCGGTGGCCGCCTACGAGAAGCACCACAAGGGCCTCATCGTGGTGGACTTCGGCACCGCGACGACGCTGGACGCGGTGACGCCCCGGGGCGAATACCTGGGCGGCTCCATCTGCCCCGGCATCAACATCTCCATGGAGGCCCTGTTCCAGAACGCCTCCAAGCTGCCGCGCGTGGAGTTCGCGCGGCCGCCGCACGTGGTGGGCCGCAACACCGTGCACTCCATGCAGTCCGGGCTCGTCTACGGCTACGTGAGCATGGTGGACGGCCTCTGCGCGCGGATGGAGGCGGAGATGGGTTTCACCGCGAAAGTGGTGGCCACCGGGGGCCTCGCCCCGCTGGTGGCCAGCGAATCGAAGGCCATCCAGGAAGTGGATGAGTTCCTCACCCTGGAGGGGCTGCGCATCATCTACGGAAGGAATCACGCCTCATGAGCCTCGCTCCGGATCCCACCATCCCGGCCCCGCCGCCGGGCTGCCCCTTCAACGCCGAATTCCTGCCGCCCAACCTGCGCAAGCACGTGGACCCCAACGCCCCCGTGCCGCTGCGCATGATGGCCGCCAAGTCGCTCGTGCCCCTGAATCCGGCGGACATGCTGGGCGCGCTGTTCATGCTCACGTTCGATCCGGAAGCGAACGTGCGTGAGACGGCGGCCAAGACGTGCGCCACGCTGCCGGACCGCATCCTCGGCTCCGCGCTGCGCGACGAGGGCGTGCCGCCGCCCGTGCTGGGCTACTTCCTGGGCCTGTTGAAGGACAAGGAAGCCTACGCGGAGATGCTCGTCCTCAACTCGGAGACGCCGGACGACGCCGTCGCGGGCGTGGCGTCCACGTGCAGCCCGAAGGTGGCGGAGATCATCTCGCAGAACCAACTGCGACTGCTGCGCCACGAGGACATCGTCCGCAACCTGTGCGTCAACCCCGGCGCCCCGGCGTCGCTCGTGGACAGCATCTGCGACTTCGCGGTGCGAAGCGGGCTCATCCTGGCGGACGTGCCGGCGATGCAGGCCGCCCGGGTGCGCATCTACGGCCCGCAGGCCGCCGCGGCCCCTCCGGATCCGGGCCCCACCGCGGAAGAAGTCCTCCAGGAACTGGGGCCGGCGGCGGAGAAGGAAGACGAAGCCCCGATGGAGGAGGCCAAGCGTCAGACGCTCGCGCAGCGCATCATGAAGATGTCCATCGCGGAGAAGATCAAGCTGGCGACGCTGGGCAATAAGGAAGCGCGCACGAACCTCATCCGCGACACGAACAAGCTCGTCTGCACGGCCGTCATCCGCAGCCCCCGCATCACCGACGGCGAGGTGCTCGCGTGCGCCGCCAACCGCGCCATCAACGACGACGTGCTGCGCGTCATCTACAACAACCGCGAGTGGACGAAGATGCAGAAGGTGAAGCTCGCGCTGGTGAAGAACCCCAAGGTGCCGCTCACCGTCACCATGAAGTTCCTCAACACGCTGCGCGACACGGAGCTGAAGGACCTGGCGCGCGACAAGAACGTGCCCGCCGCCGTGCAGTCCTTCGCCAAGAAGCTGCATGAGAAGAAGACCGCCCCCAAGAAGGAGGGCGGCGGTCACTGAGGTTCCGAGCGGTGCCGGGCTTGCGTGCCCGGCGTCGCTCCAGGAACCGCGACAAGCGGGCCGGAAGGGGGAGGGCGGTCGTCCCGCGCCGTCCCCCGCTCACGGGGCCCGCCTCCAGCGACGCTAGGCCGCAGCTTCCTCGTCGGCGTCGTCGCCCACGGAGGTGCCGGGCTCGTCCAGCAACTGCTGCGCGATGGCGAGCGCCTTCTTCGTCTTCTCGCGCAGCTTCTCGTCGCCCTTGATGCGCGCGTAGAGCTTCGTCACGCGCTCCTCGTTGCGCACCGCCGCCTGCTCCAGCTCGGTGATGCGGGCGCGCAGCCCGTCGGCATCCGCGGCCGCCTGGGCGCTCTGGGCGGACAGGTCCGCCTGGCTCTGATCCAACTGCGAGCGCAGGCCTTCCGCCTCCTGCTGCGCGGCTTCCACCTGGGAGCGCAGGCCTTCGGCCTCCTCGCGCGCCGCCTGGAGGTCCGCGTCCTGCTGGGCCGCCTGGGCCCGCAGCCCTTCCACCTCACCCTGGAGCGCTTGCGCCTGGGCCTGGTGCTGATCGAGCTCCGCCTGGAGCGTGCCCAGCTTCGCGGTGGCGCCGCGGGCCTCCTCCTTGGAGGTGGCCAACTGCTGATCCACGCGCTTGCGCTCGGTGGTGAGCTGCTCGGTGCGGCTGGTGAGCGTCTTGATCTGCGCGTCGCGGCGCGACAGCTCCTCGTCGGAGGTGCTGGCCTTCTGCTCCAGCTCCAGGTGCTGATCCTTCAGCTCGATGATCTCCTGGTCCTTCTGGTTCAGCTCCGACTTGAGGCGCAGGATCTCCTTGTCGCGCTTGTTGACGGTGTCGCGCAGCGCGAAGGTGTCCTTGTCGTTCTTGCCGACGTTGGAGCGCGAGGTCTCCAGCTCCGTCGTCTTCGCCTGGAGTTCGGACTCCAGCGACTGCACGCGCTCCTCGGCCTGCGTCGCCTGTCCGCGCGAATCCTCCAGCGCGCTCTGCAGCTCCGCCACCTTCGCGCGCAGGTTGCGCAGCTCCGCGACCTCCGCCGCGGAGGGGCCCATCGCCGGCTGGGGCACCGGGCCCGGGCCTGCGATCGCGACCGGGCGGGGCGCGGGAGGCGTGGGCACCGCGCGCAGCGGCGCGGGCGTGGGCGCGGCGCGCACGGGCGCGGGCGTCGGCGTGGCCCGCACCGGCTCCGGATCCACCGGCGGCATGAAGCCGATGACGGTCTTCTCCTCCGGCTCGTCGTCGCCCAGGTCGCTCAGCACGTCCAGCGAGTCGTCGTTGTCGGAGCCCAGCGAGTCGAGCGCGGAGATCTCCTCCTCGGCGGACGGAGACTCCAGCTCCGGCGGCGCGAGCACGGCCTCTTCCTCGGGCGTGCCGGTGACGGGCTCGGACATGTCTCCGAAGGCTTCGTCCAGCATGTCCAGGTCTTCACCGGGCACCGCGGGCTCCTCGCCCGTGTCCACGGCGATCTCCTCGCCGAAGTCCGGCGCGGCGTCTTCCTTGCCGAAGTCGTCGCCCAGCGAGTCCAGCGTGAGGCTGTCGTCCACCACCTCGTCACTGGCCGGCAGCTCCGGGAAGCCGATCAGGCTGCCCACGCGGTCCACCAGCGTGTCGGTGTCCACGGGCTTGGCGACGTATTCATCCGCGCGCGCCTTGAGCTTGCTGTGCGCCGCGAAGCCGTCCGGGCTGCCGATGATGACGATGGGCAACCCCTTGAGGTCGTCGTCCTTCTTCAGCTTGCCGCAGATGAGGTAGCCGTTCTGTCCGGCGGAGAGATCCACCGCGAGCACCACGAGCTCCGGGCGCTCGCGCCGGATCAGCTCCACGCTGCCCTTGCCGTCCCCCGTCGTCTGCGCCGTGAAGCCCCGGGCTTCCAGGGCCTGCTGCAGGGTGGCGGAGAGGGTGGCGTCGCTTTCGACGATCAGGATTCGCTTGGACATGAAGGAACGGCCGTCCTGGGGGTGCGGCGCGCAGGTGAAACACCACGAACGAGCGGCGGCGCGCGAGAAGAGAGACTCGGTCGAGGCTATCGGCCATGCCTGGGACCGTCAATCTTCACACCGGGCGCAACGCCCGGTATTCAGTTGAGCAGGCGACCACTCGGGCCCCGCGCCGTCAGCCGTGTATCAGGGCTGTAGCGACACGGGCTGGAGCGACACGTTCTGCACGCTCACCGACGGCTTCACCTGCGCGGGGCGCGGGATGCCGTTGGAGCGCAGCTCCTGATCACGCAGCATCTGCAGGATGGCGGCGTCGTCCAGATCCGTCACCAGCTCGTACGTGATGTCGTGATCCCGCCACGTCACCACGTTGTAGGCCTGGCTCGAATCCACGGCCACGTTCTCCACCGTGGGGGACTCCTCCACCGTCACCCGCCGGCCCGTCGCCGGATACACGAACACGCCGATGTTCCGCTTGGCCTCGTTCATGCGCCGGGGCTGGGTCTCGTAGCTGACGTAGACGACTTCCTGGCCGTTGAGCGTGGAGAAGCGGGCGCCCACCGGCTGCGCCTGCTGGAGGCGGGGCAGGGTGATGCGGTGCTCCACCTTGTCGTTGAACCACGCTTCGATCTGCTCCGGCGTGCCCGCCACGAACTCCAGGGGCCGCTGGCGCGTGTGCCGCTGCACCGCTTCCAGGATGGTGGCCCGCTGCGCCTGGCCGGACTGGTACGTCATCCAGGCGCCGCCCACCGTCACCGCCACCAGGGCCACGGCCCCGGCGCGGATCCACTGGCTCACCTGGGCCCGGCGCTGCTCACGGTGCAGGCCGGACTGGATGCCCGCGCGCAGCGAAGCCGGCGCGCGCGAGCCCTGGGCGGACACGGAGTGCTTCGCCGCACGCCGGAGCGTCTGGCGAAGCTGCATCTCCTCGTCCACCCGCGCGATGCAAGCCGGGCAGTCTTCGAGATGCGACTCCACGTCGTGGCGTTCCTCGGGCTGAAATTCGCCGTCGAGGTACGGGTACAGCAATCGCTCGAGTTCCTGGCAGGTCATGGGCGCTCGATGAATCCAACCACGAACTAGCCTGCCTTCTTCCGTCGACGGAACTCTTCCAGGTCCGCGGGCGCGGGCGCCGGCACCGGATCTCCATCATGACGGAAGACACCCTGACCCTGGGCGTACTCGCGCAGCGTCTTCTGCAAGAGCTTGCGACCGCGGAACAGGCGGCTCATCACCGTGCCCACGGGGCACTCGAGGATCTCCGCGATCTCCTTGTAGGAGAACTCCTGGAGGTCCGCGAGGATGACCACCAGCCGGAAGTCGATGGGCAGCGAGTCGATGGACCGCAGCACGTCGTCCGACAGGAGCCGGTCGAAGAAGTATTGCTCGGGGTTGGCCGCGAAGTCCGTCGCGTCCCGGCTCACGAAGCGCTCGTGCACGGCTTCGCGCTCCACGCCCTCCACCACCGTGCGCTCCTTCACCTTGCGCCGGTACCGGTTGATGAACGTGTTGGTGAGGATCTTGAAGAGCCAGGCCTTGATGTTGGTCCCGCGCTCGAACTTGTCGAAGAAGCGGTAGGCCCGCATGCAGGTGTCCTGCACCAGGTCCTCGGCATCGCGCTCGTTCTTGGTCAGCCGGAGGGCCGCCGAATAGAGCGGATCCAGGTGCGCCAGCGCCAGCTCTTCGAATTCCTGCTTCGTCCGGTTGGGTTGCCTGAAGTCCAGCATCATGCTCCCGCCTTCCAGGGGCCCGAAATGATTTGGGGAATGCGTCGCCTGCCTAACGGTCAATCTATGCACCGGAGCAGACGGGTCAACAACGCTTTCCCCTGCCGCGCCGCCCGCATGCCCGCTTCTGATGTGCGGAGACGCCCGGCGGGATCATTTATTCCACAGGGTGGGAACCAGAGGGGGCACCCGGACGGATTTCCCCCCTGGCAACCCGGCCAGAACATGTCTGGCCGGCTGCTGGGCAGGCAGGCCTACTTCTTGCCGCCAATCGCGTCCATCAGGGGCACGTAGTCGTAGCCCATGTCCTTGGCGACGGCCTCGTAGGTGATGTGGCCGTTGTAGGTGTTGATGGCACGCTGGAGGGCGCGGTCGGCCTTGATGGCCTCCACCAGGCCCAGGTCCGCGATCTTCCGCGAGTACGGGCGCGTGGTGTTGGTGAGCGCGAACGTGGACGTCTGCGGCACGGCGCCGGGCATGTTGGCCACGCAGTAGTGGACGACGTCGCTCACGGTGAACGTGGGGTTGTCGTGCGTGGTGGGCTTGCACGTTTCGATGCAGCCGCCCTGGTCCACCGCCACGTCGACGACGACGGAGCCGGGCTCCATCTCCGCGATGAGCTCACGCGAGACGAGCTTCGGGGCCTTGCCGCCGGGGATGAGCACGCCGCCGATGACGAGGTCCGACTCGCGCACGGTGCGCGCGATGGACTCCGTGTCCGACGCCAGCGTCTGCGCGCGGCCGAGGAACACGTCGTCCAGGTAGGTGAGGCGCTCCAGGTTCACGTCCAGGATGGTCACTTCCGCGCCCATGCCCACCGCGACCTTGGCGGCGCACAGGCCCACCACGCCGCCGCCGATGACGGCCACGCGGCCGCGACGCACGCCGGGCACGCCGCCCAGCAGGATGCCCTTGCCACCGTGGGCCTTCTCCAGGCACGCGGCGCCGACCTGGATGGCCATCTTGCCGGCCACCTCGCTCATGGGCTTGAGCAGCGGCAGGCTGCCGTCGTCCAACTGGAGCGTCTCGTAGGCGACCGCGGTGACCTTCTTCTTCAGGAGCGTCTTGGTGAGCTCCGGGTCCACGCCGGCCAGGTGGAAGTACGTGTAGACGATCTGCCCGGGCTGCATGCGCTCGTACTCGGGCGCGATGGGCTCCTTCACCTTCACGACCATCTCCGCGCGCTTCCACACCTCATCCGCGCTGGAGATGATCTGCGCGCCGACGCGCTGGTACTCCGAATCAGGGATGCCGGAGCCGACGCCTGCGTTCGTCTCGACCAGCACCGTGTGCCCCGCGCTGGTCAGCGCGCGCACGCCCGCAGGCACCATGCCGACACGGTACTCGCGGGTTTTGATCTCCTTGGGAACTCCGACGATCACGACTGCCTCCGGATAGGGGACTGCGAAAACGTGGCGGACCCATAAACCAGGGCCCCAGCGCTTTCAAGGCGCGCTCCGGCACCGTGGGGTGGGCTTGCGTGATGGGGCTCATTCGCTCGCACACATGACGCGAGGCGTTGGACGCGTCACGGCCGGCTCGTGTTAGTTAGCGGGCCATGACGCACGCGCCGAAACTGCTCTTCGCGGACCCCAAGGGCCGGGTGATGGAGCATCCGTACCTCATCGCCACCCTGCGCAGCGGGGAGGAACTCGTGCCGCCGCAGGACAAGCCCATCGCCCTGCCGGCGGCGGGGCGTCTGGTGCACCTGCCCGGACGGCTGCCGGTGGGCCTCAACCCGGACTCCGGAGAGCTGGAGCTGGTGCGCGAGATGAAGATGGGAGGAAAAACCTTCGTGCCCAACGCCGTGGGCGCGCTGCTTCCGCCCGGCTACACGCGCACGTTCCTGCCCGGTGAGGTGAAGGGCGACGGGCCGGTGCTGCCGCAGTGGGCGTACACGGCGGCGGCGTGGGGGGAGAAGGGTCCGCTCGCGTGGGCCATCCACACCGACCGGCGCTCCCATTGGGAGCCGGAGTCGTACTCCACGCCGGAGCTGAAGGGGCTCGTCACCGCGCACATGGAGCGCTTCCCGGACAGCCGCGTGCTCAAGCAGTTGAAGACGTGCGCGCTGCTCTACCGGTGCTTCACGTCGCAGAACATCTTCTATGCCCGCGACGAGGGCGCCATCCCCGCGTCGGTGATGTGCAACGCGCGCTGCGTGGGCTGCATCTCGGATCAGCCCGCAGACGGCCCCCCTGCCTCGCACGAGCGCATGGACGACGGTCCCTCCGCGGAGGAGATGGCGGCCATCGGCCTGTACCACCTGGAGCACGCGCCGGGCCGCACCATGGTGAGCTTTGGCCAGGGGTGCGAAGGCGAACCGCTCACGCGCTGGAAGTACATCGCGGAGTCCATCCGCATCATGCGCGCGAAGACGGACCGGGGCTCCATCAACATCAACACCAACGCGAGCCTCACGCACGGCCTGAAGGCGCTGCTGGATGCCGGGCTGGATGCCGTGCGCGTGTCGCTGAACGCCGCGTCCAAGGGCCTTTATGAGGCGTACTACAAGCCGGTGAAGTACAGCTGGGAGGACGTGGAAGCCTCCATCGCGCTGGCGCGGGAGCGCGGGGCGTACCTGGCGCTGAACCTGCTGCTGTTCCCCGGCGTCACCGACCGCGAGGGGGAAGTGCAGGCGCTGGAGAACCTGGTGCGCAAGTACCGCGTGGATCAGGTGCAGACGCGCTCGCTGTGCATCGACCCCTTGCAGTACCTGGACGTGGCGCGAGGGCAGGGCGCGGGCGGTGAACCGGTGGGCATCCGCACGCTGCTGAACCGGCTGAAGGCGGCGCGGCCGGGGCTCATCATCGGCAACTTCGCGCGCGGCCTGGATGAGCGCGAGAACGCCGCGAGCGCTCCAGACAACGTGTAGACGTGGAGGCGTCACCCCACGTCAGGGGTTTGACCCTCCGGGGGCGGACGGCTACAGAGCCGGGCATGTCCGCCTCCTCCCGCGTCCCGTTCCGCCTCACCGTCCTCTGTCTCTCCTCCAGTGCCGTCGCCGTCCTCGGCGGGTGCAGCAAGGCGCCCGAGGAGCCGGAGTTCGACCACGGGTTGAAGAAGCCCATCGTGCGCAAGCTGCGCGCGGAGCTGAAGGAGACGCCGTGTGACAAGGCGAAGGCGCAGGAGTACGCGCAGCTCCTGATGGCCACCGGCGACCTCAAGGGTGTGACGAAGGCGTCGGACGACTTCGCTGCCGCCGGCTGTGGCGCCAACGTCGTCCTGCTCCAGCATGCGTACACGGCGAACGCGCGCCTGGAGCAGAAGGAGGGGGCACTGAAGGCCGCCACCGCCCTGGTGGAAGCGCAGCCCACCAACGCCAGCTATCGCGTGTGGCGGGGCCTGTCCCAGGAAGCGATGGGCCTGACGGAAGGCGCCGCGGCGGACTACCAGAAGGCCTTCGAGCTCCAGCCGGATCAGCGCCCCATCCTCAACGCGCTGCTCAAGGCCTACGAGACGCTCAACCGGCCCTGTGACGCGTTGGCCGCGTACCAGCGCTACGTGCAGGCGAAGCCCACGGAGGCGAACAAGTCCGACGTGAAGGAGGCGATGCAGGTGCTTGCCAGCAAGACGACCTGCCCGGTGGATGTCGGCATGGAGGATGCCGGAGCGACCGGGGCGGCGACGACGCCCTGAAGCGGGCGGGGCAGGGGGACTACTCGGCGCCGGGGGGCATCAGCTCCTTGGCGACGAGGTTGCCCATCACGGCGTCCTTCGGGATGTAGCCGTCGGCGCCGGCCTCGCGGCAGATGCGCTGCAGCTCCTCCACGTTCTCACCGGAGCACAGCAGCACCTTGATGCCCTTGAAGAGGCTGTTGCTCTTGATGAAGCGGCAGAACTGTTCGCCGTTCACGTTGGGCATGCGCACGTCCAGGAGCACCAGGTCCGGGCGCGTCTGCTTCTTCAGGATGATCTTCGTGGCCTTGTCCGCGGAGTCCGCGATGTGGACCTCGAAGCCCTTGGACACCAGGTCCGCTTCGATGATCCGCGCGGTCATCTCACTGTCGTCCACGATGAGGATGCGCGGCTTGCGCGCCCCGGGGGCCAGCGTCTTGGG
>NZ_RAVZ01000250.1 GCF_003611635.1 Corallococcus terminator | reverse complement strand
CTCCAGGCGTGTTGGAGTTCGCGCTGGGGAAGGAGACCGCGTGGCCGCTCACAGTGCGCTCTCGGAAGGCTGGGGACCGCGTCCGCACGCGCTCGGGCCACCGCAAGCTGCAGGACGTGCTGGTGGATGCCCGTGTTCCGGCGGAGGCGCGCGACGCTCAACCGGTGGTGGTGGACGCGGACGGGGGGGTGTTGTGGCTTCCGGGGGTCCTGGCTTCCGTCGTGGACCGGCGCGAGGTGGCTTCCCGACACTCCCTGTGGGCGTCGCCTCCGGTCTCAAGCGAACGCGAGAGGCGTCGGTTATAGAGTCGATGCCTCGAAACGGGGGGATGGTCGCGGACCCCTAAATAGTTGAGGGCTTTTTACTGTTGCTGATACGGTCCGTCGCTGGCCTGCACACAGGCGGGCGCCGGGCAACTGACGAACATCGCCGGGGTTCTTCCCGGCACGGCCCTCATCCCGCCGAGTACCGAAAGGGCAGCTGAAACGTGCGTTCGACCTACAAGACCATCGGGCTCTGGGTCATCCTGATCGTCCTCTTCGTCGCCTTCTACAATTTCTTCTCGCAAGGCAACGAGCAGGTGCAGGAACCGACCTTCACCCAGCTTCTGACCAAGGTGGAGGAGAAGAAGGTCCGTGCCGTCTCCGTCAAGGGGAACACCTACTCCGGCACGTTCAACGATTCGACCGACAAGTTCCGGACCACGGGACCGCCGCCGGACGTGGCCGTGCTCAACCAACTCCGCGCCGCCGGCGTGGATGTGAAGTACGAGCGCGAGGAGCAGAACAGCCTCTGGCTCACCATCCTCGGGCAGTGGATGCCCGTCGTCTTCCTGTTCCTGTTCTTCATCTTCTTCATGCGCCAGCTCCAGGGCGGCAGCGGCAAGGCGATGACGTTCGGGAAGTCCAAGGCGAAGCTCCTGAGCGAAAGCCACAACAAGGTCACGTTCGCGGACGTGGCGGGCGTGGACGAGTGCAAGGAGGAGCTGGAGGAGATCGTCGCCTTCCTCAAGGACCCCAAGAAGTTCACCAAGCTGGGTGGCCGCATCCCCAAGGGCGTCCTGATGATGGGCCCTCCGGGTACGGGCAAGACGCTGCTCGCCCGCGCGGTGGCCGGTGAAGCGGGCGTCCCGTTCTTCTCCATCTCCGGTTCGGACTTCGTGGAGATGTTCGTGGGCGTTGGCGCCAGCCGCGTGCGCGACCTGTTCGAGCAGGGCAAGAAGAACGCCCCCTGCATCATCTTCATCGACGAAATCGACGCCGTGGGTCGCCACCGTGGCGCGGGCCTGGGCGGCGGTCACGACGAGCGCGAGCAGACGCTCAACCAGCTCCTGGTGGAGATGGACGGCTTCGAGTCCAACGACGGCGTCATCCTCATCGCCGCCACGAACCGTCCGGACGTGTTGGACCCGGCGCTCCAGCGCCCGGGCCGCTTCGACCGCCGCATCATCGTTCCCCGTCCCGACCTCAAGGGCCGCCTGGGCGTGCTGAAGGTGCACACCCGCCGCGTGCCGCTGGCGCCGGAAGTGGAACTGGAGGTCATCGCCCGCGGTACGCCCGGCATGACGGGCGCGGACCTGGAGAACCTGGTCAACGAGTCGGCCCTGATGGCCGCGCGCCAGAACAAGGAGCGCGTGGACCTGACGGACTTCGAGCAGGCCAAGGACAAGGTCTTCATGGGCCCGGAGCGCCGGTCCATGATCATGACCGACAAGGAGAAGCGGAACACGGCCGTCCACGAGGCCGGCCACGCGCTCCTCGCCAAGCTGCTGCCGGGCTGCGACCCGCTGCACAAGGTCACCATCATCCCGCGCGGTCAGGCCCTGGGTGTCACCTGGAGCCTGCCCACCGAGGACAAGGTGAACGGCTACCGCAAGCAGATCCTCGATCAGATCACCATGGCGATGGGTGGCCGCATCGCCGAGGAGATCATGTTCAACGAGATGAGCAGCGGCGCGGCGAACGACATCGAGCGGGCGACCGAAACGGCGCGCGCCATGGTGTGCCGCTGGGGCATGAGCGAGAAGATGGGCCCGCTGGCGTTCGGCAAGAGCGACGGTGAGGTGTTCCTGGGCCGCGACTTCAACTCGTCCAAGGACTACTCCGAGGACACCGCCCGGCAGATCGACGCGGAAGTGCGCAGCATCGTCGTGGGCTGCTACACGCACGGCAAGCAACTGCTCACCGACAAGATGGACGTGCTGCAGCGCGTGTCCGACGCCCTGGTGGAGTACGAGACGCTCGACGCCGAGGACGTGAACATCATCCTGCAGGGCGGCCAGCTCACCCGTGAGCGTCCGCCCCCGCGCGTCAGCTCCTCCCCGAAGCCGACGGAGAAGAAGGACAAGCGGAAGATCCTCGACGCGCTCGAGGGCCTGCCGAACATGGAGCCGAAGAAGGCGTAGTCGCCTCTCGCGGCACCTGCTGAAGTGACGAAGGCCCTTCCCGCGACTGTCGGGGAGGGCCTTTCGCTTTGCCGGCAGGTGCCGGGCCCCGCGCGGAATCCGGAGGACGCGGACCTTGCGCGCACGCACGAGGGTGCCGTCCGGCCTTCCGTGGGCGCGAGGAAGCGGCGACACTGGGCGTTCGCCAGCCCGTGCTTTCCGAGGTGCCCCGACCGTGATGCGTGCCCGTCTCATCTCCCGTGACCGTCCCGACGACCTGATGGTGGCGCTGCGCCGCCTGAACCTGTCCGTGCGCTCCTGCCAGCAGCTCACGCGAGAGCTGGGCCACGCGCAGGTGCTCGTCACGGGCGGGCGGCCCTCCTACGAGGAGGAGCTGCTGCCCGAATACGGCACCCGGGAGCGCGAACAGTTCCCGACCTGGGTGTCGGGCAAGGCCAGTGACCGGGCCGGGGACGCGCTCCTGTCCGGCAGCCGGAAGCAGTTCGAGCGGCTCATCGCCCTGGCCCGCAGGTCGCCCCGCACGGACGCGCTGGCGCGCGCGCTGGAGGCCGTGCTCGAACTCCAGGTAACGCCCGTGCTGGAGCTGGGCGGGCGCAGGTTCGAGTGGGGCACGCGCACGTACGTCATGGGCGTGGTGAACGTGACGCCGGACAGCTTCTCCGACGGCGGCCGGTTCCCGGACGCGGCCAGCGCGGTGGAGCACGGCGTGGCATTGGCGGAGGCAGGCGCGGACATCCTCGACGTGGGCGGGGAGTCCACGCGGCCGGGCTCGCTCCCGGTGCCCGCGGAGGAGGAGCTGGCGCGCGTGCTCCAGGTGGTGGAGGGCCTGCGGGCGCGCACGTCGGTGCCCATCTCCGTGGACACGATGAAGGCGTCGGTGGCGACCGAGGTGCTCAAGGCCGGAGCGCACCTCATCAACGACGTCACCGGCTTCCACTTCGACCCGACCCTGCCCGGCGTGGTGGCCGCGGCGGGCGCGGCGTGTTGTCTGATGCACACCCAGGGGATGCCCCGGACGATGCAGCAGACGCCCCACTACGAGGACGTGATGGGCGAGGTGATGGACTACCTGGAGCAGGGCGTGCTCCAGGCGCTGCTGGCGGGCATCCCTCGCGAGCGCATCCTGTTGGACCCCGGCATCGGGTTTGGCAAGACGCTGGAGCACAACCTCTTCCTGCTGCGAAGGCTGGAGGAGCTGCGCGGGTTGGGTCAGCCGCTGCTCGTGGGCACCAGCCGCAAGTCCTTCCTCGGCAAGCTCACGGGCGGCAGGGGCCCCTCCGAGCGGCTGGCGGCCACGCTGGGGTCGGTGGCGGCGATGGCGGTGATGGGCGGCGCGGACGTGGTCCGGGTGCACGATGTGACGGAAGCGCGCGACGCGCTGGCGGTGGCGGATGCCATTCGCCACGCCCGGGGTGGCGGTGACCTGTACGGCGCCTGACGCACGCAAGCCTGAGCGTCATAAAGAGGCCAGGCGGGCATGCCTGGGTGCTTGCCTGGTGCTCGCCCCATCCCTACGTTCGAGCCCGCGTGTCGGAAGGGGTATAAGCCCCGGGACGTGTGAGCGTGGCCGGAGTTCTTCCGGCGTGGGAAAGGTGGAGCGGGACACATGGCGTACAGGATGAACATGCCCCCCAAGGAAGCGCAGAAGACGGAGCGGCTGTTCGGCACCGACGGCGTGCGCGGCGTCGCCAACGTCTATCCGATGACGGCCGAGGTCGCGATGAAGCTCGGCCGCGCGCTCGCGTACCTCATCCGCAACGGTCCGCACCGGCACCGCGTCATCGTGGGCAAGGACACGCGACTGTCCGGCTACATGCTGGAGCAGGCGCTGTCCGCCGGCCTCATCTCCATGGGCGTCGACGTGGAGCAGGTGGGCCCGCTGCCCACGCCCGGCATCTCCAACCTCACCACGTCCATGCGCGCGGACGCGGGCGCCGTCATCTCGGCGTCCCACAATCCCTACCAGGACAACGGCATCAAGTTCTTCTGGCGCGACGGCTTCAAGCTGCCGGATGAGACGGAAGCCAAGATTGAAGAGCTGGTCTCCAGCGGCGAAATCGACAACATCCGCCCCACGGCCACCAAGATTGGCCGCGCCATCCGCCTGGAGGACGCGCGGGGCCGCTACATCGTCTACCTGAAGGCCACCTTCCCCCGCGAGCTGACGCTGGAGGGGATGACCATCGTCGTGGATTGCGCCAACGGCGCGGCCTACAAGACGGCGCCCGCGGTGCTGGAGGAGCTGGGCGCGAAGGTCATCGCGCTGGGCGTGTCGCCGGACGGCAAGAACATCAACCACAAGTGCGGCGCGCTCCACCCGGAGGGCCTGGCCAAGGCGGTGGTGAAGCACGGCGCCCACCTGGGCGTGGCGCTGGATGGCGACGCGGACCGCCTCATCGTCGTGGACGAGAAGGGCAACGTCGTGGACGGCGATGCCATCATGGCCATCTGCACGGGTGAGCTCGTCGCGCGCAAGGAGCTGAAGAAGAAGACGCTCGTCGCCACGGTGATGAGCAACATCGGCCTGGAGCGCGCGGTGGCGCAGTGGGGCGTGAAGGTCGCGCGCACCCGCGTGGGCGACCGTCACGTCGTCGACGAGATGCGCCGCAATGGCTACAGCCTGGGCGGCGAGCAGAGCGGCCACCTCATCTTCCTCAACCACACCACCACCGGCGACGGCACGCTCGCGGCGCTCCAGTTGCTGGCGGTGATGTGCCGCCAGGGCAAGCCCCTGAGCGAGCTGGCCTCCATCTTCCAGCCCGTGCCGCAGACGCTGCTCAACGTGGTGGTGAAGCAGCGCCGGGAGCTGGGCGAGCTGCCCACGGTGATGAAGGCCATCAAGAACGTGGAGCAGAAGCTGGGCTCCACCGGCCGCGTGCTGGTGCGCTTCTCCGGCACCGAGCCCAAGGCCCGCGTCCTCATCGAAGGCGAGGACGCGACGCGCAACGAGGCCTACGCCCGCGAAATCGTCGAGGCACTCTCCAAGGCGCTCAACGGCTAGCCACACAGGGCATTCCGTCCTGCGGCCCTCGCAGGACGGTTGACTTCCGGACGCCGGCCACGAATAGAGGGGCCGGCGCGGGCCCGGGCCCCGGACAATCCCGCACCTCGCGCCGGGTGAGGAGCGGTCGATGGGACAGCGACTGGGTGTCAACGTGGATCACGTGGCGACGCTGCGGCAGGCGCGGCGCACCGTGTATCCGGATCCGGTGACGGCGGCGGCGATGGCGGAGCTGGCCGGCGCCCGGCAGATCACCATCCACCTGCGCGAGGACCGGCGCCACATCCAGGACCGGGACCTGCGCATCCTCCGCGACACGGTGCAGACACTCCTGAATCTGGAGATGGCCGCCACCGCGGAGATGGTGAAGATCGCCTACGAGTACAAGCCGGACGTGGTGACGCTCGTGCCCGAGCGGCGCGAGGAGCTCACCACCGAGGGTGGCCTGGAGGTCGCGGGCCAGCGCGAAACCATCGCGAAGATCATCAAGAACCTGAAGGACGGGGAGATCGCCGTCTCGCTGTTCATCGACCCGGACCTGGACCAGGTGCGCGCGTCGCACAAGGTGAACGCGGACCGGGTGGAGCTGCACACGGGGCGCTACTGCGAGGCGCGCAACGACAAGGAGCGCGCGCGGGAGCTGGCGCGCATCGTGGACGCGGCCAAGGCGAGCGCGAAGCTGGGCATGGGCGTGGCGGCGGGCCACGGGCTCAACTACGACAACGTGCAGGCCATCGCGCGCATCCAGGAGATCGACGAGCTCAACATCGGGCACGCCATCGTCGGGCGCGCGGTGCTGGTGGGCTTCGAGCGCGCGGTGCGAGAGATGTTGGAACTGATGCGCGACCCGGGGTAGCCGCCATGTCCATCGTCGGCCTGGGGTTGGACCTCTGCTCCATCGAGCGCATCCAGCGCATCCTCGACGGTCCGCGCAAGGATGCGTTCCTGGCGCGCGTGTACACCGAGGGCGAGCGTGCCTACTGCGCGCCCCGCCACGACGCGGCCAGTGCCTTCGCGGCGAGGTTCGCGGCGAAGGAGGCGCTGGTGAAGGCGATGGGCGTGCCGCCGGGCGTACACTGGAAGGACATGGAGGTGGTGCGCGAGGGCGGCCCGCCGCGCTTCGTGCTCTCCGGCGTGGCCCGTGAAGTGATGGAAGCGCGAGGGTGGGAGGCGATGCTCGCGCTCACCCATGATGCCGGCGTGGCCGCGGCCACGGTGGTGCTCCAGACGAAGTGAAGCAGGAAGGACTGAAGCCATGCAGCGCGTGCTCACCGCCGTCCAGATGCGTGAAGCCGAAGCGGCCGCCCAGGAACGTCACGGGATGCCCTCCGGGTTGTTGATGGAGAACGCGGGCCGCGCGCTCGCGGATGCTGCCCGGAGCATCGCGGGTCCCGGCGGGCGCTTCACCGTGCTCTGCGGCCCCGGCAACAACGGCGGGGACGGGCTCGTCGCCGCGCGCTTCCTGCTCGAAGGCGGGGCGCGCGTGGTGGTGTCGCTGGTGGGGGACCCGGCGAAGCTCACCGCGGAGTCGAAGCGCAACCTCCAGGCGCTGGAGGGCTTTGGCGAATCGCCGCGCGCCTTCGAAGCGCTGCCGGAGTCGGGCGCGGGCGACGTGATTGTGGACGCGCTCTTCGGCACCGGCCTGCGCCGCGCGCCGGAAGGGGCGTTCGCGGATGCGATTGGCACCGTGGCGCGGTGGCGGCGCGCGGGGGCGAAGGTGGTGGCGGCGGACGTGCCGTCGGGCCTCCAGAGCGACACCGCGGAGCCCTTCGCGCTGTGCGTGGAGGCGGACGTCACGGTGGCCTTCGGGTTCCTGAAGCCCGCGCATGAGCTGGAGCCCGGCGCGTCGCTGTGTGGGGACGTGCGGCGCGTGGACATCGGTCTGGGCGGTGAGTCGGCCCGGGCGGTGTCGGGCGCGGAGCTGCTGCGGGTGGAGGAGCAGGACGCGCGCGACGTGATTCCGGCGCGCCGCGCGGACACGCACAAGGGCACCTACGGCCACGTGCTGGTGGTGGCGGGCAGCCCGGGCAAGACGGGCGCGGCGGCGATGGTGGCCCTGTCGGCGCTGCGCAGCGGGGTGGGGCTCGTCACGGTGGCCACGCGCGCGGAGGCGCTGCCGTGGGTGATGGCGCACTCGCCGGAGATCATGGGCATCGCCCTGCCGGGAGAGGGGCCGCTGGGCAAGGGCGACCTGGAGGCGCTGAAGAGCGCGCTGGAGGGCAAGGACGCGCTGGTGATGGGCCCGGGCATCCCCCGGGGGCCGGAGACGGGCGCGTTGATTGGCGACCTGCTGGCGGCGGTGGACGTGCCCGCGGTGCTGGACGCGGACGCCCTCAATGCCGTGGCGGAGGACCTGACCGTGCTGCGCCGGGCGAAGGGCCCCGTGCTGCTCACGCCGCACCCGGGTGAGATGGCCCGGCTGTGGGGGCGGACGACGAAGGATGTGCAGCAGCACCGCGTGGGCGTGGCCCTGAACATGGCCACGTCGCTCAACGTGACGGTGGTGCTCAAGGGCTCGCGCACGCTCATCGCGGAGCCGGGGGGGCGCGTGTTCATCAACCCCACGGGCAACGCGGGCATGGCCACCGGCGGCACCGGCGACGTGCTGTCGGGCGTGTGCGGCGCGCTGCTCGCGCAGGGCATCAAGCTGCCCAAGGCGGCGTGGACGGCGGTGTACGCGCACGGGCTCGCGGGCGACCTCGCGGCGAAGCGGCGGGGCTTGATGGGCCTCATCGCCACGGACCTCCTGGAGGACCTGGGGGCGGTCTGGGTGCGGTGGGGGCGATGAGCGAGCCCACTCGCACGCGGCGCCTCGTGTCGCCATCTCCCGAGGAGACGCATGCGCTGGGCGTGAAGCTGGGCGAGTTGCTTGCGCCCGGGGACTTCGTGGGCCTCGTGGGCGAACTGGGCGCGGGCAAGACGCACCTGGTGCGCGGCGTGGCGGAAGGGGCAGGGGTGGCGAAGTCCGAGGTCGCGAGCCCCACGTTCGCCATCGTGTATCCGTACGAGGGCCGCATCCCGCTGTACCACGCGGACCTGTACCGCCTGGCCGACTACGAGGAGCTGTACGCCACCGGCTTCGTGGACATGGTCGCCGACAACGACCGCGCGATGCTGGTGGAGTGGTTGGACCGCATCCCCCAGGCCGCGCCGCGCGAGTTCCTGCGCGTCACGCTGCGCCATGAAGGGGAGGCCGCGCGGAGCCTGGAGGCGGAGGCCTTCGGCGCGCGTCCCGCGGCACTGCTGGAGTCGTGGCTCGGCTGAAGCCGTGCTGTCAGGCCGCGCTGCTGTGGTTCGGCTCCGGCGCGCGCGGGTTCAGCACGCTTTCGGCCAGCGTCTGCACCTTCCAACGGCGGAAGACGAGCCGCGCGTCCACGCCCACCACGTCCTCTTCATCCACCTGCGCCCAGTGAGGACCGCCGCACAGCGACTCACTGGCGACGAGGAACTGCTGGAGCGGCACGTCCGTGTTCGGCGCGCGCAGTGCTTCCGGGCAGCCGCCGATGCCGGAGGAGATGAAGAGCGTGCGGTTGCGGCGCGTGGCCACCATCGCCTCGCCGTCCGTGACGAGGAAGTTCATCGCGGAGCGCTCCTTCGGCTCGCGGCTTCCCGGCACGTCCGTCATCGCGGACACGAGCGTCATCGTCTCCGCGAGCGCCCGCGCCATCGACTCCACCGGCACCGACCCGTCGAGCGGGCCCCGCACCCCGAGCCGCGACAGGAACAGATAGAAGCAGCGCTCGCTGTCCGTGGTGCCCTTGATGTTGACGCGCAGCTCCGGGTGGATGAGCGCTTCCACGGCGGCCTTGTGCTTCGCGAACTCGCGCAGCGTGCCGTTGTGCACGAAGGACCAGCGGCCGAAGTGGAACGGGTGCGAGTTGCGGATCTCCACCGCCCCCACGCTCGCGAGCCGGATGTGCGCGACCACGGTGCGCGCGGACACCTGGCTGGACACCCGCTCGAAGTCAGGGTCGCTGTGCGCGGGCCCCACGCCATGCGCCACGAGCGGGGAGCATTCCGGGCCGTACGAGGCGATGCCCCAACCATCCTTGTGCTCACGCGACTGGATGAGGAGCGAGTTCCTCTCCGTCACCAGGGCGGTATGGACAGCAGCGGGAACCGCGGATCTGAATCCAAATAGTCGGCACATGGTGGCAGCTGATCTCTACAACGGCCGGCCCACGAGGGAAGTTCCACCTGCCCCCTCGGACGATGCCCGTTGTTCAGCGGCACCCACTCAGGGACAGCAATCCATCCGCGCGCGGCCCACCACCTGTCCGCTCTTCACCACCACCCGCGCGTGGCTGATACCCAGATGATAAGGCAGGTGCCGGTAGCTGCGACACCCGAAGACCACCAGGTCGCCCGCATCACCCACGGCCAGGCGCCCCTGCCGTTGCAACCCCAAGCATTGCGCGGCGCCCCGTGTGGCGGCCCAGTACGCCTCGGCGGCCGTCAGCCCGTTCTCCAGGCAGGCGAGCCCCAGCACCAGCGCCAGGTTTTCCGTCATGGAGGAACCGGGGTTCACGTTTGAACCCAAAGCAATGTTGACGCCCGCGTCGCGCAGCTTCCGGCCGGGCGCATAGGGGCGCATGCGCAGGAAGAGGGTGGAGGTGGGGACGAGCACGGCGGTGACGTTCGCGGCGGCGAGCGCGCGGATGCCTTCGTCCGTCACCTGCTCCAGGTGGTCCGCGCTGGAGGCGCCCACTTCCGCGGCGAGCGCGGAGGCCCCGCAGGCGGTGAGCTGATCCGCGTGCAGGCGCGGCGTGAGGCCCAGCGCCTTGCCCGCGAGCAGCAGGCGGCGCGACTCGTCCACGGTGAAGGCGCTCTCCTCCGTGAAGACGTCGCAGAAGCGCGCCAGTCCTTCGCGGGCCACGGCGGGGAGGATTTCGTTGATGCACAGGTCCAGGTACTCGCCCCGGCGGCCCTGGTACTCCGCCGGCACCGCGTGAGCGCACAGGAGCGTGGGTACCAGCTCCAGCGGGGACAGCGTGCCCAGCCTGCGCACCGCGCGCAGCATCTTCAATTCGTCCGCCAGCGACAGGCCGTAGCCGCTCTTCACCTCCGCCGTCGTCACGCCCTGCGCGAGCAGGCGCTCCAGGCGGGGCAGGGCGAGCCGGGCCAGCTCCTCCTCGCTGGCCGCGCGGGTGGCGCCCACCGTGTTGACGATGCCGCCGCCCGCCTTGGCGATTTCGAGGTACGTGGCGCCCTGGTTGCGCAGGTCGAACTCGGCGGAGCGCTCCCCGGCGAAGACCAGGTGCGTGTGCGGATCCACGAAGCCCGGGCCCACGAAGCCGCCCTCGGCGTCGATGATCTCCGTCGCGTCCGTGAGCGCGCCCCTGGGCAGGTCCGCTTCCTTCCCCACGAAGGCCACGCGGCCCTGGCGGATGCCCACGCAGGCGGAGGGGCGCGGCGTGAGGGCCACCTCGGCGGGCTCGCGGTGCGTGCCCTCCACGGTGAGCACCTCGGAGGTGTTGCGAACCCACAGGTCGAGCGCTTCCGTCATGTGTCAGCGTCCTCCACGCACGCCAGCGATGGGCACGTTCCAACTGCTGCCATTCGCGCGGGCCCGGCCATAGCCGCCGGACACTTCCAGCTTCGACTTGCCTGCCTCGCCCAGCGAAATCTGCGCGGCCACCACGGCGCCGTAATACACGCTCGTCACCTGCGAGCCGGGGTTCACCAGGGACTGGTTCACCCCAAAGAACGGCACCAGCCCCAGCGACATGCCGGGCTCCGGATGCACGGTGAAGGCGCAGGTGCCCTCCATGCCGAACAGGCTGCTGGTGCTGTCCGTATCGCCCAGGCCGAAGTCCGACGCGCCCCGCACCGCGAACGCCGGGGCCAGGCCCACCGTCGGCGAACCGATGTAGTACGAGAGGCCCGAGTACAGGCCGTAGCCCGGCACCGGCGCGAGGAAGAACTCCCCCTGGAGTCCTACGTGCAGGGACAGCCGCTCATCCAAGGGCAGCGTCACCGCACCGTCGAAGGCGATGCCCCACTGCTCGCTGTTGAAGGGCTTTGCGTCGCCCTGGAAGGTGCCGTCCAGCTCCCCGCGCTCGGACAACTGCGGGGCGCTGAGGCGGGGGCCGGAGCGGAAGCCGATTTGATAGAACCGCTCGTTGGACATGCCCGGACCCATGCGCATCACCATGGGCCCGGTGGTGGTGGGCGTGCAGGCCGCGAGCACGGCCAACACCCCCGTCATCAAGATTGCGCGGATCCGGCTTGGCATCCGGCGCACTCTAGGCGGTGAGGCCCGGGATGCGCACGCCCCGCTCCTTCGCGACGTCGGTGGCTTCCGTGTAGCCGGCGTCCGCGTGGCGCAGCACGCCCATGGCCGGGTCGGAGGTGAGCACGCGCTCGATGCGGCGCGCGGCCTCCGGCGTTCCGTCCGCGACGATGACCTGACCCGCGTGCAGCGAGTAGCCCATGCCCACGCCGCCGCCGTGGTGGAAGGACACCCACGAGGCGCCGTTCACCGCGTTCACCAGCGCGTTCAGGATGGGCCAGTCCGCCACCGCGTCGGAGCCGTCCTTCATGGCCTCCGTCTCGCGGTTGGGGGACGCCACGCTGCCGCAGTCCAGGTGGTCGCGGCCAATCACGATGGGCGCCTTCACCTCGCCCTTGCGGACCAGCTCGTTGAACGCGAGCCCCGCCTTGGCGCGCTCGCCGTAGCCCAACCAGCAGATGCGCGCGGGCAAGCCCTGGAACGCCACGCGCTCCTGGGCCATGTCCAGCCAGCGGTTGAGCGATGCCTTGTGCGGGAACAGCTCGCGCACCGCGCGGTCCGTGCGGCGGATGTCCTCCGGGTCTCCGGACAGCGCCACCCAGCGGAACGGGCCCATGCCCTCGCAGAACAGCGGGCGGATGTACGCGGGCACGAAGCCGGGGAACTCGAAGGCGTTCTGCATGCCGCCCACCTTCGCCTGGCCGCGCAGGTTGTTGCCGTAGTCGAACACGTGGCTGCCGGCGGCCTGGAAGTCGTTCATCGCCTGCACGTGCATGATCATCGACTCGCGCGCGCGCTTCACGTAGCCCTCGGGGTCGCGCTTGCGCAGCTCCGCCGCGGCCTCCAGCGACAGGTCCGTGGGGATGTAGCCGTTGAGCGGATCATGCGCGCTCGTCTGGTCCGTCACGAGGTCCGGCTTGATGCCGCGCTTGTACAGTTCGCGGAACACCGACGCCGCGTTGCCGATGATGGCGATGGAGCGGCCCACGCGCTTGGCTTGCGCGTCCTTCGCCAGGGCCAGCGCCTCGTCGATGTCCTTGGCCACGACGTCCAGGTAGCGCGTCTCCACGCGGCGCTGGGCGCGGTGCGGATCGATTTCGACGCCCAGGAACACGGCGTTGTTCATCGTGGCGGCAAGCGGCTGCGCGCCGCCCATGCCACCCAGGCCGCCGGAGAGGATGAGGCGGCCGGCCAGGTCCTCGCTGCCGAAGTGGAAGCGGCCCGCGGCGGCGAAGGTCTCGTAGGTGCCCTGCAGGATGCCCTGCGTGCCGATGTAGATCCACGAGCCGGCCGTCATCTGGCCGTACATCATGAGGCCCTTCTTCTCCAGCTCGTGGAAGTGCTCCCAGTTGGCCCAGTGGCCCACGAGGTTGGAGTTGGCGATGAGCACGCGCGGCGCGTCCGGATGCGTGCGCAGGATGCCCACGGGCTTGCCGGACTGCACGAGCAGCGTCTCGTCGTCGGTGAGGCTCTGGAGGCTCGACACGATGCGGTCGAACGACGGCCAGTCGCGGGCGGCCTTGCCGGTGCCGCCGTAGACGACGAGGTCTCCGGGCTGCTCGGCCACGTCCGGGTCGAGGTTGTTCATCAGCATCCGGAGCGCGGCCTCCTGCACCCAGCCCTTGCAGGAGAGGGTGGTGCCGCGAGAGGCGCGGATGATGCGGGACATGCGGAAGGCTCCTGGAAAGGTGGCGCGTGAAGGGGCGCCCGGGCGGGCACCCTAACCGAACCTCCCACGTCGCGGGGGGCCGCCGTGCAGGCCGTGTCCCCTCGCGAACCCGGGCCGCCTGGACGCCGTGCGTCAGTAGTCCTTGCGCGCCCCCACGCTGGCGAAGAAGCGGAACTTGTTGGTGCTGTCGAAGAACTGGATGCTGCTGCCCGAGTCCAGCCCGACGAGGGTCCCCCGGCAGTTGCCGCAGAGGAGCGCGCCATTCCGGCGGATGTTCCACTGCCCCATCATGACGTTCTCGGTGGGGAAGCTGGCGGAGCCGCTGATCAGCTCGACGTCATAGTCCCGGAAGGTGGGGGTGGGGCTGCCAAGGATGACGGCGCGACCGTGCAGGTTCGCGAACATGGCCCCGGTGGAGTCGCTCCAACTGATCACCACGCCCCCTTCCGTCACCGGATAAAGGGTCGAGCCCGAGTTGTCGGCGATGTACATGCCGCTGTCGGACCAGATGCTGTGCACCCCGGCGGCGGCCAGGGCGGGGAGGGACAACAGCAGCGCGGCGGCGACGGCGAAACGCACGGCCTTCATGGGAGCTCCGGGTGATGGGGGCGCGGGGGTTTCCGCGTGTGCCCCCATCCTGCATGAGACCCGCTATGCGTGAAAGACGTGTTTAACGTGTAGGCGCCGCGCGTCAGTAGTCCTGGCGCGAGTCCACGTAGGCGCTGAAGCCGTAGACCTCACCGCTCGTGTAGAACTTGATGCCCCAGCCGACCGGCGCCGTCAGTCCATAGGCGCTGCCGGTGCAGCCCCCACAGAGGAGCACGCCGTTGCGGTGGATGTTCCACAGGCCGGTGATGTTGGAGGACGTGACGGACGTCACGGACGAGCCGACCAGGTTGAAGGCGTAGGTGTTGCCGTTCGCGATGCCGTTGAAGCTCGCATACGCGGCGAACGTGCTCTCGTTCCAGGTGATCGTCATGTTGACGCCCGTCGCCGGATACGACGCGTAATTGTCGACAATGGACAGGCCGTGGGTGGACTGGATGCTGTGGCCTGCCAGGGCGGGGACGGACACGAACAACGCGGCGGCTGCGACGAAGGAAGCGATGGCCTTCATGGAATGGCTCCTGCTGGGGGGAAACGCGGAGTGCCGTGAAGCACCCCGCGTGCAACCCATCCTGCATGAGACCGGTGATACATGAAAGACGAGTTTAATTGGCTAAGCCGGGTTTCAGTAGTCCTTGCGCGTCGTCACGTAGGAGCCGAAGCCGTAGACCTCACCGGTCGTGTAGACCTTGAAGTAGCTGCCCACCGGTGAGGTCAGCTCGTACGCGCGGCCGGTGCAGCCGCCGCAGACCAGCACGCCATTGCGGCGGACGTTCCAGAGCCCCGTGATTTCATACAGGGTCGTGGTGGCCGGAGAGCCGACGAGCTCGAAGTCGTACTCGTTGCCGCCCGCGAAGCCGTGGAAGTTCACGAACGCGGCGCGGGTGGCCACGTTCCAGCTCACCACCGCGTTCGAGCTCGTGACCTGGAGCGAGCCCGCGGTGTTGTCCTTCACGAACAGGCCCTGGCTGGACCAGATGCTGTGGACGTCCGCGGCCAGGGCGGGGACGGACAGGAACAGCGCGGCGACGACGAGGGAGCGCAAGGACTTCATGGGGGAACCTCCAAGAGGGGATGAAACGCGGCGTCGGGGGACACTCCGCGTGAACCCATCCTGCACAGGGCCGCGAGGCTTGAAAATATGGGCTAGTCCTTAGTACTACTCAGTCAGTTGCGTCGAGTCGAGGGGCATGATCTACGTCGAGGTCATGACCCCTGCACAGATGCGCAAGCTGGACAGAGAGCTGCGCGAGTACCTGGAGTCGATGGTGGAGGGGATGG
>NZ_RAVZ01000024.1 GCF_003611635.1 Corallococcus terminator | reverse complement strand
AGACCGCTCCGGTGATCATGATGAAGAACACGAACCCCACGCCCGCCAGGATCATCGGGACCTGGGACCGTGGCGTCGCCTGGGGGCCCCTGAGCGGGGGGACGGGGGGCCGCGCCTGCGTGCCGCCCAGGTCGAAGGCGATGCCGCAGTAGCCGCAGGTGTAGTGCGTCTGCCCGGGCTTGAGCGCGAAGGGCGCGTTGCAGTCGGGGCAGCGGGGTGCTCTGGGTCCGGTCCGAGCCATGGGGTGGATCTACCATCCCCGCGCCACGGGCTGGCCGGTTGAAACACAGAAGCCCCCTTTCTCCAGCGTGGAGAAAGAGGGCTTCCGGACTCCCGTCAGGAGTGTGTTTCAGCGACTACGGGACGGTGGCCTTGATGGACACGCCCGTGAACGCGCTGTAGCCGCGCACGGAGACGTACCAGGTGCCCGCGGCGGGGCTGTTCAGGGTGCACGTCTCCGCGTTGCCGCTGGCGTACGGGCGGCAGTTGTAGGCGCTGGTGGTGGGCTGCGAGCCCTGGCGCACGTAGAGGTCCGCGTCACCCGTGCCGCCCGACTGCACGACGGTCAGCGTGGTGGCGCCGGCGGGCACCGTGATGGCGTAGTGCGTGAAGGAGCTGGCCGCGCCAGACAGGCCCGTCTTCTCCAGCAGCGTCGTGCCCGGAGGCGTCGTGCCGTTGATGGTGTTGTTGATCCACGTCTCGAAGGACGACACGCGGCCGTACAGGCCCGGGTAGCGCGAGTCCGCGCAGCCGTAGCCCCAGCTCACGATGCCCGCGAGGACGCGGGTGCTGCCCTTGAGGACGGTGAGGGGACCGCCGGAGTCACCCTGGCAGGAGTCCTTGCCGGGGGAGGCCGCGCCCAACTGGTCCGCGGAGATGACCTCGTCGGGGTACTTCGCCTGCACGTCGGCGTTGGTCATCAGCGCCACGTCGACCGTCTGGAGCGTGGTCGGCAGCGAGGATGAGCCGCTGCTCAGCGTGCCCCAGCCCGTGACGCGCGAGATGACGCCCGCGGCCGTCACGCCCGCGGCGGCGTCCGCCGCCGTGACGATGGGGATGGCCTTCGCGTTCGCGCCGGTCAGGTCCAGGGGAGCGGACAGCTTCAGCAGCGCCGCGTCCTTACCGATGTTCGCGTCCACGTAGCCCGGGAACACGACGACCTGGGTCACCGTGCGGACCTGCCCGTTGGTGGCCGTGCGGTTCGTGATGCCCGCGACAACGCGGCCCGGCTTGCTGATGGTGCCGCCCGAGTTCACGCAGTGCTGCGCGGTCAGGACCCAGTTCTCGTTGATGATGGAGCCGCCGCAGAAGTGGCTGCCGCCCGTGCTCTGCAGGGACACCTGCCACGGGTTCGCCGCGATGGTGGTCGCGGTGCCGCCGACGATCTCCTGCGTGGTCTCGGCGGGAGGCGCCTCCGTCGGGGCCTGCTCCTGGCTCGCCTGCGGCCCACAACCGATGACCAGCAGCGACATCACGCTCGCGGTAGCCCAGCCACGCACGACCTGACCTGAAAGCATGTGAACCTCGTCTAAGGGGGATTTGTGGAAACGGGCGCATTGTGGAGGAGCCCGGAGCTTCTTGTAAACTCCTCAAGCGCGTTTTTTATCGCAACCGGATGACAACAGTATGTTTCATTGGATTTCATCCGTTGACGCTGCCCGGTCGTTCCCACGGCGGAATTCCAGTGAACGCTTCGACGAGGAAGTCCACCATCACCCGGACCTTGGCGCTCACGTGGCGGCGGCTGGGGTAGAGGGCCAGCACGTCGATGTCCGGCAGGTGATGGTGGGGCAGCACGCGCACGAGCCGGCCCTGTCTCAGGTCCTCCGCGACGAGGAACGTGGGCTGCCAGGAGATGCCGGTGCCGGCGAGTGTCGCGGCGCGCAGGGTGTCACCGTTGTTGGTGTGCATCACGCAACGCACCTTCACGCTGGAGGACGCGCCGGTGTCATCCACGAGATGCCATTCGTCGGCGGTGGCGGAGTAGGAGTAGCCCAGGCAGGCATGGTCGCCCAGGTCCGCGGGGACCTTGGGGCGTCCGTGGCGGCGCAGGTAGGCCGGTGACGCGCACACGAGGTTGCGGGAGGTGGCCAGCTTGCGCGCCACGTGGGTGGTGGCGCCCGCGCGCGAGACGCGGATGGCCAGGTCGTAGCCCTCGTCGATGATGTCCACGACCCGGTCGTTCAGCGCCACGTCCAGCTCCACGTCGGGGTAGCGGGCCATGAAGCGGGGCCAGAGCGGCGCCAGGTGCAGGATGCCGAAGCTCACCGGGGCGTTGATGCGCAGCCGCCCGCGCGGCTGCAACGACGCGGAGGACGCCAGCGCTTCGGCTTCCGCCACCTCGTCCAGGATGGAGCGGCCCCGCTCGTAGAGCGCTTCACCTCCCTGGGTGAGCGACAGCTTGCGCGAGCTGCGGTTGAGCAGGCGGGTTCCCAGATGTGACTCCAGCTCGTTCACATACCGGGTGACATTGGCAGGCGATGTGTCGAGCGCATGCGCCGCCCGCGTGAAGCTGCCCTTCGCCACCACCGTCACGAAGACCTCGAATGCGCGCAGCCGGTCCATCCCCTGCCTCCTCAAGATTCACAAAAGCTGAAGGGTTGAACCATCTTCGCTGCCTTCTTCCAAGGGAAGCTGAACCCTATGTTTCCTTCATCGACGGGGCACGACGCCTCGCCGGGTGGTTGCTCTCCCTTCGCGTCCTGGAGTCCGTCATGTCCTCCTTCTTCACGTCGTCCCGCCGCACCCTGCTCGCCGGCGCCGCCGGTCTGGGCGCTTCGCTGATGATGGCCTCCGCCGCCAGGGCCGCGTCGGGCCCGTCGCTTCCCCGGGGCTTCGAGGAGCGCTACGCCGACGTCAATGGCACCCGCCTGCGCTACGTCATCGGAGGCCAGGGCTCGCCGGTGGTGCTGCTGCATGGCTACACGCAGACGGGCCACATGTGGCTGCCGCTGCTGCCCGGGCTCGCCCAGCATCACACCGTCATCGTGCCGGACCTGCGCGGCGCGGGTGGCTCCTCCAAGCCTGCTTCCGGCTACGACAAGAAGACGCTGGCGGTGGACATCCACGCGCTGACGACCTTCCTGGGCCATGAGCGCGTGCGCATCGTGGGACACGACATCGGACTGATGGTGGCGTACGCCTTCGCGGCCCAGTTCCCCCAGGCCACGGAGCGGTTGGTGTTGATGGATGCGTTCCTGCCTGGCGTCGGGGACTGGAAGCAGGTCTGGCTGCTGCGGGACCTGTGGCACTTCCACTTCACCGGCGAGACGGCCCTGGCGCTGGTGAAGGGCCGGGAGCGGACGTACTTCGAGCACTTCTGGAACGACTTCGCGGCGGATCCGAAGCGCTCGGTGCCGGAGGCGGACCGGAAGTTCTACGCGAAGGCCTACGCGCAGCCGGGCGGGATGCAGGCGGGCTTCGAGTACTTCAAGAGCTTCGAGCGCGACGCGCAGGACTTCGCCGGGTTCGCGGCGACGCCGCTGACGATGCCGGTGCTGGTGCTGACGGGGGAGAAGGCCAGTGGCAACGGCCTCATCGAACAGGCGAAGCTCGTGGCGTCCAACGTCCAGGGCCAGGTCGTCCCCGGCTCGGGGCACTGGCTGATGGAGGAGGCGCCCCAGGTGGTGATTCCCGCGCTCACCACGTTCCTGGATGCACCGTGAGGGACGCGGCTTTGGCGCCGCGCTCGGGCCAGGGCACCACGCCGAGCGCATCCGCCGCGAGCAGGAAGTCGCCCACCATCCGGCCCTGGGCTTCGAGCATCGCCGGGGAGGCCGTCGCCGCGAGCACTTCGCGGCCCCGCTCGCGCCACGCCGCGTCCTGCGTGAGGGCGTGCAGCGCCGCGAGGAAGCGCGCCGCCGCCACGTTGTGCGCGAAGGGACGCTCCCGCCTCGCGAACATGCCCACCGCGTCCCCGTCCGGCGTCTGTTCGTAGAGCGCGCCTCCTGACGGATCCGCGAAGTCCCGCGTCATCGCCCGGCCCACGCGCAGGGCGGCCTCCCGGTAGCGGGCTTCCCCCGTGGTCCGCGCGAGCAGCGCCAGGGCCCGGCCCAGTGCCGCCGCGTCAGCCAGGAAGCGCGGGCCCGAGTGGGGCGTGGCCTCGCGCCACACCTCGCCGTCGCTTCCCACGTGGGTCGCGAGCAGCACGTCCAGGGCCTTCCTCGCGGCGGCGAGGGATGCGGCATCGCCGGTCGCTTCGTGCAGCGTGACGAGCGCCGCCACGGCGAGCCCGTTCTCGCGCGCGTACACATGCGTGTCCACCCACGGCATGCCGAGCGCCCGGCGGCCCGCGTCGTCCCGCGCGTAGTACACGTGCCCGTCGACGAACGGAATGCTCCGGTCGTGCGCGCCCACGTCCGCGTCCTGGTTCGCGTGGAACGTGCCGTCCGGTGCCTGGAGGAAGCGCTCCAGGTAGCGGGCGATGCCGCGCGCGTCGTCCAGGAGCGTGGGTGTCTTGAGCAGGGCCCAGGCCCGCGCGTAGGCCTCCAGGTTCGAGGCCTGCATGAACATCAACTTCTCGAAGTGTGGGGCCTTCCAGTGGGGCGCCGCCGAGTATTGATAGACGCCGCCCCACACGGGGTCGAGCACCGCGCGCTGCCGCTCCAGCGTGTGGGTGATGCGCTCGCGCGCCGCCGCATCCCCGCGCGCGGCGCGGAGCACCTCGAACTCCACGTTGGCCCCGAGCGGCGCCTTCTGGGTGCGGCCCCAGCCACCCTCCTTCGGGTCGTACCAGCCGTCCATGCTCCGGGCCACGCTGGCGGTCACCCACGGCAGCATCGCGGGGGACGCGCGCAGGTCCAGCGACAGGGGGCGCGCGGTGTCTCGGGATTCGGCCTCCAGGGCCTCCACGCGCTGGAGGAGGGCGCGCAGTCGCTCCGGCGCGAGGTAGCCCCGGTACTTGCCCACCTCCTCCGCGCCCGGCGTCAGGAGGATTGTCGCGGGCCAGCCGTAATCCACCCAGCGCTCCGCGAGGTCCGGCCGCGCGTCCACGTCCACGCGGATGGCCACGAAGCGCTCGCGCAGCAGCCGGCCCACCTCCGTGTCGCGGTAGGTCGTCTCGTCCATCACGTGGCACCAGTGACACCACTCGGCCGCGCCATCGACCAGGATGTAGCGGCCCTCGCGCTTCGCCCGCGCGAAGGCCTCCGGGCCCCACTCCTCCCAGGTGAAGGATTGCGTCTGCCCCAGGGCCCGGGCCCGGACGATGTCCACCGCCGGGGGCGTGCCCTCACGCACGTGGCCTCCGGGCGCGGCGGCGCGGTGGCAGGCGGACAGGGTGAGCACGAGGAGCAGCGCGAGGGGCGGTGGAGCACGGTGCATGTGCTCCACGGTACGGCTCCGGGGCCTGGACGGTTTCACCGGCGGGTCAAGGCAGGGGGCCGTTGGTGACGACGAGGTCGTCGATGAAGCCCCGGGAGTCGCCGGACGCGGCGGGCTGGTCGTCACTCACGAGGGTCCGGTCGCCCGTCTTCCCGGCCAGCCACGGGTCTGCGTTCGTGATGGGGAGGTCCACGTTGAACATGCGCGGTCGCGCTGGCGTCCTTGGCCGAATCCATGAGCACGGCGATGCCCGTGTGGAGGGACTCCGCTCAACCGTGCTTTTCCGTACCACCTGCGCAGTGTCAGGGTTTACGCAGCCGGCGCGTGCGATTGCTTGCCGCGGGATGGAAGACGGGCTCGTGCCAGGCTGCTTCCTGGCGGCTGTTGTGGATTAGGATTGCAGCGCTGGCGTGGCCGGGACCGCCCGCGGGTCAGGGGATGATGAACATGCAGTGGATGTCGGGTCGGATGTGGGCTGTGGTGTGGGTGATGGGCAGCTTGATGCTGGCGGGATGCGGATCCTCCACGTCCTCACAGGACGCGGGCCCTCCGGACGATGCGGGCACCCTGGACGACGCGGGCTCTTCTCCCGACGCGGGTCCCTCTCCCGACGCTGGCAATCCAGACGGTGGAGAGACCGCGGAAGGCCTTCCGTGCGAGCGCACTCTGGGCGTCTGCGCGGGAGCCCGGCGCGCCCGGGTCGACGGTGTCCATGAATCGGTGTGCACGTCGCGCTCGTATGGCGCTGCGTACGAGGACGTGGAGACGCGCTGTGACGGCGTGGACAACGACTGCGACGGGGTGACGGATCCTCCCGCCCGGTGGTCGAAGGTCGCGTCGCTGACGGAAGCCAGCACCCGGAACAATGTGAGCAGCCTCCGCGTGGCGGACGGCGTGCTGCTGGCGACGGTCGGCTCGGTCGGGGTGGCCCGGCTCACGCGGCTGGATACCTCCCTGGCTCCGCTCGAAACCACGGAGGTCTCCGTGGCCGTCGTCACGCCGGAGTCCTTCAGCACGATGTACAGCCAACTGCTGGCCACCTCGCGGGGGCCCGCGCTGTACTACTCCTCGTCGGATGGGATGCCGGACAACACGCGGGGCTTTCTCATCCCGCTCGATGCGCAGGGGCATCCCCAGCCGGGGCCGCGGGGCGGCACGGTCCTCTTCGACCATCCCGTAGCCCGGGTCTCCAGCCGGGTGGCCCTGTCGGCGGACGGTTCGCGGGTGTTCGCGGTCTGGAAGGACGCTGCCAGCACGACCAGGACGGCCCGCGAATTGATTGGCACGGTCACGGACCTGGATGGACAGGTGCAAGTCGCCCCCAGGTCCCTGTTCCAGATCCGGCCGCCGTCGAGCGCCACCCTGACGGATGTGGATGTGTTGCCCTTGCGTGATGGCGGCTTCCTGGTGTCGGTCATCGAGGACGCCCTGGAAGCGGAGGGGGGAACGCTCCGGCTCCAGCGCTTCGACAGCGAGCTGCTGCCCGTTGGCGACGAGCGCTCCTACGAGCCGGGATACGAGGCCCGGCCCAGGCTCGTGGACCTGGGGGCGGAGGCCGGTGGGCCGCAGGCGTCCGCGGCCCTGGTGATGCGCAACCTGGAGGGCTTCTCCTCGCTGAAGCTCATGAAGAACCTCTTCGAGGGAGGCGCCGCCGAGCCCCTGACCCGGACGACCTCCAGCGAGCACGCCTGGTTCGAGCCCCGGATGACGTCACGGGGACTCCAGGTGGCCTGGCTCTCCGCCAGCTATCAGCCGCCGTCGGGAGGCGAGGACTGGTTCAACTGGCGCGGTCGCTTCTGGGGCCTGTCGCCGGGCGGTACACCCAGGGACTGGACCCCCGGCACCGAAGCGTTCCCCCTGCACCGGTACGCGCAGTGGGTGCTGCTGGAGGAGCTTCCGGAGAACTGGATGGGGGCCTTCGTGATGACCTCCACGCAGACGCCGGAGACGCACGAGCTCCAGGCGGTCCGCTACTGCGCGCCCTGAAGTCCGGGGCGCGCTACTCCGCGATGAAGGTGAAGCCCCCGGCCACGTCCAACCGGTAGCCGGGGTCCTCGAACACCACGCGCGTGCCGGTGCCTTCCAGCATCTCGCGCACGTGGCTCACGTGGACGCGCAGCGAGTTGTCGTGCAGCCGCGGGTCGTAGTCCGCGTTCCACATGGCGCGCACGCAGTCCTCCTTCGACAGCGTGCGTCCCGGCTGCCGGGCCAGCGCGTACAGCAGCCGGCGGGGCAGGGCGCGGCGCTCCAGGGAGACGACGCGCCCCGGGGCCCGCAGCTCGTGGCGTTTCGCATCCAGCACCACCGCGTCCGCTGGGCTGGCCGGCGCGACCGCGACCGCTGCGGGTGGGGAGGCGAGGGTGCCGAAGAGCTCCGGAATCAGCTCTGGATCCACCTCGCCCTCCGCCGCCGTGCGCGCGGCGTGCTCCAGCGCCTCCTCCGCTTCCCTCGCGCGGCCCGCGTGCCGGTGGAGCGCGGCCCGGGCCAGATGGCCCAGCGCCCGCTCCAGCGCGAAGTCCACTCCGAGCGCCATCGGCTCCAGCGCGGCGAGCAGCCCCGTGGCCCGCACGGAGTCCCCCTGCCGTGCCGCGCTCCAGGCCGCCAGGGCGCGCTGCCGGGCCGCGATGCCCGGGCGCACCTCGCGCGGCTCCACCGTGACGGGGACGTCCTTCGGTCCTGGCGCGTCCAGGGTCCTCGCCACCTGCACGGCCCGCAGCAGCCCCAACACGCCGCGCGCCCGGATGTCCGCCTCCACCGCGTCCAGCAGCGCCTGTCCCTCCGCGCGCCGGCCCAGCTCCAGCAACATGCGGCCCGCGCCCACCCGGCAGAGCAGCCGCACGAAGAGGTAGCCGGCGCGCTCCGCCCGGCCTTCCGTCTCCCGCAGTGCCAGAAGCGCCGCCCGCCGCTGTCCCAGCTCGCCCCGCACCCACGCGGCGATGCAGTCCAGCTCCAGCGCGAGCCGGGGCGCCCCCAACTGTCCCAGCCGCTCCCGGGCGCTCGCGAGCGCGGCCTCGGCTTCGGTGAAGCGCCCCAGCCGGCTCAAGATGCCCGCGGACATGGCGGCGACGAGCGGGCCTCGCGAGTCGAGCGGCGCGTCCTCCAACAGCGACACGCACCGGGCCAGCGGCTCCGCCAGCTCGCTGTCGCGGCCTTCAATCCACAGCATCAGCGCGCGGGCATAGGCGCACCAGCCCAGCACCCGCCGGTCCCCTCCGGACTCCGCGTCGCCGCCGGCCGCCGCCGCGGCGCCGTCCAGCATCGCCAGGGATTCGTCCAGGCGCCCCTGGAAGAAGCGCAGCGCCGTGAGGGCCAGGAGCTGCTGGAGGAACACCTCCGCGCTGCCAGGCACCGGCATCGCCTCCAGGGTGCGCTCGCACGCGTCCGGCTCCAGGGCGAAGAGGGCCACCCGCACCAGCACCGTGCCCACGCCCTCGCGCAGGGCTTCGGTGCCCGGGGCTCCGTCCGACGCCTCCAGCGAGGCCCGCAGCGCCAGGAGCTCCGGATAGGCCCGGCGAAGGTCCAGCAGCCGCACGCGCGCTCGGGCATGCGTGAGCCGCACCTCCGGCGTGCGCAGCGGGGCGGGCAACGAGTCCAGCAGGGAGAGCAGCTCGTCGGCGGCGCCGTGGCGCACCAGCGCTTCCCCCTGCGCGACGATGAAGGCCGCGCGCGCCTCGTGGCGGCCGAGCGCCTGGAGGTGGCGGCACACCGAGCGCACCCGCACCACGGCGGGCAGGGGTTCGAGCTCCAGCACCTCCAGCAGGGTCGCGTGCGCGGCGTTCACCTCGTCCGGTCCGAGCATCGAAACGAGCGCTTCGCGCACCAGGTCATGGACGCCGTGCCGGCCCCGCGCGTCCGTCTCCACCAGCAGCCGCGCGCCCAGCCGCCGCAGCGAGGCGTCCGCGGTGCTTCCGGGCAGCACCGCCTGGAGCGTGCTCGCGGTGAGCGGCACCGCGCTCAGGGCCAGCACCGCGGCCAGACGCCGCTCGTCGTCGGGCAGCGCCGAAAGCGCCGCGCGCACCGGTTCGTCTCCTCCGGTGTCGCCGGCATGGGCGCGGCGCAGGAGGAAGGGCAGTCCGCGCGAACGGCTCCACGCGGCCTCGAAGCCCTCCCGCTCCCCATACAGCGTGCCCAACTGCCGCCACAGCAGGCGCGCGGCCTCTTCCGGCAGGCCATCCAGCCGCAGCTCGAAGCGGTCCGGGCTGGTGGCGTGCCGGGGCACGGACTCGCGCGAGGTGGCCAGCAGTGTCCCCTTGCGCAGCCGTCCGCCCAGGTCCTCCAGCAGCACTTCACGCTCCGGGGGCCCCAGCACGTGCAGGTCGTCCAGCACGCACAGCGCGCGGTGGGACTCCATCTCCCGCACCAGGTCCTCCAGGCGGGACGCATCCGACAGGGCCTGGGCCACGGGCGCTTCGCGCAGGAGGCGGCGCACGTCGTCCACCACCGTGTCCAGCGTGTCCCCGGGCAGGACGCGCCGGTGCACGACGGGGCCCCGGTGCCGCGCGGCCACCGCCGCCACCAGCGCGGACTTTCCCGCTCCGGGCAGGCCGTAGACGACCCCGGTGTGCACGCGCCGGAGCATCTCCCCCAGCCGACGCACCTCCTGGGCACGGCCCACGAAGACGGCGGGTGGACCGAGCCCCGGGGTGGATGGCGTGCGCATGGCGCCCGCCATTGTAGGGTCGGAATGGCCCCGGCTGGCAGCCTGCCGTTATTTCGCGGTGACCGTGCCCGGCATCGGTCCGCCGCCGATGTCGTTCAGGTAGCTGGACATGTAACCCACTCGGTTGGCCACCGTGCCGACGTCGCCGTTCGCCGTCGGGGACATCATCAGGGAGATGGCCTCCTCGGGCGTCGCCGCATTGGCGATGTCCATCGCCCACTGATCCGGCCCGAGCAGCCTCATGTTGTAGGGGGCAATGCCGTGCTCGGGGTCGTGGGCCGCGACCCAGTCCCTGGCGATCTGCTGGACCTGCTGGGCCTCCTCGTTCGTCCAGGTCATCGTCACCGTCTCGCCAAAGCCTGTCATTCCTCCGAAGGACTGCCGCAGGCCATCCACACTGCCCAGGTTCACGCCCGAAAGGGTGGCCGCGTAGGTCTGGGTAGATGGGTCGCCCACGGTGCCCGCGATGTCGAGCGTCACCGGGCCAATCTGGCCGGAGTATTCGAACTCCTTCCGGCCGTCGTCGTAGGTCGTGTACGTGTACGCGTCGCTCACCGGGGTGTTCTCTCCCAGTGAGATGCCCACCGTCAGCTCCGTGGACACCTCTCCGGAGACGACCTGGACGGTCGCGGCGTTGGAGGTGCCCTTCGCGGCGTCGTTGCCGGGCAGCTCGCCGGTGGCCATGAAGCGGTCATAGGCCTCCTGGCCCGCGGGGGTGGAGATGTCGAAGTCCACCTGCCGCGCGGTCTGCTGGTCCACCTTGCCCGTGGTGGACAGGCCGACCTCCACGTCCGCCACCTTGAGGCTGAGCCCGTTGGTGCGCGACATCATCTCCGTGGGCCCGATGGTCACCCGGGCCGTCTTGTCGTCCACCTTGTTGATGGCGATGGACATGCCCTTGGCGCGCTCGACGCTCTCGTTCACCGTGACGTCGAGCACACTGGCGATCTTCTTGAAGGTCACCGACAGGCCGGTCTCCATGAAGGCCTCGCCGTGCATCTCGATGGTGGTCCCCACCGGCAGGTTCTCCGGCGCGAAGGGGCTCAGTTGCACGGCGGCCTGTTCGACAGAGGTGATGCCCGCCGCGGCCGTGGTGGGCACCGACACCTGGTAGGACCCGCGGGCGCCCACCGCTCCGGAGGCGGTGGCGTCCACGCGGGACGTCTCCACGCTGGCCTCTGCCTTGACGCCGACCTCCGCCTCCACGCTGAAGGTGGTCATGTCGCCGTCGGTGCTCTGGCTCCGCTCCAGCTCGCTGTACGCCGCGACCTTCACCGTGAAGGGCTTGGATTTGAGCTCCGCCTCCACCTCGGCGCTCTCCTTCACCGACACGCCGTTGGCGGTGACGGTGAGGCTGCTCTCCATCCCCGCGCTCACGGAGAGCGAAGTCTTCGCCGTGGCCGGCAGGGACGGGGCCTGGGGGAGCGCGGGCGCACTGAAGGGGTCCAGTACGGGGCTGCGCTGGGGGCTCCGGGCCAGCGCGGGCGTGAAGCCGTCCGCGAAGAGGCTGGGGCCCTGCTGGGGCTTCGCGGCCGGAGCCGGTGCGGGTGCCGCCGTGCTGACCGTCCCCTGCGGCCTGCCCACGTTCGGCTTCTGGATGAAGAGGCTGAAGGGCTTGTGGCCCTGGATGAGTCCCGACATGTGCGTCCCCCTGGTGATTCCCCTGGAGGCGTTGTCGCCCAGGTCGTGAATCCAGTGGCATTAAGCCGGGTTAAATCCGCGTCGCTCCCCCTCAGGTGTCATCGAGGCTGAGCCCGCGCAGGTGGTTGACGTCCCCCCAGGTCACCATCCGGAACTCACCTGCGTGGAGGTCGAACTGGTTCCAGCTCGCGTTGAGCACGGAGAAGGCGCGCGGCGTGGTGGGGGGGATGCCCAGGCAGGCGCGAAGGAGGCTGCTGAGCAGGCCCCCGTGCGTGACGACCACCACGCGGGCCTCCGGGTGCCGGGCCCCGAGCTCCTCCAGGCACTGGAGCGCGAGGCGCAGTCGCTGGGACGTGCTCTCCCCCTGGGGGATGGAGAAGTCGGGTCCGCCGGCCGCGTACTCGGAGAAGACCTCCGGGTGGCGCTGCTGGGCCTCCGTGCGCGTCAGCCCTTCGAGGATGCCCAGCCCGCGCTCGCGCAGGCGCGGGTCCTGGCGGACGTCGTGGCCCGTCTTCGTGGCGATGCGGGACGCCGTCTGCACCGCCCGGTCCAGGTCGCTGCAATAGAGGGCCTGGAAGGGCAGGGAGGCGAGGCGCGCCGCGAGCGCGTCCGCCTGCCGCAGCCCTTCGCGGCTCAGCGAGCTGTTCAGGTGCCCTTGCAGGCGCCCCAGGGCGTTCCACTCCGTCTCACCGTGGCGGAGCAGGATGAACTCGGTCGTCATGGGCCCCAGCGTGGCGGGACGCCAGCGGCGGAGCAAGCCAGATGCGCGGTAGGCTCCCGGAAGACGCGGTTGTCTGGCTTTGTGTGAGGGATTGCGTGGGGTTCGTGATAGGCTTCAGGCAATGAAAAACAAGAGCGGGTGTTGGTTGCTGGGTGTGTCCCTCTTCCTCTTGCCCCTGGCGCCTCCGGCGGAAGCGTCAGGTGGACGGGGAATGAGCTGGGCGAAGGTGTCCCATTCCTCGGGAGTCGACGAGGTCGGGTGCTGGGGTTGTGATGCCTATGTCGGAGAGACCTCCTGCACGACGGCCCTCCCCTTGCTGTGCATCCGCCAGGATGGCTCGGCGCGGCCAGCCCAGACCCCCGCCAGCTACTATCCCTCCTGGGCGGCCGGGAACATCGCGACGACCCTTCCCATCTCCGGCTCGCTGCTGACGAGCCTGTCGTCCGCCAACCAGATGTGCGTCCAGTTCTTCGGCGCCGGCTGGCGGATGGCGGAGTTCCACGACGCGGGCGGGTGGGGGTTCAACGCCTACGGCAACGTCCGGACCGACACCCGCTTCTGGGTCCACATCAACGACCAGCCCGCCAACTGCTGGAATCCCTGAACCGCGTTGACGGTCGTGGCGGGAGGAAGGGCCACAGCGCCTCCTCCCGCCTGACGCGGCGGACGACTCGAGGGTCTAGCGCGGCGACGGCGACCGGCAGCCGGAGCCCTTGCCCTGGTTGTTCACCACGATGGTGTAGTCGTTGTAGTCCACCACCTTGTCATTGTTCAGGTCCGCCGCGGGGGGCGCGGGAGGCACCCGGTAGCCATAGTTGCTGAGCACCAGGTTGTAGTCCGTGCCATCCACGCAGTAGTCCTGGTTGGTATCACCGAGCACCGGTGCGGGCTTCGAGTCGGCGATGCCGGTGAACGTGCCCCCCGTGGCGGTCGACAGCTTCTGGAGGAAGGCCTGGAAGTTGGAGATGGACGCGAGGGTGCGCGGCGTGGGCATGTCTCCCTCGATGATGACATCGCGGGGCTCCGAGGGCGTGCCGGTCAAGGTGATGAACGGGTCCATCAGCGTGGCGTAGATCGCGACCGGGAATGTCGTGATGGGACTGGGGTTGTTGGGGTTTCCCGTCCGGGCCTTGTTGAGGAGCTTCCAGTTCCACGAGTTCACGGTGGGGGTGGTGGGGTCCTGCGACGTGCTCAAGGGGCCGGCGCACTGGTCCGTGGGCAGCGTGTTGTTGTCCTCTCCATCGGAGTAGAGGTGCAGGAGCTTCGCCGCGTTGACGCTGTCCTTCTTGTAGGCGTCCAGCGTGTCGAGGGCGGCGCAGGCCGCGTGCGCAAGAGGGGTTCCTCCCGTGGGACCGAGCATCGCGTTCAGGGTGCCAAGGGTCGTCCCGGCGGACGCGAAACCCTGGACCTGGGAGGAGGTGGAGTCCTGGAAACGCCACACCGCGAAATAGTGGTTGGAGTTGTTGTTCGCCACCGCGCCCTTCGCCAGCTCGATGGCCGCCTGGAACCGGGTCTTGCCGGAGCCATCCGTGCGGAGGGTGGCCATGGAGCCGCTGGTGTCCACGAGGATGAGGTGGTGGAACTCGGTCGGAGGCGGCGGGAACTGCGCGCGGGCCTCCTGGAGGGGCAACAACAGGCTCAGTGCGGCAGCCGCCAGCGTCGGAATGGCAAGTCGCTCAAAACGCATTTGCATGCTCCGGGGGTGAGGGGTCATTGCTCAAACGTCGGGGGCTTCGTGCGGCAGCCTGTTCCCTGGTTGTTGACGACAATCGAGTAGTCGGCGTAGTCGACCACGCGGTCGCCATTCACATCCGCGGCGGGGTTCGCGGGCGGCACCCGGTGGCCATAGTTGCTGAGCACCAGGTTGTAGTCCGTGCCATCCACGCAATAGTCCTGGTTGGTGTCGCCATACACGGGCATGGGGCTCGTGTCGGAGATGGGCATGTAGGTGCCTCCCGAGGCCGTGGATACGCCCGACAGGAAGGCCAGGTACGCGGGCGGGAGCGTCGCGCTCATGGACTCCTCCGGGCGCTCGGTGCCGCTGTCCTCGCGGACAGGTTCCCCGGAGCCCGCGAAGGTGAGCTGGTTGGCGAAGACATCCACGTCGAACACCAGCCGGAACGGCGCCGCGCTGTCCCGCAGCGGGTCCCCCGTCTTGAGCATGTTGCGCACCTTCCACTGCCAGGAATCGACGGCGAGGTTTGGCCAGGCCGTGGTGCTGGACGGGCCGTGGCAGAGCGTTCCGGGGGGCGTGCTGTTCTCCTCGCCGTCGGAGACCAGGTGCACCACCTTGCGCGCCTCGACACCCGGCTCGTGCTGCAACAGCTCATCGACGGCATCACAGACCGCGTAGGCCAGGGGCGTCACGCCATTGCCCACGGCCAGCTTGGCCAGGGTCGCGATCGTCACCTTCGCGCTCGCGAAGTCCTGCGCCTTGACGTACGTCGTCCCCTCGAACGTCCACACCGCGTAGGAGCGGGGCAGCGCCGACGGCAGGAGCGAATAGGTCCGGGCGCGCGTGATGGCATCCGCGAAGCGGGTCCGGCCGGTGGACGGACGCACCGCCTGCATGGAACCGCTGCGGTCGATGAGCAGGAGGATGTGCTCCTCCGTGAAGTTCTGCGCCTGGGCTTCGCCGCCCCTGAGCATCAGCGCGAGACCGGCGAAGGCCAGCGCGCGCAGGGCGGCGCCGTACACCGTGGATGTCTTCATTGCATCTCCTGGGAGGACTGCTGGAATGTCTGTCACCGGGCTTCAGAGCCCCTGGGGCTTCAGAGCCCCTGCACCTGGACGGGCAGGAGCGTGTCGTCCCGCGTCCCGTCCCCCAACTGGCCTTCGCCGTTGTAGCCCCAGGCCCAGGTGGAACCGTCCGAACGCCGGGCCATGGAGTGGTAGTCCCCTGCGACCACGGACACGACGTTGCTCAGGCCCGCCACGTACACCGGGGTGTAGCGGTGATCGAGCGAGCCATCGCCCAACTGGCCATCGAAGTTGAAGCCCCACGCCAGCACGAAGCCGTCTGACTTCAGCGCGAGGGTGTGGAAGTCCCCGGCGACCACGGACACCACGCCGCCCAGCCCGGGCACCTGCGCGGGGAAGGCCCTGCTGGAGATGGTCCCATCCCCCAACTGGCCCGTGGCGTTGTAGCCCCAGGCCCACACCGTGCCGTTCGAACGCAGCGCCAGCGAGTGGTAGGCCCCGGCGGCGATGGTCACCACGCCTGTCAGCCCCGTCGCCTGCACCGGCAGGATGCGCCAGGCATTGCTGCCATCGCCAATCTGGCCGTCGAAGTTGTAGCCCCAGCTCCACACGGTGCCATCCGAGCGCAGCGCCAGCGAATGGCTGTGCCCGGCCGCGATGGCCACCACCCCGGACAGGCCGGAGACCTGCACGGGCAGCAGTCGGTCCGTGGTCGTCCCGTCCCCCAACTGGCCGTAGCGGTTGAACCCCCAGGCCCACACGGTGCCATTCGAGCGCAGCGCCAGCGAGTGGTAGCTGCCCGCGGCCACGGCGGAGATGCCCGACAGGCCCGCGACCTGGAGGGGCAGGGTGCGGTTCGTGGTCGTCCCATCCCCCACCTGTCCCCGCTCGTTGCCCCCCCAGCTCCACACCGTGGTGTCACCCTTGAGGACCACGGTGTGCCGGTACCCGGCGGACACGGACACGACGTTGCTCAGGCTGGTCTGCCTTGGGATGAGGCTGTCGATGTCCGTGCCATCGCCCAACTGCCCTTCGAAGTTGTCCCCCCACGTCCAGACCCTGCCGCTGGAGTCGAGCGAGACGGAGTGGAGCTGGCCCGTGCTCGCTCCCGCGTTGCCCAGGGTGAGGTTGCCCGCACGCACGGGGCTCACCTTCGGTTGGAAGGAGCCATCCCCCAACTGGCCGAAGGCGTTGTCCCCCCACGACCACACCGAACCATCCGCGCGCAGGGTCAGCGAGTGCTTGTAGCCCGCCACCAGGGTGGTGCCGCCCGTGAGGCCCGTCTGGAGGGGCAGGAGGCTGCTGGTGGTCGTCCCATTGCCCAGTTGACGATAGCGATTGTCACCCCAGGCCCACACCGCGCCGTCCTCGCGCACCGCCAGCGAATGGTAGTTGCCGGCGACCACCGCCATCAGGTCGTTCAAGCGCACCTGCACGGGCAGGGAGCGGTTGACGGTCGTCCCGTCGCCCAACTGGCCGTTGGCATTCAGGCCCCACGCCCAGGCCGTGCCATCCGAGCGCAGCGCCACGGCATGCGAGGCCCCGGCCGACAGCGTCGACACGTTCGCCAGGTTCTTCACCAGCGCTGGCGCACCCCGGGACGTCGTGGTGCCGTCCCCCAACTGGCCATACCGGTTCTCACCCCAGGCCCACACCGTGCCGTTGGATTGCAGCGCCAGGGAGAGGTTGCCGCCGGCCACCACGGCGATGATTCCGCTCAGCCCCGTCACCCGCACCGGGACCGCGCTGCTGGTGGCCGCGAGCGTCCCCAACTGGCGCGCGCGGTTGTCACCCCAGGCCCACACCGTGCCGTCCGAGCGCAGGGCCAGCGAATGGGCGAACCCGGAGCCCACGGAGAGCACTCCATTCAGTCCGGAGACCCGCACGGGCACGGTGCTGGCCGTCAGCGTCCCGTTGCCGAGCTGGCCGGAGGAGTTGTCTCCCCACGACCACACGCTGCCGTCCGCGCGCAGGCCCAGCGAGTGATAGTCGCCGGAGGACACGGCCACCACGTCGCCCAGGTTGCTCACCCGCACGGGCGTGGGGCTGTCGGTGAGCGCGCCGTTGCCAAGCTGGCCCTGGCGGTTGAACCCCCAGGCCCACACCGTTCCGTCCGAGTGCACGCCCACGGAGTGGTACTGGCCCAGGGCCAGCCTGGACGCCGAGGAGCGGCCGCCCAACGGCGAGCGCACCTGTCGCAGGCGCGGCGCGTCGTCGCCGTCCACGGGCCCGCAGGCCGAAAGCAGGCACGCGCCGAGCAGCACTCCCAAGGTCAGACGCCAGAGCCCCGTGGGGGGCTGCTTCATCCCGGACATGTGCATTCCTTTTGTCCCGGGTGCCGTCAACGACGGCACCAGGTCTTCCCTTCGGGGTCCTTGCAGCCTTCCAGCACCCAGCGCGCGATGAGGCCCCGCACCTGCGCGGGAAGCTCGGTGCCCGCCATGGGCATGCCGGGCTTCGCCGCGACCAGTCCGTGCTCCGCTTCCAGGGAACGGGTCTCCAGGCGGCGCCAGAACTCCTCGCCTGACTTGCGGCCCAGGTAGGCCTTCAGCCCCTCCGCGTCCGCCTTGAAGGCCCCGGCCGCGCGCGGGCTGGTCGCGTGGCAGTGGACGCAGGTGGCGTCCCGGAAGAAGGAGCCCCAGAGGTAGGGGATGAACGCGGGCGGCACCGCCTGGGGGACCGCCGCGGCCTCCAGCTTGAGCTGGGCGACGCTCGCATCCAGCGCGCCCTCCGCTTCGGTCCTCGCCGCGCCGAACCAGCGGTAGAGCAGCTTCGCGTCGTCCAGGGACAGGTCCACCACCGGCATGAGGCGCGTCCTGCCCGGCACGCTGGCCTGGCCCTTCGCGTACGCGTGCAGCCACTGCGCGGTGTGCAGCCCCAGCGCCAGGGGACCCCGGCCCGCCATGGGCTTCGTGCCGCCGTGGCAGGAGCCACAGCGCGCGGTCCACAGCGCTTCGGCTGCCTTCTTCTCCGGCTCCGTCAGCTTCGCGGGCACTTCCTCACGCAGGGGCTCGCGCACCGCCAGCAGCGCGGCCACGGAGCGCAGCGCCTTGGGGGTCAGCGCGGGGTAGGCCATCATCCGGGGCGCCCGACCGCCGTCCTTCGAGGACAGGCTGGCGGGGCGCCGCAGGAAGGCCGCGAGCCGCTCCCCGGACACCCGGGGCACGGCGCCGCCACCGGGCTCCACCGCCTCCGGTGCATTCATGTACGACAGCGGCGAGGTGGCCATGCGCACCAGCTTTTCCTCGCGCACGGGCACGGCGAAGTAGCGCGCGTCGCGCTGCCCCTGGTGGTTCAGGCGCGCGACCTCGTTCAATTCCGCGTGGCAGCCGTAGCACTGGCTGTCGTTCCACCGGCCCAGGCCGTTGCCGAAGCGGGCCTGGGGCTCGGTGCGCTTCGGGGTGTGGCAACCCACGCACTCGGTCGCCTCCGGCCCGCTGGCCGCGGCGAGGACGGGCGTGCTCCACGCCAGCAGGAGCAGGACGAGCAGCTTCATCCGCCGCTTCCCGGTGAGGCGGTGATGCGCACCCAGGACGGCTCCGCCTGCAGGTCGGCCATGCCTTCCGTCACGGCGCGGAAGTCCGCCGCCGTCGACGTCTCCCCGGCGTCCAGGCACCGCGCATAGGCCTCCACCAGCACGTAGCCGGACACCGTCCACGCCTCCGCGCCCACCTGCGCCGGGGGCAGCTTCTGGAGGATGCATCCGCGCAGCTTCTGCTTGCGCGCTTCCGGGTCCTCCGGTTCGACGCCTTCATTGCCCGAACACGCGGCCCAGCCGAAGAGCCCCGCGACGACCCACATCCCTCTCCACATGGTCAGACGTCCTCCTCACGCCGGAGGCGGCCATGGCGCGCGCCATGGCCGCTTCCGGGAGTTGTTGCCGCGAAACGGGAAGCCCCCGGGGCTATCCGAACGTCAGGGACAGCGGCGCGGGCGTGCAGATGTAGGCCTGCTGGCCCGCGGTGAGCGCCGTCATCGTCGCCGTCTGGGCGGTGAGATCCAGGGTGAAGGACTTCATGTAGATCTCCCAACCCACCTGCGGATCCGACGTGACGAACAGGTAGGGCGCGGTCTGGGCCAGCTTCGCGGACTCGAAGAGGACATCCCAGCTATTGCCCACCAGCTCGCTGGCGGCGTTGGTGCTCAGCACGCCGGCCTGCACGAGCCGCTGGTTGATGGGGCCCAGGCTGAGCCGGGCGCTCGCCGGGTCGCACAGGGGCACGGTGGCGCGCATCATGATGACCGCGTGCGTGTTGATGAACGCCATCGTCGCGGCCTCTTCCTCGGGGAGGAAGTACACGCTCAGGCTGCACAGGGTGGGGTAGTTGCCGGCGAGGACCTTGGGCCGGTAGGCCTCCGGCATGTAGGCCGTCATGGCCTTGATCTCCTCGGACGGCTGGCAGGCGCTGGCCGCGGTGACCGCGTTGAGCCGGGCGTCGGTGATGCCGTTCTGGGAGATGAAGCTGTTGTATTGGTTCAGCCGGTGCGCCGTCGGGGTCAGGTTGAGGATGACCCGGCGGAACCCGCTGGCGCCGGAGACGCCCGTCGAGACCTGCTCATACTTCGTGTAGTAGACGGGGCCGCGCGTCATGCCCATGTAGGGCACGAAGACCATCTCGTTCTGCTGGATGCGGCGGACGTAGTCGAGCGGCGGGGACGTCTGGGCATTCGCGGCCGGAGCCAGGACGAGCAGGCTCAGCACGGCGAGGGTGATGGCGTGTTGGATGCGCATGGGGGTGTCTGCCTGGAAGGAGGAAAAGGAAGACGCGGGGCCACGGCCCCCCGGGGGGAAACTCCCCCGGGAGACAGCCGGCCCCGCGCTTCCGGTCAGGCCCTTACGGCTGGCCCAGCATCGCGCGGCAGCCGGCGTCCGCCATGTCCCAGTAGGTGCGGCCCGACTCGAACCCGCCGATGAGGCACGTCACGTTGAGGTTGGTCTTGGCGTTGAACTCGGTGGGACCCGGGTTGTACTGGACGTAGACGACTTCGTTCTTGTCCAGGATGAGCTTCTCGTAGTTGGCGCGCAGCGTGAAGACGGAGTTGACCTGGTTGGAGACCTGGCCGTTGACCGGCGTCGTGTAGCGGCGCACTTCGTTGAACAGCTCCGTCTGCAGGCGCTGCTGGACGGCGTTCACGACGTTGATGAAGTTGGCGTCATTGGGAGCGCGGGGACCCCAGGTGCCGTTGGTCTGCAGGTACTCGATGCGGATGCCGCACGCGTTCTCCGCCGTGCACTGGGTCAGCCGCTCGAAGAAGCCGCGAACTTCGATGTCCACGCAGGAGCTCAGGTGGAAGGCGGCGAAGGTGCTCGCCTGCTCGAACATGGACTTCCAGTTGATGTTGAAGCGCGCCTGGCGGGTCAGCTCGCTCGTGCGAACGGTCCACTCGACCTGCGCGTTGACGACGTGGTCCCACTGACCGCCGCTGCTCATCATGGCGCGCAGCGGGCCGGCCCAGTTGGGCAGCGTGGTCGCCTGGAACGGGATGTCCTGCGCCACGGTGCTGTTGCCGACCGGCGGCGCGCTGGTGAACTTGTACATCACGTTCGTGTCCAGGTCGTACGGCTGCGTCGGGTCGTCGTGCGTGAAGCACTTGGGAATCGTGACGTTGCGCACTTCACCCGTGGACGGGCTGGTGACCTGGATGATCTCCTTGTCGCACTTGATCTCCACGCGGCCGTTCGGCGGCGCGTAGCCGGAGAGCATGAACTGGCTGCGGGCCGCCTTCGACGGGGCCGGGGCGATGCGGAAGCCCTTGTTGAGGGCCTCCGTCTGCAGCAGGCCCAGGGCGCCCAGGTCGCTGGTGGTGGAGAACGAGCCACCCAGCGTGGTCAGCTCCTCGCCCGCGAAGAAGCCGAAGGACGGGGTGTAGGCGGTGATGTTGAAGCGCGGGATGGGATTGGTGCTCAGCGGCGACTGCACCGCCACGCCACCGCGGCGCGGGATGTAATAGACAAGCTTCAGGTCGTCCGTGTCACCCAGCAGGGTAAAGGCATCCTGCACGGTGGCGGAGAAGTTCTGTGCCACGGGGCGGGCCGAAGGAGACATCGGCGCGGCCATGGCCTGGGTGGAGGAAAGCGCGATGACGGCGGCGGACATCAGCAGTTTCTTCATGTGTCTGGGTCTTCCTTGATGCGTGTGGGGTGTAACAGAGGGCACACCCGTCTCGTGTCCGCGCACCGGAAGGTGGCGGATTGTGTCTGGCATTACCGTGGCACGGCTGTCTTCCAGCGCGTGCGACAGGGATTTGCATGGAGTCAATGCCCAGGCCTGTGTGCGCAACGCGTGGTTCGCACACTGGGTCTGCTGTGAGACGTGATGGATTCCCCCCCGATCCAGGGCACGGCAGACCTGCCTGGATGGGACACAGCATACAGAAAGAAGACATCACGGAAAGTGAAAATCGAACTAGTCGAGAAAAATAGTTATTCCTGCGATGTGCTGAATTGCGTCATTTGTGTGTCATTATTCAGCGGGTGAATATTGCTGTCTGGTTTTAGCTGTGACGCGACCCAGGGGGTGGGGTCACTCCGGGTGAATATTGCGGACGTGGGCGTCCGGTGATGTCGCGGTGCGGCGCGCGGGAGGGGTGGGTCCGGTCGCTCCTCCTGGCCCTTTTGCTCCGGGGTAGGCTCCCCCGGGTGCTCCGAGGGGAAAGTTCCGTATGAGCGAGGCCTTGGCTGTCGCGGTCTGGTTGTTGGAAGCGATGCTGGCCGTCATCCTGGTGGGGACCCTCCTCCTCGCACTGGCCTTGAGCAGTGCGTCCCACCGCCGTGGGAGGCGCCTGCTCCATTGGGGGCTGAACGGGTTGGCGTTGCTGCTGGCGGTGCTTCCGCTCGGGCTCACGCTCTGGGTCGGTTACCGGCACTTCCTGTTGGGACGGTCCTGGGGAAGCGTCCCCCTGAGCCTGGGGCTGCTCCTGGGCGTGGGCGTGGTGTGCGCGGGGGCGTCCCTGCTGTTGCTCGTTGCCGGCGAGTGGGTCTCGGGCTTCGGCACCGCGGGCCAGGGCCAGCGGCGCCGGGCGGAGATCCGCGAGAAGGTCGAAGGCGGTCGCCTGGACCTGGCCTGTCATGTGGTGGCGACGGACCCGGACGCAACGCCCGAGGACATGCGCCGGTGTCGCACACGCATTGAATCCCTGACCGACCCGAAGGCGCGCTGGGCCGCCTTCCAGCTCTTCCTGGAGCGCCATTTCGAGCTGAAGACCTGGCATCCGCAGGAGGTGGGTCTGAGCCGCTACTGGGACCTCAACGAGGGCCTCGTCGTGGTCCGGCACGACCAGGAGTGGTTCCTGCGCACCTTCTATGAGACCTGGCTCGCGCAGCCGGAGGCGTTCCAGTCCCTGGAGGACCTGGAGCGACTCCAGGCCTGCCTGCGGCGCACGACGCGCTCCTTTGGATGGACCCTCGCGGCCCTCGAGGGGCTGCGCACCCAAATCCTGCCGGAGCTCCTCCAGCGCCTCGAAACGCGGCCTGGGCGCTCCCGGCCTGACAAGGAAGCGCTGCGGGACGCATCCCGGAAGAGGATCGCCACGCTCCTGGAGACGCCGGAGGCGGGGGGCGGTCCGCCGGTGCCCTCGCTTCCGGACGCGCCCGCTCCGGACGCCATCGGGGTGGCGCGGATGGGGGACGACGACACGCTGCACCTCTGGATGCGCGCCACGGCGACCCATGGCCAGTTCGGCGACGTCTACTTCTGCTTCGCCCGGGAACTCGCGGAGTACAACGGGTGGATGACCGTGCTGGGCCCCATGCGGAGAGGACAGGTCCGCGGGGTGCCTCCCTTCAAGCTCCCATGAAGACGGTTCCTGCAGTGGAACCGTGGATTCCGCTCCTGCTTACCTGAGAGGGTGGAGGGCGACCTGCGAGGACGCGGCCAGCGGGAACCGCGGCTGACCGGGTGGCCTTCAACGCCGCCCGGCGCCAGCGCCGGGCGGCGGTCCTGCTTCAGGGCAACCACTCTCCGTTGAAACACACCTTGAGGCGGGATGTGTCCGGCGAGGGGTCCTCGAAGAAGCGCGTCACCATCTCGCGGAAGTCCGGCACGGTGTACGCGGGCAGGTCGTCGCACACGTCGTTGGCGGCGTTGAACGGCTTGAAGGGCAGGCGCCACGAGCCATAGACGCCGTGCAGTTGGGAACCCACGCGCGGATCATCCGAGGGCGCGAAGAGCCAGCGCACGCCGGAGTCGCGCATCTCGCGCGCCATCAGGTCGTCCCACTCCTGCAGGGCGGCGTTCGTCTTCGCGCTCAGGTCCGTGAGCCCGTGGTGGGTGGTGTACACGGGGTCCCGGCGGTTGGTGGCCGCCAGCGTCCGCAGTCCCAGCCCGCCCCGGGCCACGGGCAGGTGGAGGGACGCCACCGTGGGCAGGCCCGCGAAGCAGTCGGACTCCTGGCGCCCCGCGGCCCTCGCCAGCGCGCGGCACTCGGGGCTGAACTCCGCCTGGTAGAGGGTGGCGAGCTGTGCGGAGACGACCGGGTCGGGCATCCCCATGCCGCTCTGGGTGTAGTCCGGGTTCGTCCAGTTCAAGGGCATCCAGCCGGCGCTGGAGATGACCCACAGCCGGCGGGCCGCCTGGGCCCGGGGCAGGGCGCGGGCGAGCTGATCCGCGTTGTTCTGCGCGCCATTGCCGCCGGCGGACGAGCCCGTCCACACCACCTTGAGGGCGTTGTTCCGGTCATCCAGGCCGTAGTCGCGGCGCAGCACCTCCAACAGGGCGCGCACGTTGAGCCGGCCGTTGAAGCGCAGGCGCAGCCCACCATCCACCGGTTGCGGCGTGGGATTCGTGCCAGTCCACAGGTCGCTTGAGCAGTAGTGGGCGCTCACCTGGTTGGCGTCCGCGAAGGTGGGGTTCTCCTCCGGGTCGCGCGACAGGATGCCGGAGCCCGCCCGGGTCTCCAGCGCCCGGTCCGCGGGCTCGCCCTTGCTGGTGAGCAGCACGCCCCGGTTCGCGCACGCGCTGGTGGTGCCGTCGCAGTAGCCGCCGCCGCCCAGGTTGATGACCCACACCTTGCTGCCGGTGGGCGAGGGGCTGAAGTTGAAGGCGAAGCTCGTCCCGTCGTTGCACTTCGCCCCCGCCCAGCGTGAAGCGTCCCGGAGGGCTGGGCGGATCGTCTCCACCAGGACACCCGGCCTCACGCGGCAGTCCCGCGCCACCTCGTAACCCCGGCAGGTGCTGGCGCAGACCGTCTGCCCTCCGGTGTACAGCGCGGACAGGCCCGTGCACGCCACCGCGCCGCCTCCGTCACACAGCTCGTCCTGTTCCACGATGCCGTTGCCACAGGTGGCCACGGCGGCGGAGGCCACCACGCCAACCGCCTCCGGTGGCTCTGTGTCCCACGACACATCCCTGCCACAGCCCACCACCAGCCCGAAGGCGACGACGAAGACATCCATCCGCATGGGTTTTCCTTCCAGCAAGACACACTGGAGGGGTTCAACCCGACCTGTTCGATGAGGTTTCAGAAAAAACCAAGAAACAGGATTTCCAAGGAAATATCTGGGCGTCGGTAAGCAGACCCCGGGTGCGGTGCGGGTGCTCACTGACGCCCACGGGCCTCGTGCGGAGGGTCGGATGCCCTGCGGGACGGCTTGGGATTGCCCTCCGAGCATCCAACCCTTCCTCGCGTTTCAAAGACTGGGGCGAGCTTCCTTACGGACATCCGGGGGAGGCGGATTCAAAGCCGCGCCAGGCCAAAAGGGCGGGAGGCCACATGATGAGTTCCTCGAAGGTCGAAGGGTTGAGCACCACGGCTGCATCCGTGGAAGGCACGCCAGGGAGGTCGCCCCTGCTCTGCTCGCTGCGCATGTTGCTGGTGGACGCGACCCTCATCACGGGGGCGCTCTTCTTCGCGGTGCTGACGCGCTTTGACGGCGTGCTGCCAGCCGGGATCCGGGATTCCTTCCCGCGTGCGCTGGGGCTGCTGCTGGCGGTGCGCCTGGTCGCCCTGGTGTGGCTGGGTTTGCACCGCTGGTCGTTCCGCCGCTCCGGCATCAACGAAGCGGTCCGGCTGGTGATGGCCAACGTCGCGGCCAGCATCGTGTTCGAATTCCTGCGCCTGGTGTTCTTCGCCCGGGCTGTGCCGGGCCAGGTGGTCGCGCTCGAGTTCTTCGCCACCACCACGCTGTTGGGGATCCACCGCTTCGCGCCGCGGATGGCGCGGCAGTGGTACCTGGAGCAGCGCCGCTCGAGGGACGACGGCGCCCAGCGGACCCTCATCGTGGGGGCGGGCAGCGCCGGGGACCTGCTCCTGCGCGACCTGATGCGCGGTTCGGGCAGCCCCTGGCATGTCATTGGACTGGTGGACGACGACCCCGGCAAGCAAGGCACCTTCCTCAATGGGAAGCCGGTGCTGGGTGTCATCGACGCGCTGCCGGAGCTGATGACGAAGCACCGGGTGACGCAGGTGCTCATCGCCATCCCGCGCCTGTCGCCGGAGCGCACCCGGCACATCCTGAGCCTGTGCCGGCACCAGAGCGTCAGCTTCAAGATCATCCCGGCCTCGTTCGCCTACCTGGATGAGAAGATCTCCGCCGCGATGCTGCACGACCTCAGCCCGGAGCATCTGCTGCCCCGGGACGCCATCGCCTTCGACCACCAGGAGGTCCACCGGCTGGTGTCCGGCCGCCGCATCCTCGTCACCGGCGGCGCGGGCTCCATCGGCAGTGAAATCACGCGCCAGGTGGCGGGACATGCCCCTGCGTCGCTGGTGGTGGTGGACATCAACGAGAACGAACTCTACCTGCTCGTGCGCCAGCTCCAGGCGCGCTACCCCGGGCTGCCGGTGAGCTCCGTCGTGGCGGACATCCGGGACCTGGACCGGATGCTGCGCATCGGCCAGGAGTTCCGGCCGCAGTACGTGTTCCACGCGGCCGCGCACAAGCACGTGCCGCTGATGGAGGACTCGCCCGAGGAGGCCATCAAGAACAACGTCTTCGGCACGCAGAACGTCGCGCGCATGGCGGACGCCTGCGGCGCGGAGCGCTTCGTCCTCATCTCCACCGACAAGGCCGTCATGCCCTCGTCGGTGATGGGCGCGTCCAAGCGGCTCGCGGAGATGGTCATCCGGAACATCGCGGCGAACTCACGCACCACGTTCTGCGCCGTCCGTTTTGGCAACGTGCTGGGGTCCGCGGGCAGCGTGGTGCCCCTGTTCAAGCAGCAGATCCAGGCGGGCGGCCCCGTCACCGTGACGCACCCGGATTGCACCCGCTACTTCATGATCATCCCGGAGGCCGTGGGGCTGGTGGTGATGGCGGGCCTGGGGGGCTACGGCGAGCTGTGCATCCTGGACATGGGCGCGCCCGTGCGGATCGCCGAACTGGCCGCGAACATGATCACCATGACGGGCCTGGTGCCGGACAAGGACATCTCCATCGTCTACACGGGGCTGCGCCCGGGCGAGAAGCTGGAGGAGACGCTGATGAGCGACGAAGAGGAACTCACGCAGCAGGTCCGCAACCGCATCAAGGTGGCGCGCAGCCCCGCGCCTCCCCGTGACTTCGACCTCCAACTGCTCCGGTTGGACCGGGCGGCCCGGGCCGGTGACGTCCTGGCCGTGAAGCTCGCGCTCAAGGACCTCATCCCCTCGTACACCCCGTCGAAGCCGCGCAACGTCCTCGCGCCGGGCAGCGCCCTCCTGATGGATGGCGTCAACCCGCAGGGGTCGGGCGGTCCCCGGATCCCCCCGCTTTCCCTGGGCGCCGAACAGACCGTGAGCGCCTGAAGCCTTCCGAAGTGCCACCCGAGGCCCCGGCGTCCTCACGCTCCTTCTCCCCGGAGCGTGGGAACGCCGGGGCCTCCGACGTTTCCGGCGACGCAGGTCAGTGCCGCGACGCCCGGTAGGCCGGAAAGAAGCTCCCGGAGGGCTGCCCCTCGGTCAGCCGCGCGTACACCCCCGGCTCGCAGACAATCTCATGCGTGTGGACGCGGGCGCTCGCGTTCGCGAAGCCCCGCTTGAAGTCCGCCAGACCGTCCCCGTGCTGGAGCCCACCGCCCAGGTGCAGGGGGAGCCCCAGGTCCCGGCTCAGGTCGATCATCGCGCCGAAGACGTTCTTCGCCGGCGAGCGCGCCAGGTGCGCATCCGCCGTTCCGCCCAGGTAGTAGTGCAGCAGGCCATCACTGCGCACGACGAGCGCGCTGGAGGCGACCTGTCCGTCCGGCGCGCGCGTCGTCGCGAGCCAGACAACGGGCGAGGCGAACACCTCCTCGAAGTATTCGTTGGAGAAGAAGTACCTGACGCAGGCCCGGTCGCGGACCATCGTCTGCCGGTACACCTCCAGGAAGCCCTGCCGCTCCTCCCAGGAGACCTCGCGTGCGGGACGGACGGTGCTCACGAAGCCCAGCCGGTCATTGCGCCGCTGGTGCCGGCGGTGCATCTCCTTGATGTCGAGCGGCAGCTTCGGGTCCACGAAGAAGACCTCGTTGCGCGCGGTCGGCTCCGCGAAGCAGGGCGGCCCCTGGACCCGGTCCCTCACGAAGATGCTGACCAGCTCCGTGCTCCTCCAGTCCACGTCCAGCTTCGGCACCTCGCACAGCCCGTCCAGGCTCCCTCCGGGAAACCCGTAGGGGGAGATTCCGTCGCGGTAGGGCGTCCCTTCAATGGGGCGCACGATGAGTGGCAGGTGCAGCACTCCCCCCGCGTGTCCGCGGAGGACCAGGGTGTGGGTCACCCGTTCGGCCCGCAGGTGGTGCGCGGAGCGGAAGTACTCCTCCGATAGCGCCGAGGCTCCCGCGTCGGGAACCAGCATGGCGCTCGCTTGCACCCTTCTCATGTGTGTCTCCCCCGCTCCGCGTGCGTGCTTCACCGGCTCAGGCAGCCAGGCCCATGCCACCTGGTACCAAAGACAAACGGCCAGACATTCCCTTTGTTTGTCTAAACACAAAGGAATTCTGTGGGGCACTCAACTCTTTGAAGGCCGCGAACGCACTCCGGCGTTCTCACAACAGGGTAGCGCACCGGGCAGTACACCGGACCTACCCCACGGGACCCACTGATGTCGGAATCTCGTCGTAGCAACACGTCTGGTCTTGCCCTGTCGTCCCTGCTGTCGCTCGCCCTTCTGGTCGGGGGTGCCTGTGGCCCCAACCCGGAAGCCACCCCCGGCGAGACGGCCTCGGTCGACACCAGCGGAGAAAACGCGCAAGGCACCCCTGAAGCCGTCAACCCTGAAACACAGACGCCCGCTCCCTCTTTCCAGGACGAGGACGCGCTTGCTCCCTCGGACCAGGAGGCGGACGCACTCGCACCCTCGGACTCGGAAGCCGTCGCCCAGGTCCCGTCGGCTCCTGCCGCGGACCCGGCCGCTCCGTCCCAGGAGGAGCTGGGCACCACCGCTCAGGCAGCCGTGGGTCTTCGGACCGTGGCGGCCTGGGAGACGCTGTTCCTCGGTCGCTGGAACTCCGAGCACACCTCCAGCTTCCTGCCCATGAGCAAGTCGCTCGATAGCTGGCAGTTCTACAACCTGGGCTACGGTGTCGACGGCAACACCGCGATGTACCGGGCCACGGGCAAGACGCAGTACCTGGACCGGGCCCTGCTCTACGCCAACAACGTGGTCAACAACGCTCGGGTCTCCTCGTCGCTGCCCCGCAGCCAGTTCAAGGACAGCTACATGGGCTGGGCCTCCGCCCGTTCGGACACCGTGGGCCAGGAAGTGCCCCTGTTCGAAAGCTATTGCTGGCGGTACGTGACGCGCATGCTGCGCGTCATCAAGGAGACGCCGGCGCTGTACAACAACAGCAACTACCGCGCGCAGTACGACAAGCTGCTGGCCTTCACCGAACGGAACATGTTCGAGAAGTGGCTCAAGCGCGGCGCCAACAGCTACATCTATCGCGTCAATACGCACATGGCGTCGCACTGGGCGTACATGGCGATGGACCTGTCGCGCATGACCACGGACGCCACGAAGAAGGCGACGTACATGACGGTCTTCAACAACATCAACCGTGACATGCCGAACAACACCTCCTCGCTGCGCGGACAGTTGAAGACAAGCATGGTCAACCCCGCTGCGTACTTCTGGGCCGCCAACTGGGGCTCCAGCGCTCGCCCCGGCCAGGATGTGGCCCACGGCAATGGCGTGATGGCCTACCTCGTGGAAGCGCGCGACGCGGGCATGGAGTGGACGGCCGCGGACATGCAGAAGTTCGTCGTGACGCTCAACAACGTCATCTGGCCCTCGGCCACCCGCTACGCCAACTACGTGGACGGGACGGGCAGTGGAACGGGCTGGTTCAACGACGGTCTGATGAAGCTGGGCCGCTATGATGCCAACCTCCAGCGCCGTCTGGAGACGCACAAGGTGGGCAACAACACGCAGTTCTACGGCAACGGTGCCCTCAACGCGAAGGTGCTGTCCGGCCAGTAGTTCCGCAATGCGAACAAACACCCCCTCCCCCCGCCCGAGCGCGTGGGGGAGGGGAGTGTGCGAACGCTTCGGGAAACGCCGGGGACGGGCCCCGGTCCGAGCCCCGGAGCCTCATCGCATGTCTTCCCGCATCTACCTGTCCTCGCCCCACATGGGCACGCTTGAGCGTCGCTATGTCGAAGACGCCTTCGCGAGCAATTGGATTGCACCGCTGGGACCGCATGTGGACGCGTTCCAGGAGGAGTTCGCCCGGTGCGTGGGCAGTCCCCACGCGCTCGCGCTGAGCTCCGGCACGGCCGCGCTGCACCTGGCCCTGCAACTGGTGGGCGTGGGGCCCGGGGACGACGTGCTGGTGAGCACGCTCACGTTCTCCGCCTCCGTGAACCCCATCCGCTACCTGGGCGCGTCGCCCGTCTTCATCGACAGCGAGCGCACCTCCTGGAACATGGATCCGGCCCTGCTGGAGGAAGAGCTCGCCACGCGCGCCCGCGCGGGCCGGCTGCCTCGCGCGGTCATCGTGGTCCACCTGTATGGCCAGAGCGCGGACCTGGACCCCCTGCTGGCCGCGTGCGACCGCTACGGAGTGCCCGTGGTGGAGGACGCCGCGGAGGCCCTGGGCAGCTCCTACAAGGGAAGGGCCCCGGGCACGTTCGGCCGGGTGGGCATCTATTCGTTCAACGGCAATAAAATCCTGACCACGTCCGGGGGCGGGATGCTGGTGTCCTCCGACGGGGAGCTCATCCAACACGCCCTCAAGCTGGCCACGCAGGCGCGCGACGCCGCGCCGCACTACCAGCACTCGGAGATTGGCTACAACTACCGGCTGAGCAACGTGCTGGCGGCCATTGGCCGGGGGCAGTTGCTGGTGCTGGAGGACCGCGTGCTCGCGCGCCGCGCCAACCACGCGTTCTACGCGAAGGCCTTCGCGGACCTGCCCGGCATCGCGTTCATGCCGGAGGCGCCGTGGGGCCGGCACACGCGCTGGCTGACGACCCTCACCATCGACCCGGAGGCGTTCGGCGCGGACCGGGAGACGGTGCGCACCGCGCTCGAGAAGGAGAACATCGAGGCGCGGCCGGTGTGGAAGCCCATGCACCTCCAGCCCGTCTTCGCGTCCTTCGACCGGCGGCGCGGGAGCGTGTCGGAGGAGCTGTTCGAGCGCGGGCTGTGCCTGCCCTCCGGCTCCAACCTCACGTCCCAGGAGCTTGAGCGGGTGGTGGAGGTGGTGCGCGCCGTGGCCCGGAATCCGGTCCGTCGGACGGGGAGCTGAAGGGTTCGTCGCCGCCCTGCCGGAGCGCCACGACGTTGGACTCGGGCGGGGCGTTGCCGGCGAACTTGTGCATCGTCGCGTCGCTCACGAAGGAGATGCCCTGGCGCTGCACGACGCGCAGCAGCGTCAGCGCGAGCACCTTCGCGTCCAGCGCCAGGCTCCAGTGGTCCACGTACCAGACGTCCAGCCGGAAGCGCTGGTCCCAACTGATGGCGTTGCGGCCGTTGATCTGCGCCCAGCCGGTGACGCCCGGGAGCACGTCGTGGCGCCGCGCCTGTTCGGCGGAGTAGCGCGGCAGGTACTCCACGAGCAGCGGCCGGGGCCCGACGAGGCTCATGTCGCCCCGGAGCACGTTCCACAACTGCGGCAGCTCATCCAGGCTGGTGGAGCGCAGGAGCCGCCCGGCCCACGTGAGGCGCTGCTCGTCCGGCAGCACGTTGCCGTGCGCGTCCGTCGCGTCCAGCATCGAGCGGAACTTGAGCACGGTGAACAGCCGGCCCCCCAGCCCCGGCCGCTGCTGGCGGAAGAGGACGGGGCGGCCCATCGTCATGCGGACGAACAGCGCGGTGGCGGCCATCACCGGGGACAGGCACACGAGGCCCAGTCCCGCGGCTGCCACGTCGATGCACCGCTTGAGGAACCTTCCGGTTCCTGTCTGTCTTTGCATGTGTCGTGCTCCCAGGCGTGGGTGTCCGGGCAGGTGCTCCCGCTTTTTCCGAGGACGCCGTGCGCTCGGAGGCTGGGAGCGTAGGCAGCCGCCCGCAAGGCCACCACGACCCCCGGGACTCAGCCCGCTGTCCGCTCCCGAGCATCCACGGCGGCCCGCGCGGGGACGGACGCCCCCAGGGAGACCTCTTCGCGCCCCAGCCGCCGCCAGGCCCGCACCGCCAGCCAGACGCTGCCTGACAGTTCGGTGATCCACCCGAGCCCCAGCGCCCATGCGGCCCCCACCGGCCCCACCAGGGGAACCCAGTACGCGCTGCCCAGCGCCACCACGCAGACGGACGCGACGAGCAGCACCACCTGGGCCCTCAGCTCCCGCGCCGCGGTGAGGCCAATCTGGAGGCTCACGCAGACGTACTCCAACGCCGCGGCCCCCATCAGCCAGACGAACAATTCCAGGTTCTGCGCGTAGGCGGCCCCGTAGAAGAGCGTCAGCGCCCAGCGTCCGAACAGCGCCGAACCGGCGATGGCGCACAGGCCTATCAGCGCGGCGATGCCCGCGAAGCCCGCGAGCATCCTGCCGTAGCGGCGCTGCTCCCCCGCCGCGTGGTAGCGGCCCAGCCGGGGACTCACGGCCTGCCCCAGCGAGTGCACCACGCGGCCCCCCAGCGCGGTGAAGTACGCGAGCGCCGCGTACATGCCCAGCTCCGCCTGGCCGGAGTGCGCCTCCAGCAGGTAGCGGGGGATGTTGGGCCGCAGCGCCCCCAACAGCGAGGTGATGCCCAGCACGTAGCACAGCAGGAAGAGCGCCTTCACCTTGCCGCCCTGCTCGCGCCACGGCGTGCGCCACAGCGGGCGCCAGGGGTGCGCGTCGGGGAATTCGCGCCGGAAGGCCTGCGCGTCGAAGCAGAAGAGCACGATGGCCCAGGAGAGCCCCAGCGCGGCCGCCGCGGCGACGGGGCTGCGCGTGAGCCAGAGCGTCAGCGCCACCCCCACCACCGACAGCGCGCTCTTGGCGATGGTGGAGCGGGCGATGAGCGCCAGCCGCTCGCGCTTCTGGAGCGCGCCGTAGAACACCTCGCTCAAGGCCTCGAAGCCCTTGGCCAGCGCCACCATCGCGGTGACAGCCATCGCGCGGGGCGAGGGCGCCACCACCCACGCGATGGCGCAGCACACCGCCACGCCCGCGAGCACGTTGAGCACCATGAGGCCCAGGTAATGCTCGAAGCCGAAGGCGCCCCGGGCGTCGGTGGACTGGAGCGTGCGCATCTGCATGCGGGCCATCAGCAGCACGGGCGCGGTGATGGCGAGGGCGAGCGCGAAGTCGCCCAACTCCTCCATCGTGCCCAGCCGGGCGAAGGCCACCAGCACGCCCCATTGGGCGAACGCGTAGATGAGCCCGGCGGAGAGCGACCAGGCGAAGTTGCCCCCCACCGAGCGCTGTTTCACGAACGCGCCGCCGCTGCCGCTCGCTGCAACACTTCCGAAAGCCGTACGGCCGCGGTGTCCGCGGAGTAGCGCTCCTTGCCCAGGCGTCCCGCGAGCGCGCCGGCCTCCGCCAGCCACTTCGGGTCGCGCAGCTTCTTCGCCAGCATGTCCGCCGCGGCGGGGAGGTCCCGGGGCGGCAGGCGCAGGCCGAAGTGCTCCTGGTCGAGCAGCTCCGCCTGCCAGCCGCCGTAGTTGAGCGCCAGCGGCCGGCCCGCGGCGAGCGCGTCGAAGAACTTGTTGGCGGAGTTGTCCTGCATGCCGTCCACGTCGGTGAAGAGGGACGTGGCGATGGTGGCCGCGCTGAGCACCGCGGGCACCTGCGCCTTGGTCACGCTGGGCAGGAAGAAGAGGTTGTGGTCCTTCACGCCCAGCTTCTCCGCCAGCGCGTGCAGGTCCGCCTCTTCGCGGCCCTGGCCCATGATGACGAAGCGCACCTCCGGGTCGCGCGTCAGCATCTCCTTCGCCAGCCGCACCAGGTAGCCCACGCCGTTCACCAGCCCCAGCGTGCCCGCGTACAGCACCATGGGCCGGTCCTGGAGCCACGGGTACTTCGCGCGGAACTCCTTGCCGGCGGAGGCTGGCACCTGGAAGCGCTCCGGGTCGCAGAGGTTGGGGATGATGGTGATCTTCTCCGACGACACGCCCGCCGCCTCCACGCCGGCCTTCATGCCCGGCGACAGCGCGACGATGTGCGCCGCGCCCGCGTACGCGGCCTTCTCCAGCATCTGCGCGGCCAGGATGGCGGAGCGGCTCTTGAGCGCGCCCACCGCGATGGGGATGGCGGGCCAGAGGTCGCGCACCTCGAACACCATGGGCCGGCTGTTCCAGCGCGAGGCGAAGATGCCCGGCACCGCGATGGTCAGGGGCGTGCTGGTGGCGAAGAAGACGTCGCCGGACAACTGCGCCGCGCGGCGCGTGGAGTTGACGGCGAAGTTGCTGAAGGCGCGGATGCGGTCCGAGTTCTTCATGGAGTTGCTGTAGGGCACCGGCAGCCAGTGCACGTGGATGCCGCTCTCGTTCGTCTCGCGCCAGCCGCGCGTGGGCGCCTGGGGCCGGGTGTCGGAGGTCACCATGTGGACCTCGTGGCCCATGCCCACCAGCCGGCGCGCGAGCTCATAGGAGCGCGTGCCCCCGTGCATGGTGGGCGTATTGAAGTACTGGTGCAGGTAGACGATCTTCATGGGTTGGTTCCTGGCATCGCGGGAAGGAGTGGGGCGTGCTGCGGGGCGGCGCTGGGGGTCCTGCGTCCCGCGACCGCGGTGCAGGAGGCCATCACCATCAAGAGGAAGAGGGCGCGGCTGTCATAGAGGTCTCCGCTGGACTGACTGCCCAGCAGCACCAGCACCGCCGCGCCCACGGTGGCGCCGTCCAGGCCGTGGCGTCGCAGGAATGCCGAGCGCAGGAAGGTGACCACGACGCTCGCGAAGAAAAGCAGCCCCACGGTGCCGCCCTCGCAGAACACCTCCAGGAAGAGGTTGTGCGGGTACACCCCCAGGCCCAGCCCGGGGAACGCGGCCAGTCCCGCCCCGGTCACCGGGTGGTCGCGCCCCAACTGGATGGCGGACGCGTAGAGGATCTCCCGTCCGGACAGGTACACCTGGCCGCCGCTGCCAGGCGCGCCGCCCGCGCCCGTCTCGTAGTTCAGGGTGAGGCGCAGGAAGCGCTCCTCCACGGAGCGGGTCAGCGCTTCGCCCAGGGGGGAGAACAGCGTCACGGCCGTGACAGCCACCGTGGCCAGCAGCGTCAGCAGCAGCAGCCGTCGCATGGGCACGCGCCCCACCACGAGGCAGGTGATGACGCCCGCGAGGATGGCGACGGTGCCGCCGCGTGAGCCGGTGAGCAGCGCCAGGATGACGCCGGTGGCCGCCAGCGGAATCCACAGCCACGCCTGTCCCCGCCAGTACCAGAAGTACAGCGCGCCCAGCGCGAGCAGCCCCATGAGCCGCGCGAAGATGTTGGGGCCGCCGCCCATCACGGCCAGCCGCGCGCCGCCGCCGCCGCCCAGGAGCTGCCGCACGCCGGTGAGCGCGAGCACCCCCGTGGCGAGCACGATGATGCCCCAGAACGCATCCAGCACCCGGGGGGCGGGCTGCCGGAGCGCGGCGAGCCCGAAGCCCACGCTCATCACCAGCAGCAGGCCCAGGTCATAGACCTTCAGGAGGGCGAAGGTCGTGTTGGGGGCCCACACGGCGCTGGCGGCCAGGTAGCCGAAGAACCCCATCATCGCCGCGACGAGCGGCGGGTCGAAGCGCGTCTCGCCGGGCCTCGCCTCGCGCGTGGCGCGCAGCAGGAGCCCCACGGACGCGAGCACCAGCCCGCCCGTGACGATCCACAGCCGCAGCTCCAGGAACGGGTTGACCTCCGGCACCGCCTCGGCCAGCCGGTGGAAGCCCCAGCGACCCGCGAGCACGTAGATGGCCGCGATGAAGCCCAGGCCTGTGCGTCGGACGAAGCTCACGGGCGGCTCAGTCTTCGGACGGGTAGTCGTACTGGTAGATGCCGCTCACCGCGCGCCCGGAGCGGGAGCGCGGCACGCCGTTGAGGACGACGCCCTGCACCGGCACGCCGTTCTGTTCCAACTGGTGCAGCGCCGCCGCGACCTCCCGCAGTGGGTGCACGCCCGAGCGCACCACCGCGAGGCTCACGCCCGCGTGCCGGCTCACGAGCGCCGCGTCCGTCACCGCGAGGATGGAGGGCGTGTCGAAGACGACGACGTCGTAGCGGCCGGCCAGGTGCGCCACGAGCGCGGTGAACCGGTCGCTGGACAGCAGCTCCGCGGGGTCCGGCGGCAGTTCGCCCGAACCGAGGAACGCCAGGCGGGGACCGGCTTCCTCCACCACCGCCTGCTCCAGCGGAAGGGTGCCGCTCAGCACCTCCGAAAGTCCCGGCGCGCGCGTGTCCCGGAAGCAGCGGTGGAGCCAGCCTTCGCGCAGGTTCGCGTCCACCAGCAGCACGCGCCTGCCGGACTCCGCCAGCGCCCACGCGAGGTTGAGCGCGACGAAGGACGTCCCCGCGCCGGGGCTCGTCCCCGTGAGGGCGACGACAGGGGAGGGCGCGTCCTTCAGCGCCAACTGCAACCGGGTCCTCAGGCCGCGCACGCTCTCCGTGGTGCGGTCGCGGGGGCGGATCCGCGCGAGGATGGAGGGCCTTGCGCCGCCGCGTGGCGAGCGGTCCGGGCCCAGGGGAAGGCTTGCGAACACGGGCTTCGCGAGCGCCTTCTCCAGCGCGGCGGGGCTGGTCACACCCGCCTGGAGCGCCTGCTGCGTGAAGGCGAACGCGACGCCGAGCGCCAGCCCCAGCACCAGGCTGACCGCGAGCACGTCCGGCTTCGTGGGCCGCACCGGGAGGCGCTTCGCCACGGGCGCGTCGATGATGCGCGCGTTGGTGATGGTGCTCGACTTGAGCACCCGGTACTCCTGCGCCTTGTTGTTGAGCTGGAGGTACAGCTCGTTGGCGACCTTCACGTCGCGCGTGAGCTGCGCGGACACCAGCTCCGCGCTCGGCATGCCCTTGAGCTGGGTGGTGAGCTCGTTGCGCTCCGCCCGCAGGCGGGCCAGCTTGCTCCCGGTGGCGACGAGCAGCGGATGGTGCCGGGTGAAGCGCTGCCGCAGCTCCGAGCGCTCCAGGGAGAGTTCGGAGATGGACTTCTCCAGCTCCACGCTCCGGTTGAGGATGGCCTGGACCTCCATCCCCAGGTCCACGCTGCCCTTGCCCATGCGGTAGTCGCGCAGGGCCACCTCCGCCTGGTCCAGGCCCTGGCGCAGGCCGGGCAACTGGCTGTCGAGGAACGTCAGCGTCCGGCCGGCCTCCTCGCTGCGGCGCTCCACGTTGGAGAGGACATAGGCCTCCGCGATGGCCTTGAGCGTCTCGGTGGCCACCCGGGGATCCGGCCCCTCCAGGGTGAGGTTGAGCACGCCGGTGCCAACGCCCTTCTCGCTCAGGCGCAGCGTGCGCTGGAGCATTTCCACCACCGCGGCCCGCGAGTGGCGGATCACCCGGAAGCGGGTCCCCGGCCGGGCGTGCAGTTCGGTGACGTTCAGCTCCACCTCGTGCGCCGCGCCCGGAGGGGTCGTGGCGACGGTGCCGGCCTTCCCGTGGAGCAGTTCGACGGCGTCGGGGTCCAGGAGGGTGTACGCGCCGGAGGCTTCCACCACCAGGGTGAGCGGGAGGTCCTCCAGCGCCTCGGGCACGTTCAGCCGCTCCACCTGGAGCCGCTCGCCGCCCCACGCATAGGACTCCCGGCCCCACCAGGGGACGGGCGCCAGGTCCGGCCCCTCATGGGCGCGGGCGAGCGCCGCGCCCAGCACGGGGAAGTAGCGGGGGTCCGCGGACACGCCCAGCCGCAGGGAGTCCGCCACCCGGCCCAGCAGGGCCCTCGAGTTGAGGACCTCCATCTCCGTGGCGGCCACGCTGGGCGCATCCGAGAGCAGCTCATCCAACTGGCCCAGGCCGCTGGCCTTCTGCTCGATTCGCAGCACGGCGTTCGCGCGGTAGATGGGCGTCGCCGTGAGCAGATACAGGCCGCCCACCACCAGGGCCAGGGCGAGGGTGGTGGCGATGGCCTGACGACGCTCGAAGAGGATGGCCAGATAGCCACCCAATCCCAGCTCATCTTCGTTTTCAGGAGGGGGCATCATGGGTTGTCGATGATGATGGTTCTGTCTCCGATATCCACTGCCTGCCAGAGCAGCTGCACTGTCGGCTGGATCTGCTGGATGATGCGGTTCCAGCGCGTCAAGTCGTGCGCGGAGACGAAGATGACGTCGTGTGGTTGTAATTGGAATTGCGCCGCGAGCAGCAGCGCGTCCGGGGAACTCGCGTCGAGTTTGTAGATGGAGGGCCGGTTGAAGTTGCCCCGGATGACGTAGACGCGCCCCGGGTTGGAGGTCAGCGGATCAAAGCCCTCGCTGTCGCCAATCGCTTCCGCCAGCGTCATCCGCCCCTTCACCATCAGGCGGGAGGAGGGTTTGCGCACCTCGCCCATCACGAAGACCTTGTTCCGGTTGCGGTCCGCGACGTTGATGATGTCGCCGTCCGTGAGCAGCCAGTTCTGGCTGACGTCCCCCTGTTCGTAGAGGGCCTGCAGGTCCAGGTTGAAGGTGGTGCCCGCCCGGCTGAGCGTGACGGTGCGCAGGTCCGCTTCCGGTCCGAAGCCCCGCGCCTGGCTGATGGCGTCCTGCACGCGCAGGGGCACGTCGGTGATGGGCAGGCTTCCCGGAGCCACCACCTCCCCCGTCACCTGGATCTTCTGGCCCCGGAAGCCCACCACGCGCACATCCAACTGGGGCCGTTCGATGACGCCGGCCAGCTTCCGCGTGAGCAGCTCGCGGATCTCCCGCAGCGTCTTGCCCGCGACCGGGAGGACGCCCACGTGGGGGTAGAACATCGTCCCGTCCGCCGCCACCGGATGGCCCGTGGCCTCCGCGGAGCGGAACTCGCCCGCGGGGATGGTGAGCTCCGGGTGGTCCCAGACGATGACGCTCAGCACGTCATGGGAGCTGACCTTGTAATCGTAGTCCACGGCCACCTGCGCCAGCGGATCCTTCAAGGGGGCGGTCCGGGCCTGTCGGCGCGACTCCTGCTGTCGGCCCAAGAGGGACGCGTCGATGGGGACGATTTCAAAGGCGTCGTCTCCCGCGTCTGCCTTTCCGGCGTACCGCTCCCGGAAGGAATCTTCGTCCATGTGCATACCTGGGCCCCACGCGCATGCGCTTGCCCACAGTGACAGGACGATAAGAGGGATTTGCTTCATTGGCCGGAATTGTTCGTGTCTGTCACCGCGCGCGTAAACCCATGCACGCACCGAGGTGTCCGGAAGCCGTTAAGGCCCCGAGCCGAGTCGACACATGCCCTGCCCTGGAGTGCTCCGTGGTGGGGTGAACCGCTGGAATCACGACATCAGCGCCACCCCCGGGGGGCGTGACGCCGAGGGGGCGTAAGCCCATACCCTTGCGCTGTCTTGAGGGCTTGATGTGGCTGCCCGAGTCGCGCTCCTCGCGACCATGGGAGGAACCGACATGCAATCCATGACCCAGTGGAGGGCCATCCTCGTTCCGGATGGGGGGCAGCGGGCTTGCTGCGCGGACTACTTCCGGTCGGAGCCGTACCTGAAAGCCGAAGGCGTCACCCACAGCCTCATCGTGGAGGACGGGGAGGGCCGGGCGCTGCGGGTGCCGCTCATCGTGCGGCCCATTGAAGGCACGCCCTACCGGGACGCGGTGTCGCCGTATGGGTTTCCCGGCGCGGAGCTGAACGGGATGAGCGAGGTGCCCCCGGACGCCATCGATTGGCGGGGCATGGAGCTGGTCAGCATCTTCGTGCGCGACCGGATTGGCGGCCCGTGCTGCTTTTCGGGCGGGAGGCTGCGCACCGACGTGTGCCTCATCGACAGCACCCAGCCGGTGCGCTTCCGCGACGACCACGCAGCGGACATCCGCCGCAACACCCGGCTGGGTTATGTCAGCACCTATGTGCCGGTGAAGGAGTCCACCGAGGAGCAGCGCGAGGCGCTCAAGGCGCTCTACCGGCGGACGCTGGCCCGCGACAGGGCGGATGCCCGGTATGACTTCACGGATGCGTGGTTCGAGGAGGTGTTCACCTGCGGCTTCGCCTGGCTGGTGACCACGCGCGCCCCGGATGGGGCCATCGCGTCCTCCGCGCTCGCGGTCCTCAGCGACGGGCTCCTGCACCACTTCATCGGGGGCACGGCGGACGCCTACCTGAAGCACTCGCCGGAGAAGAACGAGTACCCGGTGCTGGTGGAGCTCTCCGCGAAGCTGGAGGCCCCCATGCACCTGGGCGGCGGCCTCCGCCCGGGTGACCGCCTCGAGCAGTTCAAGCGGGGCTTCGCCAACAGGATGTCCAGCTTCTACACGCACGACCTCATCTGCGACCCCGACGTGTACGCCGAACTGTCCCGGGGCCACGAGGCCACGGATTACTTCCCCGCCTATCGCGCGCCGCGGTCCTGACCGCGGCTCGCAGGCGTTCCAGAAAGGACTGCCATGGTGCTCTCGCTTCCCCAGCTTCGCGACGCCGAGAACGCCCACTTCGCGTGTCTCACGGAGCGGGAGCTGGCTGAACGTCGGCGCGAGGAAGGTGTTCGCGTCATCTCTCATCGGGGCCACTACTGGGAGCAGTCGGGCGCGCCCGGCTTCTTCCAACCGGTGCACCTGTTGGCCCGGCTGACGCCCGCGGAGGCCACCTCTCCCACGCCGCTCTCCTGGGGCTTCCGGGCGGCGCTGACGCCAGAGACGGCGAAGTCCGCCACCGGCACGGTGCCCGTGGTGCGCATCAAGGACCTGAACACCTACGACGCCAGCCACCTGTCCTCGAACCGGCGCAACAAGCTGCGCAAGTGTCAGAAGACGGTCCGCATCGTCCAGCTCACCGGGCCTTCGGTCCTGCTGGAGCAGGGCTATGGGGTCGTCCGGGATGCGCTGAGCCGGACCCAGCACAAGAAGATCCCCACGCCGGAGGCCTACCTCAAGGACGTGAGGAAGTACTTCATCTCCGACCACTGGTGCGTGCTGGCCGGATTGATTGACGGCAAGCTGGGCGGCTACCTGGATGGCTACGTGGTGGACGGCGTCGCGTATGGCTTCAGCGCCTACTACGCCACGTGGGCGCTGCCGACGAACATCTCCACCGGCCTGAGCTACGAATTCGCGCAGGTCTGCCGGAGGCTCAAGTCCGTCCACACGCTGGTGGGCGGCCTGCACGCCCGCGAGGTCTCCCAACTGGGACAGTTCAAGGACGACCTGGGCTTCATCGTGGACAACATCCCCATCCAGTGGGGGATGAACCCGCTGGCCCAGGCCTTCATCCGCTGGCGCCGCCCCCACGCCTACTACCGGCTGACGGGCCAGGAGTAGGCGCGCGGCGGGGCGCCTACGGCGACAGGACGACCTTGATGCAGCCCTCTTCCTTGTCGCGGAACTTCTTGTAGAGGGCGGGCGCCTCCGAAAGCTTCGCGCGGTGGGTGATGAGCCGGGTCGGGTCGATGGCGCCCGCCTGGATCTTCTCCAGCAGGGGCCGCGTGTAGCGGTGCGTGTGCGTCTGCCCGGACTTCATCGTGAGCCCCTTGTTGACGAAGGCCCCCATCGGGACCTTGTCCAGGAAGCCCACGTAGACGCCGGGGACGGACACGGTGCCGCCCTTGCGGCAGCAGTGGATGGCCTGGCGCAGCGCGTGCGGCCGGTCCGTGGCGAGCTTCACCGCGGCCTTCGCCTTGTCGAGCATCGCGTCGAAGCTGCCGGTGCCATGGGCCTCGGCGCCCACCGCGTCGATGCAGCGGTCCGGCCCTCGGCCCTTCGTCAGCTCGTTGAGCGTGTCGAAGACGTCCTGCTTCAGGAAGTCGATGGTCTCCGCCTTGCCCCAGGACTTCGCGAGCGCCAGTCGTTCCGGCACATGGTCGATGGCGATGACCCGGCCCGCGCCGAACATCCAGGCGCTCTGGATGGCGAACTGGCCCACGGGACCGCAGCCCCACACCGCCACGGTGTCGCCCTTCTCCATCTCACAGTGCTCCGCCGCCATGTAGCCGGTGGGGAAGATGTCCGTGAGGAAGAGCACCTGCTCCTCGGTGAGGCCGTCCGGAATCTTGAGCGGGCCCACGTCCGCGTACGGCACGCGCACGTACTCGGCCTGGCCGCCGGAGTAGCCGCCCAGCATGTGCGAGTAGCCGAAGAGGCCGGAGGGCGAATAGCCCATCACCTTCGCGGCGACCTCCGCGTTGCGGTTGGAGCGGTCGCACAGCGAGAACAGCGTCTTCTTGCAGAAGAAGCACTCGCCGCACGCGAGGTTGAAGGGGACGATGACCCGGTCGCCCTTCTTGAGCTTCGTGACGCTGGCGCCGGTCTCCACCACCTCGCCCATGAATTCGTGGCCGAGCACGTCCCCGCTCTTCATGGTCGGCATGTAGCCGTCCAGCAGGTGCAGGTCCGAACCACAGATGGCCGTGCGGGTGACCTTGATGATGGCGTCGCTGGGGGCTTCGATTTTCGGGTCGGGGACGGTCTCGTAGCGGACGTCCCCGTGACCGTGCCAGCAGATGGCTTTCATCGGGTGCTGCTCCTTGGAAGGGGAAGAAGGCTTTCCAGGAAGCTGGGCCCTCCCTTCGTCGTGAGCAGAGGCTGGCCCCGGAGGCCGCCTGCCTGTCTGCCTTCCTGGGAAGGCGATGCAGGCAGGCGAGCAGGGGGAGGATGCGCTCAGGGCGTGTGCGGTCTCATGCCGAAGGCCGCCACCCGGTCCTCGGGGGTGAGCACCACGAAGTAGCGGAAGGTCCGGGGCCCGAACGTCACCAGGTACGTGTAGAGGCGGTCATCGCCCCGGGTGAGCCGCTGCGCCAGCACCAGGGCCCCCGCGGGCCCCAGCGCCCCCAGGGCCTGCTGGTGGCGCTTCGCGAGTTCCTCGAAGGCCTTCGGCGGAAGGGACGCGAAGTCACCGGGAGAGAGCGTCCCGGTCCGGGCCTGCTCCAGCAATTGCTTGAGTCGAGCGGTGACGTGGGGCTCGCGGTCCTCGATGGGCGCGAGGGGAGGGATGGCGAGCGAGGGATTGACGAGCGTGGCGATGCCATCCACGAAGCTCCCGGTCTGGGCGAAGTCCGCGTTGGCCAGCACGACGATGGAGAGCGAGTCCCCGATGTAGCGCGCGAAGGTGCTCCGGAAGCCCTGCCACGCGCCGCCGTGCAGGTGGATGGGCTTGCCGCCGCGCTCTTCAAGCTGCCATCCGAAGCCATAGGGGTAGGGGGCCCCGCTGTTGAGCTTCACGGGGGAGAGGATCTCCTTCCAGCTCTCCGGGGTGAGGAAGGCTTGCCGCTGCACGGCGGCATCCCAGGCCAGCATGTCCTTCACGGAGACATAGAGCGAGCCGTCTCCGGTGGTGTTGAGCGACGGGGAAACCCACTCCTGGTTCTTCAATTCGCCGTCGACCTGCCGGTAGCCGGCCGCGCGGTTCGGGACGATGTCCGCCTCGCTGATGCCGCGCGCGGTCTTCATTCCGGCGGGCTTGAAGACCTGCTCCGCGAGGACGTTCCCGTAGAAGGTGCCCGCGACGCGGTTCACGAGGATGCCCAGCAGGACATAGCCGGTGTTGCTGTAGTTCCAGCGGGAGCCGGCGGAAAATTCGAGGGGCAGGGCATACGCGAAGCGCGCCAGCTCCTCGTCCGTGTAGTCCTTGCGCGTGTCGAGCAGTCCCTCCAGGTCGGCGATGCCGGAGGTGTGCGTCAGCAGGTGGCGCACCGTGATGGCGCTCCAGGTCGCGGGCGCGTCGGGGAAGAACTTCGTCACCTTGTCGGACAGGGACAGCCTTCCTGCCTCCACCTGGGCCATTACCGCCATCGTGGTGAACTGTTTGCCCACGGAGCCGGACTGGAAGAGCGTGTCGGCGGTGACCGGGACGCGGTGTTCCAGATTGGAAAAGCCATAGCCTTTCGCCAGCAGGACCTTGCCATGGCTCACCACGCCCACGGCGAGGCCGGGCACCTTCTGACGGGCCAGTTCAGCCTGCACGAAGGCGTCAATCCTTGCCCGGAGCGGGGCCTGCGCGGAGGCGGTGGGGGCGACGAACAGGCTGCACATCAAGACCGCGAACATCGCGAGCGGCTGGGACGGATTGCGCATGGGGGCCCCTGAAGCGTGGGTTGTCATCGCGCTCCAGGATAGCCGTGCGAGGGAGGTGCTTCATCCCAGTCCCTCCTCGGCCTGGGGGGGCGGGCCTGGAGGTCTACCCCACGGGCGCCGCGAGGCTCCGCGTCACGGGGGCGTGTCCCCGGCCGTGGCCTTGTCGCCCAGGCGCTGCTTGAGGGCATCCCAGCCCTTGCTGCCCGCTTCTCGCGCGCGGTCGAGCGTCTCGCCCGCGCCCTGGGCCACCTGCTCCGGGGAGAGGGTCGCGGTGCCCTGGCGCACCCGCTCCATCCAGGCGATGGGCGCGTAGAGCTGCTTCGCCTGTTCGGGGCCGAGCGCCACGGTGAGCACGTGCTCCAGGCCCCCGGCGCGCGCAAGCAACGCCCGTCCGAGGAGGAGGCCCGCGCGGGCCTGCTGGAACACGGGCAGGCTGTCGCCGTGGTTGCGCAGGGCCGCCGCGCTTTCATGGACCTCGCGGCGCTCCGTCTCCTCCAGGAAGGGACTGGCCGCGAGCTTGTCGAGCGAGGCCGCGGCCTCCGCGTAGCGTTCGCGCCGTGCGTGGATGAAGGCCCAGCCCCACCACGTAAGCTCGTTCTCCACGCCCAGCGTCTGGAGTGAGCGCAGGCCCTGTTCGATGTCGTCCTCGGCGGCCGGTTGCCGCTTGAGGGCCATGCGGTTCCACGCGCGCAGGAAGTGCCCGGCGGCGAGAACCATCTCGCGCGACTGCGCGGGCGTGCTTCCGCGGATGGACCCGAAGTCCTCGGCGGGGAGACGCTCGGCCTCGATGAGGAAGGCGTTCAGTTCCTCCTCGGCGGCGTAGTGGTAGCCGGCCTGACAGAAGGCGAGGCCCCGGTTCGCCTGCACCGCCGCGCGCAGGGGCGGGGACCAGGTGGGGGTCGGCGTGGCGCGCGACAGTTCGTAGAGGGCCAGCTCCGTGGAGGGGATGTGGCCGGCCTTCGCGGCCCGGTCCAGCAGGAGCCAGACGGAGGCGAGCATCGCGTGCTCGTGGCCCGCGTCATAGGCGGCCATGGGCACGGGGCTGCCGGGCATCCATTTGGACCACAGCAGGGGGAACTCGTCCTCGTCGCGCGTCTGGAGCGTCTTGCGTGCCTTGTAGAAGGCGACGCCCAGGTTCAGGTATGTGCGGGCCGCGTCGCGCGTCGCTTCGTCGGTGAGGGGCTTGTCGGGAAGCTCGCGCGTTTCGGCCAGCGCCTTCCAGAGCAGGGCGACCTCCTCCGGGGCGCGGGGATCGCCATCCGCGCGCAGGGTGAGCTTGAAGGCGCGGTAGGGGAGGATGGCGACGGAGTCGCGCATGCGCTCCTCGATAGCCGCGCGCTCCTTCGCGGCGCGCTCGGCATCGGTCGCCTGACAGCCTCCGCACGCGGTGGCGCCCACGAGGAGGAGGGCGGCGAGGCGGTGGAGCAGTGAGCGGTTTCGCGAGGGACAGGCCTTCATGGCCGCGACGGTAGCACCGGGCCCTGGGACGTCGCATCGGGCCAGGATGCGTTCCACGACGAGGTGGGATGTGCCAGCCTGCGAGGGGCGGGAAGACCCTGGCGAAGGCAGGACGCATGAGCGCATCCGACGAAGCGACTGGAGCTGAATCCGCCACGGAGGTCCTGGGCCTGACCCGCCGGGGCCACCTTGGCGCGATGATGTCTGGCTTTGTGCTCTATGCCCTGCTCGGCGAGGCGCGGGCCGCGCCGCCCTCCCGGCGTCTTTCGCCGGGCCGCTGGGTGGACCGTCAGCAGGAGCTCGCCCGGACGCTTGCTTCTGGCCAGGTCCGTCCGGAGGGCTGGTGCACCGAAGTGGAACGGCTGGCCGCCGAAGTCGATGTCGCGGAGTTGATGGCCGAGGTGCGGCGGTCCCGGCTCAAGGCGGGGAATGTCGGCGGCACGAATGACCCGAGGAAGCGCTCGGTCGTGTTTCTCGATGGTGCGGGTGCGCCACGCCGCCTGAACTACGCCACGGCCCTGTTCGAGTTCCAGCCCCACAACGTCATCACGCCGCACGGACACAAGAACATGGTGTCCGCGCACATGGTCGTCGAAGGCCGGTTCCGCATCCGCAATTTCGATCGGGTGCGGGACGAAGACGGAGCGATGGTCATCCGTCCCACCCGGGATCATCTCGCGGCCACGGGGGAGGTTTCGACCATGTGCTCGGCGCGAGACAACATCCACTGGTTCGTGCCCCAGGGCGGTCCGGCGACGACCTTCGATGTGATCATCTCGGGCCTGGATCCGAAAGCACCGTCCTATGCCCTTGATGCCATCGACCCTCTCGGAGGGCGCCGCCTGCCCGACGGATTGCTCGTCGCGCCCATCATCGGCTTCGAGGAGGCTTCCCGGAAATACACCTCCTCGATGTGAGGCTGCCGCCCATCACACGCCGAGGAGCGCGGCGAAGAGCTCCCGGGGATCGAGGCCGGGCGGAAGGCCGGAGACGCCTCCGTCATTCACCTCCACCACGGCCCATCCGCCGTCCTCCATCATCGCGACATCCAGGGTGAAGAAGGGCGACGGGACGCGCCTGCCCAGCGCTTCGAAGGCGGTGAAGTCCGGAACCTCCACGTCGAACTCATGGTACGGCTCGGCCGCGATCAGCCGGCCCCTGCCGAAGAACAGGCGGAACTCCAGGTGCGCGGGTCCCGCCGGGGTCCTTCCGTAAACCTTGAGTGGCAGGAAGCGGCGGACCACGAAGCCCCGCTCGAAGCGGTCGCCGCGCTCGTCCAGGAGGTTGGCGCAGGTGCGCTCGAAGTCCTCGCGCGTGGCGCCGGCTGGAACGAAGCACGCCTCCGCCCAGCGCTCCTTGGCGGACTTCACATGGTCCTTCACGATCCACGGCGGAGGCCCCAGCACCCGCGCCGCCTGCCACGCTCCGGGGGCATCCGGCCCGTCGGTCCACACGGAGCGCGCGGTGTAGCCAGCGAGGCGCGGATACCAGTTCGGCAGGTAGTTCGCGGTGGCGTACTGCTCGGGGGTGGTCATCAACCGGTGGCCGAGCGCGGTGACGGCTTCATCGAGTGCGCCGTACTCCTCTTCCGTGAGCATCCAGCCGCGATAGAGCAGCGGGAGGTGTCCTCGCTCCGGAACGCCCGCGAGCGCCCGTGACGCATCGCCGGACAGCAGTGCGGAGAGGTCCGCCTGATACGTGTCGAGTCCGAGCGCTTCCGCCGCGTCCGCTTCCACGTCGAACGTGTCGGACTGGTGCGGATTGCGACCGAAGAGGAGGGCGGGAGGGACGGACCGGGAGCGGGGAAGGGACATCCACGAACCTTTCGTCAGGGTGGGCGCGGCCCTTCCGGGGTCGGCGATGCGGCGTGGAAGGGCAGGCGGGCCGTGTCTGACGCCGGCACCTGCGGGACCTGACACGGCCACGGCGAACGCCAGCAGGGGCGAACGCGGGCGACGTGTCGTGGGTGCGTGTCCTTCCAACAGGTGGACGCTGGCGCAGGGGCACGCCTGACAGGAGCGGTCTGGAAGGCTTGCGTCGCGGGGCAGGGGGCCCGTAAGAGCCGCACCACCCCATGCCGATCCCTTCCGAACTCCTCCAGGCCGAGACGCGGCGTTACGTGCGCGGGTATCGCTCCGCGGCCCTGTGCGCGGGCATCACCCTGCGGGGGGAGCACCACGTGCTGGGCCTCAAGGGCAAGGGGACACCTCCGCCCACGGATGCGGTGTTCTCCCTGGGCGCGCTCACGGAGGTCTTCACGGCGGCGCTCGCCGCGGTATTGGTGGAAGGGCAGCGGCTGCGGCTCGACACTCCGCTGTCGGAGCTGATTCCCCGGGCCCTGCTGGTGGACGACGTCGCGGGCCGCATCACGGTGGAGCAGCTCGCGACGCACACCTCGGGCCTGCCGCACCTGCCGCCCAACCTGCACGCGGCGCCGCAGAACCCGGAGGATCCGTTCGGCCATTATTCGGCGGGCCTGTTCGGGGAGTTCCTGCGCGGCTACCACCCGGAGCGTCCGTCACCGCGTCCCCATGCGGAGTCCTTCCTGGGCATGGGCGTGCTGGGCCATGCGCTCTCAAGGCGCGCGGGGCTGAACTACGGACACGCGCTGCGGGATCTGCTCTTCAAGCCCCTGGGGATGGTCGACACCACGGCGAGGGTGTCCGACGAGCTGCTCCCGAGGCTCTTGTCCGGACACACCGCGCGCGGCAAGCCCGTGCCGCCCTGGACGTTTCCGGCGCTCCCCGGCGCGGGTGCGCTGCACTCCACCGCGGGAGACCTGCTGCGCTTCCTGGATGCGAACCTGGGACGGGGCGAGCCGTCCATCGTTCGCGCCCTGGGGATGACGCATGCGCCGCGCGTGGAGGCGGGGCCCGTGCGTATGGGATTGGGATGGACCGTGTCCCAGGTGCGTGGGCACGACGTGCTGTGGCGCTCGTCGGTGATGGGGGGCTCCGTGGGCTTCCTGGGCTTCGCGCCCCAGGCGGACGCGGGGGTCGTCCTCCTGTCGAACCATGGGTGGTCGCTGTTCGCCGCGTTGCGCGGGCGTGTGCCATTGGAAGCGCCGGGGCTTGAGATGCTCGCGCGGCTCCTGACCGGCCCTTGATTCAAGGCAGGCTCCCATCTTTCGTGTTTCACGGAAGGGATGGGAGCCTGTCGGTTCGGCTCAAGGGATGCTGAAGCGGTAGATCTGCACGGCGCCCGAGGGCTCCATCTCGAAGTCGCGCACGTTCTTGGGAGAGCCACGCTCGGTGCGCTGGCCGAGCTTGAAGTCGCCATTGCCGTTGCGGGTCTGGAAGCGGAACTCGTATTGGCCCGGCTCCGTAGGCAGCGTGAGCGTGGCCATCTTCGACACCGACAGGTTGACGAAGCCCGGCAGGGGTTCGCCGTCCACGCGGCGCACGAAGCCGATGGCACGCAGGAAGGGCGAGCCTCCGGTGAGCACGAGGTACTGGGG
>NZ_RAVZ01000249.1 GCF_003611635.1 Corallococcus terminator | reverse complement strand
GTGCTGGGGCTGGTGGCGGGTGAGGGCAAGCGGGACGCCATGCGGCGGGTGCTTCAGGGCGATATGCAACTGCCCGCGTCGCACGTGACGAACACGCAGTGGATGCTGGACCCCGCCGCCTACGGGTAGGCGCGGCTCGGAGGGAACATGGGCACACAGACAAAGCCTGCGCAGTTCGGCGTGGTGGGCATGGGCGTCATGGGCGCCAGCCTCGCCCTCAACATCGCGGACCACGGTTTCAGCGTCGCGGTGTGGGACCGCCACCCGGAGGCCATCGCGAAGGTCCAGAAGGAAAACCCCAAGCAGGCCCTGGCCGGCTACCCGGAGCTGGAGGCGTTCGTCTCCGGGCTGGAGCGCCCGCGCCGCATCCTGCTGATGATCACCGCCGGTTCTCCGGTGGATGAGATGATGGCGCGGCTGTTCCCGCTGCTGTCGCCCGGCGACGTCATCATGGACGCGGGCAACTCCTGGTACCTGGACACGCGGCGCCGCGAAGCCCTGTGCAAGGAGAAGGGCTTCCACTTCCTGGGCATCGGTGTGTCCGGCGGCGAGGAGGGCGCGCGCAACGGCCCGTCCATCATGCCGGGCGGTCCCAAGGACGCGTACGCGCTGGTGCAGCCGGTGCTGGAGGCCATCGCCGCGCGCAGCGAGGAAGGCCTGTGCGTCACCCACGTGGGCCCGGAGGGCGCGGGCCACTTCGTGAAGATGGTGCACAACGGCATCGAGTACGCGGACATGCAGCTTCTCGCGGAGACGTACGACGTGCTCCACCGCGGCCTGGGCCTGGACACCGCGACCCTGGCGGACCTGTTCTCCAAGTGGAACGAGGGCATCGCCGAATCGTTCCTCCTGGAGACGACCATCAAGGTGCTGCGCAAGCGCGACCCGGAGACGGGCAAGCCCCTGGTGGACATGGTGCTCGACAAGGCCGGCCAGAAGGGCACGGGCAAGTGGACCGTGAAGGTGGCGCTCGACAAGGGCGTGCCGGTGCCTTCCATCGCGTCCGCGCTGGATGCGCGCAACCTGTCCTCGCAGAAGGAGGACCGCGTCGCCGCGAGCAAGAAGCTGCACGGCCCCTCCGTGTCGCTCTCCTCCGAGGAGCAGCAGCAGCTTGCCCAGTGGGCGCACGACGCGCTCTACGCGGCGCGCGTGGTGACGTACGCGCAGGGCATGCGGCTCATCCAGGCGGCGTCCGACGAGTACAAGTGGGGCGTGTCGCTGGCGGAGATGGCGCGCATCTGGCGGGGCGGCTGCATCATCCGCGCGAAGCTCCTCACGCCGCTGCGCGAGGCCTTCCAGCAGCAGCCCGCGCTGCCCAACCTGATGGTGTCGGAGGCCTTCGCCCCGGTGCTGGAGAAGCTGGCGCCGTCGTGGCGCAAGCTCCTGGGCACGGCGACGAAGCTGGGCATCCCGGTGCCGGTGTTCAGCAGCAGCCTGGCGTACCTGGACAGCTACCGCAGCCCGGAGCTGCCGCAGAACCTCACCCAGGCCCAGCGCGACGCGTTCGGCGCGCACACGTACCAGCGGCGGGACAAGCCCGACGCCGGCTTCGTGCACTCGGACTGGCTGAAGTAGTCCACTGCCGCTGCGCGCCGCCTACTTCTTCTGGGTGGCGCGCAGCTCCGCGCGGCGGATCTTCCCGCTCACCGTCTTGGGCAATTCCGAGACGAACTCAATCTCACGCGGGTACTTGTAGGGCGCCGTGGTCTTCTTCACGAAGTCCTGCAGCTCCTGCGCGAGCGCGGGCGACGCGGTGTGGCCCGGCGTCAGCAGCACGTAGGCCTTGATGCGCTGGCCAATCTTGTCGTCCGGCACGCCGATGACGGCGGACTCGGCCACCGCGGGGTGCTCCAGCAGCGCGGACTCCACCTCGAAGGGGCCCACCCGGTAGCCGGACGTCTTGATGACGTCATCCGAGCGCCCCACGAACCACAGGTAGCCGTCCGCGTCGCGCACCGCGCGGTCGCCCGTCACGTACCAGTCGCCCCGGCTGCTGGCCGCATTGGCCGCGTCGTCATTCAGGTAGCCGTGGAACAGGCCCACCGGGCGCTCCGGCTTCACGCGCACCGCGATGTCGCCCTCCTGTCCGTCCGCCACCTCCTCGCCCTGCTCGTTGATGACGCCCACGGTGAAGCCGGGGGACGGCTTGCCCATGGAGCCCATGCGCGGCTCCAGCGACGGGAACATGCCCACGATGACCACCGTCTCCGTCTGGCCGTAGCCTTCGCGGATGAACAGCCCGGTGGCCTCCTTCCACGTCTCGATGACCTCCGGGTTGAGCGGCTCGCCCGCGCTCACCGTGTGGCGCAGCGAGGACAGGTCCACCGCCTTCAGGTCCTGCAACACCAACGCACGCCACGCGGTGGGCGGCGCGCAGAAGGTGGTGACGCGCTCGCGCTCCAGCACCTTGAGGAAGGCCACCGGATCAAACCGCCCGCGGAAGTCGTAGACGACGTTGCACGCGCCTTCGCTCCACGGACCGAAGAGCTTGCCCCACGCGCACTTCGCCCAGCCGGTGTCGCTGAGCGTCAGGTGCCGGTCCTCCGGCCGCAGGTCCAACCAGTAGCGGCCGGTGATGAGGTGGCCCTGGCCGTAGCTGGCCTGCGTGTGCTGCACCATCTTCGGCATGCCGGTGGTGCCGGACGTGAAGTAGATGAGCAGCGGATCCTCCGCGCGCGTCGGCGGGAACGCCACGGCCTGGCCTTCCGCCAGCGCCTCCGACGTGTAGCGCGTCCACGGCGCGGGAGCGTCCCCGGTGGACACCCACGTCGTCACGCCCGCCACGTCCATCACGCCCTCGAAGCGGTCCAGGCAGCTTGAGTCGGTGAGGACAGCCTTCGCGCTGGCGGCCTCCAACCGGTAGCGGATGTCCTTGGCGGTGAGCATGGGCGTGCCGGGCATGAAGACGATGCCGGCGCGGATGCACCCCAACACCAGGAACCACCACTCCGGCACGCGCGGCATCAGGATGAAGGCCCGGTCGCCCCGCTTCAGGCCCAGCCCGGTGAGGAAGCGCGCCGCGTGCAGTGAGCGCTCCTTCAACTCCTGGAAGGTGAAGCACAGAGAGCGCCCGGACTCGTCGGACCACTGGAGCGCGGGGGCCTGGGGCCGCTCGGCCGCGTGCCGGTCGATGACGTCGGTGGCGAAGTTGAAGTGGCCGGGCCGCTCCCACCGGAAGTCGCGGCGGGCGGTCTCGTAGTCGGCGGAGGCGCGGGGGGAGGACTCGGGCATGGGCAAGCTCCTGGAGTGTTCCGACAACCCCAGGAGCCTGACACGTCATCCCGTGTCCGAAGGCGAAACTCCCGCGCGGGGCGCCCGATGGTGGACGCTCCAGCGCGCGGTAAAGGGCACCGCGAAGAAGCTAAGGCGCTGAGGTGCCGCGCTGGCGCTGCGCCTGCGCGCGCGCTTCGTCCACCCGACCGCGCGCATCATCGCTCCAGCCGGGCTCACCCAGGGCCGCCACCTGCTCGAAGTCACGCGCGGCGCGCTCGAACTGCTTCAACCCGTACAGCGCGAGGCCGCGGTTCCACAGGGCCTGCGCATGCTTCGGCTCCGCGCGCACCACGGGGTCCAACAGGTTCAGCGCTTCCTGGAAGCGGCTGTCGTGCAGCGCCACCACCGCCAGGTCGTTGTCGCGAGCGTGCGACGCGGGCTCACGCACCAGCACCGCCTGCGCCTGCTGCCACTGGCCGTGCAGCACGTAGGCCGCGACGATGCCGCGGAACTCCTTGCGCTCCTCCATCTCCGCCAACGGGCGCAGCGGAAGGGGGGTCGGGGCCGGGGCCTCGGAGGCCTCCGCGCCAGGACCATTGTTGCCGCGCATGGGCACGTAGGGGCGCCACTGGTCCGCGCGGGCATGGGAGACGCGGCCTTCCAGCGCACGCGTGGACTGGTTCTCCAGGAAGACCACCGCCGGAATCTCCGGCGCCGGCATCATGCGCGGCACCATGACGGCGCAGAGGCTGGCGGCCATGGCCAGCGGCGCCACCACGCGCGCATTGCGGCGCACCCACGCGCCCAGCGCCACCACATTGCCCCGAGGCTGTTCCACGGGCTGCTCCACGGCGCCCGTGCCCAGCGCGCGCGCCGCCAGCAGCTCCAACTGGAGCAGGTCGCGGAGGCCGCTTTCACAGGCGGGGCAGCGCGGCAGGTGGTGCCGGAAGCCTTCCGCATCCGCTTCGGACAGCTCTCCGTCCATGAAGAGATGCAGCTTCGTGCAATGCGCGTTCATACCTGGACTCCCCGCTCCCGGGCCACGGCGACGCTCGGAAGCAGCAGTTCCCTGAGGTCCCGGCGCGCCAGCGTCAGCCAGCTGCCCACGGTGCCTACGGGGACGTTGAATTTCTCGGCAATGGCCTGGTAGCGGAGGCCTTCCGCGTGCAGCTTGTACGCATCCCGCAGGTGCGGCTTGAGCTGCTCGATGGCTGCCTGGAAGGCGTCATTGCCCACCAGCTCCCAGTTCTCCTGCTCCCCATCCCCCGTCGCTGGCAGGTCCTGCACCAGCGCCAGGTGCGGCAGCCCCCGGATCTCCGTCCGCTGCCTTCGGCAGTGGTCGAGGAACCGGTTCGTCATCGTCGTGCACAACCACGCCGCGCACGCCGCTTCCGTGCGGTCCTTCAGGTGGCCGTACTCCGGCATCGCCCGCTCGAAGGCCTCCTGGACCAGGTCCTCTGGATCCAGGACGCCGCGAGCGCACAACCGGCGCGCCACGGCCAGCAGGCTGGGCCGGTGTCGCAGGCTGAACGCCTCGAAATGGCGCCGTTCCCGGTTGAAGAGGTTGGCCATGACGCAAGGACCCGAAGTGACTGGTGGGCTTCCTGACTAAAGACGCCGAGCGCTTTGTTTCTTGAGAGAAAAATGCCCGGAAGCGCGGACAGGCCCGCCGGGCCGGACGCTCACCGGGCGACTTCTGCCCCCTCCAGCAGGGCGGGAACCGAAGGCGGCGGCAACGGACGCCTGCGCGGGCGCGGATCGCGCTGCTCGCAGTTCACGTACGAGCCCTTCACGTGTGGGGCGCTGTGGTCGGGCTCGAAAGCTCCGGGTCGGGCAGAGGACACGTCTCCGGGGGTCATGGATTGCTTCTCCTGGTACGACGGAAGTCCGGCGTAAGCCTGGGATGGGTAGAAAAAGACGGACGGGGCCAGTCCATAGCACGCCCTGGAGCACTGGCAGGAGGGGGCCCCTTCGGGCCAATCCTTCAAGAATTTCAAGGAGTTCCGAATGAACGAGGACAAGTCCCTGTTGCGTCCGGAGTGGCGTCAGTGGCTGGCTGAGAATCTGGCCCTGGGGGTAGGGTCGGAAGAAGTGCAACAGGTCCTGGTGGGTGCGGGCGTGGATCCGACGCTGGCCCACGAGGAGATGGAGGCGGTGCGAAAGCACCCCTACTTCCAGGCGTGTCTCCAGGTGGCCCGGCACTTCGGGTGGCTGGAGTCGCTGATGGACGTCTACAGCGAGCTGCGCTCCCAGGACGGGGGCCGCCAGTTGGAGGTGCGCGAGCACCTGTCGCCGGAGGAGTTCTTCCGCCGCTACTACTTCGGCCACCGACCGGTGGTGCTGCGCGGGCTGATGAAGGACTGGCCAGCGCTCCAGAAGTGGTCGCTGGGCTACTTCCGCGAACACTTCGGGCCGGTGGAGGTGGAGGTGATGATGGGGCGCGACGCGAACCCGGAGCACGCGGCCCAGCACGACCGGCACCGCACGCGGATGCCCTTCGCGGACTTCCTCTCCATGGTGGAGTCCGGGAAGGAGACGAACGACTACTACATGGTGCCGCGCAACGATAACTGGCGGCACGAGGGGCTCTCTTCGCTGCGCGAGGATCTGCGCGCCCCCGAAGGGCTCATCGACCCGTCGTTGCAGGCGGACATGATGACGCTGCTGTTGGGGCCCGCGGGCACCGTCACCCCGCTGCACCACGACAACATGAACATCCTGTTGGGCCAGGTGATGGGCCGCAAGCACGTGAAGCTGGTGCCGTCCTACGAGCGCCACCGCGTCTACCCGCACCGGGGCACCTTCAGCCACGTGGACGCGGGCAAGCCGGACCTGACGGCGCACCCGCTGTTCGCGCAGGCCTCCGTGCTGGAGACGGTGCTGGAGCCCGGGGACATGGTGTTCCTGCCCGTGGGCTGGTGGCACTGGGTGAAGGCGCTGGACGTGAGCGCCAGCGTCACCTTCCACCACTTCCTCATCCCCGGCGGCAACACGCACCTGGAGGCCCCCTTCTAGCCGCGTCAGTCAGTCCGCCTTCTCCACCAGCAGCACGGAGCGAGTCCACGCGGCGCGCGCATCGCGGGCCAGCCACGCCTGACGCTCGTCGCGCAGCGCGACGGCGGCGGGCGTCCCCGCGTGGATCCGGCGACGGACGCCGTCGAAGAAGCGCCCCGCCGCGTCCGGGATGTCCACCGTGGAGGCCAGCACCGCGCGGGCGCCAGAGTCGATGAAGGCCGCCGGCAGGCTGAAGGGCTCCGTGCTCTGCAGGGCCGTGGTGCGGCCCGCGCTGCACGCGGCCAGGAACACGGTGGGCGAACCGGTGAGCCGCTGCTCGCGCACCACGTCCGCGGTGAGCGCGTAGCGGCCGTTCACCTCCGGCGACAACACCACCAGAGACGCACCGGAGATGCTGGGGTCGGTGATGCCGTGCGCGTGGATTTCAATCTCCGTGGCGTCCGCCATGCGGGCCAGCACGCGCGAGGGCGTGGCGTCCGAACCGGACAGCACGTCCGGCGGCGCGGCCCCCGGCTCCGCGTCCGGAGTCCACGCGGGAAGCCGCGGCAGTTGCAACAGCGACGGGGCATCCACTCCGGCCACCACCAGACGGCGCGAAGCACTGGCGCCCGGCGAGGGACGCGGCCCCTGGGCGCGGCCCAGGCGGAAGCTCCACGCGATGTCCGCCGGCAGCAGGTCGGTGCGGCCGAAGACGGGGGCCCACGCGAGCACGTCCACCCGGTCGCAGCCGGAGAGCGTCTTGCGCAGGGCCTCCGGCACCAGCCGGGAGGAATCCGCCCGCGCGAAGGGCTCCTTGCGCGCGGCGTCGTAGTGCCCCAACGCCTCACCCTTCGGGCCCAGCGCCACCAGCACTGCGCGCTCGGCGTGGACGCTGGCGGCCAGCGCGCAGCGCGTGGGCACGGGCGTGCCCAACTGCGCGGCCATCAACGTCACCACCTTGGGGAATTCGCCCGCGCGGCCCGCGTCCACCGCGAGCGACGAATGGCTGAGCGCCCAGGACTCGCGCGCCAGCGCATCCCCGCGCGGCAGCGCATCCGCCTCCGCGATGGTGGTCTTCAAGAGCGCCTCGCCCCGGGTCCGGTCCTGATCCAGGAAGAAGCGGCCCTCCAGATAGTGCGCATAGGCGCGGTCGCCGCCCAGCACCGCCGGGCCCGACACGGCGTTGGAGGTGACGCGGCCCAGCCACTCGGCGTCATTGGGGCCGGAGCCGGAGCGCGTCAGCTCCGCGAGCGTGGCGCCGAACACCAGCTCCATGCGGTTGTCGGCGCAGGCTGCGGCGATGTCCAGCTCACGCCGCGCGTCCGCCGGCCGCAGGTCCAGGTAGTGCAGGTGCGCCAACTGCACGTGGGGCCACGCGCAGTTTCGCGTGGGGCCGCGCGCCATCCATTCCTCCAGATAGGCGCGGGCGCTGCCCAGGTCGTTGCGGGAGCGCGCCACCTGGGAGAGGGACTCCAGCGCGTTGAACTCCAGGTCCCATTCGCGAAGCTGCCGGGCGCCCGCCCACAGCATGCGCGCGTGCTGCTCCGCTTCCGTCACGCGCTGCATGTCGTAGTAGAAGACCGCCAGCCGTCGCTCCAGCTCCAGGCAACGCACCGTCAACGTGCCCTCGCGGCAGTGCTGGAGCGCGGAGAAGAGCCGCTGTTCGGCCTTCCACCACGCGCCGTCCGCGACCTCCTTGTAGGCCTGGTCACGCTCCGCCTGGTACGTGAACCACGGATCATCCAGGCGCTTGATGCGCTCCAGCACGTCCTTCAGGTTCTTCATCGTGCCGTTGCGCGTGCGGAGGATGGCCCCCATGTAGAGGTCTTCGTCACCGGGCAGGCGCGCCTTGTCCAGGAAGCCGTCGGGCACCGTGCCGCCCGGTCGCATCGCCGCCGCGTACTGCCGCGCCAGCTCCCCGCGACGGGTGAAGTCGCGCTTCGACACCCGCTGCACGTAGTCCGCGAGCGTGCTGCCGCCCTGCAACCGATCCAACTCCTTCGCCAGCGGCATCAGCGCCAGTGCGCGCTCCTTGGATGCCGCGGTGCGCACCACGTCATAGAAGACGCCGCGCACCGTGCCCGGAAGCTGACGGGCGGCGTCCAGCGGCAGCGGCGCGTTCGCGTCCTCCACCAGGGCCAGCGTCGCCTCGCGCGCCGCCTTCCACTGACGCTGGCGCTCCAGCGTGCTCTCACGCAGGGACAGCGCCTGGGCATGGGCTTCGCGGCTCCAGCCCTGCTCGCCCAGCTTCGCCACCTGTTCGAAGAGCTCCGACGCGCGCAGCGTCAGGCCCATCTCCCGGAACACCAGCGCGCGGTTCCACAGCGCCTGCGGCAGGGTCGGCTTCGCCGCGAGCGCGCCATCCAGCAGCCGCAGTGCCCGTTCGAAGTCGCCGCGCGCGAGCGCCACCGCGCCCAGGTCGCTGTCGCGCTCCGGGGAGGCCGGCATGCGCTCCAGGAAGGAGGCCGCCTGGTTCCACTCCGCTTCCAGCGCGTACGCCGCCGCGATGCCGCCCCAGTCCTCCCGGGCCTCCATGCGAGCGAGCGGGCCCAGGGGCATCGGCTCGGCCGGCACGGGACAGCCTCCGGCGGGCGCGCGCGATCGGTAGCGGTCCGCCTCCGCGTGCGTGAGCCGGGACTCGATGCGGGCCGCCGCCCTGCGCTCCACCCAGAAGCTGTCGGGGACGGACGGCGGGGACGCCGCGGGCTTCAGGGCCGCGACTCCGGCCGCCATCAATGGGATGGCCAGCGCCAGCGCCCAGAGCATCTTCTTCGCCGGCTTCACCATGCGGTCCCCTCGGGCGCCTCCCCCTTGCTGGCGCCCCTCCCGCCCGTTCTACACCAACCTCCGACGAACGCCGACCTGGCCTCGCCCCCACCCGCCGGGCGTCCCATGACGCGCTGGGCAGCAAGCCGCCGGAAATTCATGCACGCCGGATGTTTTTCGGTCCCCACGAATCAATAGACGGGCATGTCCGCCGATCTTGAAAAAGACCTGTCTTCCCACCGCTGACGCGAGTGGGGGACGGAACGCCGGGCCGTCAGGCTGTTGGGGGGATGACGCTCGAGGGCCCGCCTGCATGGCTGCTGCCATCAGAAGGTTTGAGCGCCCGCATCCTCCCGGAATCACGCGCTTCGGCATGCCTGGGGAAGTGACGGGCGGCAGGGCCCTGTGTCCCTACCGCCCCAGCAGGCGGCCCAGGGAGCCCACGGACGACAGGGGCTTGGCAGGCGGGGACGCGCGGGAAGGAGTTTCGCGCGCCACGTGTCCCCTCCGCCCAACCCGGACCGAAAGGACCCCTGTTTGAAGCAACTCCTTCGACTCGTCGCCGCGGCCTCCCTCATGCCCGCCCTCGCATCCGCGGGCATCCTCTGGAAGGGCGACTTCGAGACCGGCAACACGTCCCAGTGGACCCGGAGCCAGACCGTTGCCTCCAGCCGTCTGCAGGTCGTGACGGACATGGTGCGCGATGGGAAGTACGCCCTCAAGGCCGTCGTGAAGCAGGGCGATGATCCCATCAACGCCAGCGGCAATCGCAACGAGCTGCTGTACCTGACCCACGAGACGCAGGGGAAGGAGTACTTCTACAAGTGGAGCACGCTGTTTCCGAAGAACTACCCCGTCCATGACTCCTGGCAGGTCATCACCCAGTGGCACCAGGAGAGCTGCTGCGGCTCACCGCCGCTGGAGTTCTTCGTGCGCGGGGACAAGATCAACCTGCGCGTGGGCGGCAACACCACGCCCGTGCTCTGGCAGACGTCCATCAATCAGGGCAACTGGCACGACTTCGTGCTGCACGTGAAGTGGTCCGCGGACAAGAAGGTCGGCTTCGTGGAGCTGTACCACAACGGGAAGCTGGCCCTGCCGAAGACCTACGGGGCCAACCAGTTCGGCAAGGAGCTGAACTACCTGAAGATGGGCCTGTACCGCGACGACGCCATCAAGCCCGAAGGGACCATCTACCACGACGGTTTCACCATGGCCTCCACCCTGGAGGACGTGATGCCCCCCGCGCCCACGCCGGTGCCCGTGGAGCCCACGCCCGCGCCCACGCCCGTGCCGGACGACACCACCATCCCGAACGAGGACCCCTCCACCACGCCCCCCGTGGCGGAAGTCCCCGTGACGCCCACGCCTGAAGCGCCCGTCACCACGCTGCCCAACATCGGCGGCCAGGCGCCCACGGGCACCACCACGCCCATCTCCAACAACCCCAACGGCCTGCCCGGGGACTCATCCCTCGGTGAGCCGGTGGCGGGCGGGTGCAGCGCGTCCGGCACCTCCGGCACCCTGCCCTTCGCCGCCGCGCTGTTGATGCTCGGCGCCGTCACGCTGCGCCGTCGCCGGGCCCCCGCCCGCGCGCGGAGCAACGCGTCGAAGCGCTGACTTTCACCTGATACCGAAGCAAGTCTCAGGCCCGGTGCGCCCTCATGGCGCGCCGGGCCATTTTCGTTTCTCTCACTTTCTTCGATGACGCAAATATGTCAGAGATTTTTACTAATCCTTGAATTGATTGACCTCCAGGGCTCAATCGGGTTTGCCTTCACGCCTCCCCCGCAGCACGAAAGGCAGGACCCGATGAAGCGGAGCTTCGGTCTGTTCTCCACCGCGACGGCGCTGTTCGCAGGCGCGACCCTGGGTGTCATCCCGTCCGTGGCGCTGGCGGCTTCGTCCCAGCAGGACACGGCGTTCGCGCTGGACGCGTCGCCGGAGATCCTCTCCGCGATGCAGCGGGACCTGGGCCTCACGGCGGACGGCGCGCGCCGGCGGCTGGCGGCGGAAGCGGCGGCGGTGCGGGTGGAAGGCTCGCTGCGCACGGAGCTGGGTGAGCGCTTTGGCGGCGCGTGGATGAACGCGGACGGCAGCCAACTGGTCGTGGGCGTCACCACGGACGCGGACGCGGCCCTGGTGCGGCGCGCGGGCGCGGTGGCCCAGAAGGTCAAGCACACGCAGGCGGCGCTGGAGCAGGTGAAGGCGGAGCTGGATCGCGCGGGCACGTCGGCCGGCCGCACGGTGCATGCGTGGTACGTGGACGTCACCACCAACAGCGTGGTGGTGCTGGCGCAGGACTCCGCGCTGACGGGCGGCACGGACTTCCTGGCGAAGGCGGGCGTGAAGAGCGACGCGGTGCGCGTGGTGCCTTCGCGCGAGGAGTTCAAGCCCCTGTACGACCTGCGCGGCGGTGACGCGTACTACCCGGGCAACGCGCGCTGCTCCATCGGCTTCTCGGTGGCGGGCGGCTTCGTGACGGCCGGCCACTGCGGCGGCGCGGGCACGGGGACCAGCGGCTTCAACGGCGTGGGCCAGGGCACGGTGGTGTCGGCCAACTGGCCCGGCAACGACTTCGCCTGGGTGCGCACCAACGGCTCCTGGGGTTCGCAGCCGTGGGTGAACAACTACGCGGGCGGCAACGTGCTGGTGCAGGGCGCGCAGGAGGCGGGCATCAACGCCTCCGTCTGTCGCTCGGGCTCCACCACCGGCTGGCGCTGTGGCGTCATCCAGGCGAAGAACGCCACGGTCAGCTACTCGGCGGGCCTCGTGTACGGCCTCACCCAGACGAACGCGTGCGCGGAGGGCGGTGACTCCGGCGGCTCGTGGCTGTCCGGCAACCAGGCGCAGGGCGTGACGTCCGGCGGCTCCGGCAACTGCTCCACCGGCGGCACCACCTTCTTCCAGCCGCTCAACCCCATCCTGGGCGCGTACGGCCTGTCGCTCACCACCACGGGCAGCGGCGGCGGCACGGGCGGCCCCCTCATCGGCCTGGCCAACAAGTGCATCGACGTGCCGAACTCCAACACGACCGACGGCACCCGCCTGCAGTTGTGGGACTGCAACGGCACCAACGCGCAGAAGTGGACCTTCATGTCGGACGGCACCGTGCGCGCCTTCGGCAAGTGCATGGACGTGGCCTGGGGTTCGCGCGACAACGGCGCGGCCATCCAGCTTGTGACGTGCTCCGGCAACCCGGCGCAGCAGTTCATCCTCTCCGGCGCGGGTGACCTGGTGAACCCCCAGGCCAACAAGTGCGTGGACGTGTCCGGCGGCAACTCCGCCAGCGGCACCCCCCTGCAGCTCTGGGAGTGCAACGGCTCCAGCGCGCAGAAGTGGCGCCGGTAGTCGTCCCCCGCATCCCCTGACGTAACGAAACGCGCGGACCCGAAAACATCCGGGCCCGCGCGTTGTCATTTCCAGCCGTCCGCCAGCGCCATCAGTGCGCGCCTTCCACCTTCACCGTGGGGTCCGGCTTCTGGAGCATGCCGACCAGCACCAGCGCACAGGCGAAGACGACGGCGAGGATGAGGAAGTTCGCGTTGAAGGCCCGCACCAGTGCCTGCGCGTTGACGCGCTGCCCGAGCAGCCCCATCGCCGCGCCCGTGGGATCCAACACGCCCCTGGCGGCCATGGCGCCCTTCAACTGGGCGAACTGTTCCTGGGCCACCTGCCCGTACACGTCCACGTGCGACGTGATGGCGGTGAAGTGGGCCTTGGTGGTGCGGCTGAGCGCGCTGCTCATCCAAGCGGTGCCAATGGAGCCGCCCAGCTCGCGCGTCAGGTTGAAGAGGCCCGCCGCGTTGCCGCGCTGCTCCGGACGCAGGTTGCTGAGCGCCATCACCGACAGCGGCACGAAGATGAAGCCCATGGAACAGGCGCGGATGAACACCGGGGTGATCAGCGTGATTTCGTCCACCCGGGTGGTGAGGTGGCCGTTGGCCCACAGCGACGCGCTCATGCCGATGACGCCCAGGGCCACCAGGAAGCGCCCGTCGATCTTCCCACCGAACTTGCCGATGAGCGGCATCAGCAGGATCTGGATGGCGCTGCCCTTGAGGAAGATGAGGCCGATGTCCAACGCCTCGTAGCGCATCACCGAACCGCAGAAGAGGCTGAACAGGAACGAGCCGGAGAACAGCGCGGTGCCCACGAGGAAGTTCACCCCCGTGGCCGCGGTGTACGAGCGGTTGGCGAACACCCTCAAATCCACCACCGGACTGGGTGTCTCCAGTTCATGGATGACGAACGTGATGAGCGCGATGCCCGCGATGACCGCCAGCAGCGTGATGAGCTTGCTGTCGAACCAGTCCTCGCGGTTGCCCTCCTCCAGCACGTACTGGAGGCAGGCCATGCCCACCGCCAGCAGCGCGATGCCGTTCCTGTCCACCTTCTCCGTGGAGCGCTCGAAGTGGGGCTGGTCGATGGAGCGCCACGCCATGTACGCGGCGAAGAGGCCCACCGGCACGTTGATGAGGAAGATCCAGTGCCAGCTCGCCGCGTTGATGAGCAGCCCGCCCACGGTGGGCCCCAACAGCGGCCCCGTCACGGCGCCCAGGCCGAAGAGCGCGCCCGCCATGCCGTGCTCCTCGCGCGGGTAGCGGGCGAAGAGGATGGCCTGCGAGGTGGGGATGATGGCACCGCCGCCCATGCCCTGGAGGATGCGGAAGGCGACGAGCGACGGGAGGTTCCACGACAGGCCGCACAGCACGCTGGCCAGGGTGAAGAGCAGGATGGAGAAGGTGAAGTACTTGCGGAAGCCGAACCGGCGCTGGAGCCAGCCCGTCATCGGAATGACGACCACGTTGGCCATCATGTAGCCGGTGGACACCCAGGCGATCTGATCCAACGGCGTGCCGAAGCTCGCGCGGATGTCGCTCAGCGCCACGTTGACGATGGAGATGTCCAGCACGGACATCAGCGCCGCCGCCATGGCGGCGATGGTGATGCCCGCCTTGGAGCCCTGGATGACGTCGCGACGCGCGTCCACGGGCTACTCCGCCTTCCGGACGTCCACCGCCGCCGTCTTGTGGGGCTCCGGCTCCGAGCCGGTGTCCACCGTCACGTAGGCGCTCATGCCCGGCTTGATGGGCAGCGCCTTCAAGTCCCCGTCGAAGCGGATGAGGACCGGGATGCGCTGCACCACCTTCACGAAGTTGCCGGACGCGTTGTCTGGAGGCAGCAGCGCGAACCGGGCACCGCTGGCGCCCGCGAGGCTGTCCACGTGGCCGCGGAAGGCGTGGCCCCCGAAGGCGTCCACCTTCACGTCCACCGGCTGGCCCGGACGCATCTCACCGACCTGGTCCTCCTTGAAGTTGGCCACCACCCAGAGGTCGTTCTGCGGCACGACGGCCATCAGCGGACGCTCCGGGCCCACCATCTGCCCCACCTCCACCGTGCGGCGGCTCACCACGCCGTCCACCGGGGCGCGCACCTGGGCGTAGGACACGTTCAGCTCCGCCAGCGTCAGCGCGGCGCGCGTCTGCTTGAGGCGGGCCTCCGCGAGCTTGAGCGCGGCGTTCGCGGACTGCACCTGCACGGGGCCCGTCTCCGCCGCGGTGAGCTTGCCCTGCGCGGCCTCCAGGCCACCGGACGAGCTGGTGATGCCGGCCTCCGTGGACGCAAGCCGCGCGCGCGACTGATCCAAGGCCGCCTTGGCCTGGTCGAACGCGGATTGACGCGTGTCCAGGTCGGACTGCGACAGCGCGCCCTGCTCGCGCAGTTGCTTCACGCGGCCCAGGTCCGTCTCCGCCAGCTTGAAGCGCGCCTCTGAAGATGCCACGTCCGCGCGGGACTGGTCGAGCGCCGCCTTGGAGGAGCTGATGCCGCTGGAGGCCTGGGTGACACCCGCGCGGGCCTGCCGCAGGGTGGCGCCCGCGTTGGTCTCCGTGAGGGTGAGCTGGGCCTGGGCGTTGGTGAGCTGGGCCTCCGCGCTCATCACGTCCGCGCGGGCCACCTCCAGCCGGGCGTCCAGGTCCGCGTGGTCCAGCTCCACCACCACGTCGCCGGCCATCACCGCCTGGTTGTCATTCACCAATACGCGAGCCACCTGCCCCGACACGCGCGGGGACACGTTGGCGATGCGGCCCTCCACCTGGGCGTCGTCGGTGGATTCGTGGCCGTGGGTGAGGAGGAAGCGCGCGCCCCCGCCCAGCACCGCCACGCCCACGAGGAGGGGCAGCACCTGCTTCGCGCGGGAGCGCTTCGCAGGCTGCGGGGCGACGGGGGCTTCGGCGGGAAC